>NZ_JBRIQN010000074.1:0-18156 GCF_052981855.1 Micromonospora sp. LZ34
CAACCGCCACCACGCCCGCGACAGCAACCGACCACTCGCCCTACTCGGCATCACCTGAGGACTTTGCCGGGCCCCTGGGGCCAACCCGGCGACCAGACGGCTTTTCAGGGGACGGCGGACCGTTACGGAGCGGTCTATCCTGTGACCATGTCTGTCGCCGAGACCGTGCAGAAGAAGGGCATGGATGGCGCGGATCTTGCGAAGCGATGGCTCGAGAGCACAACGTGGATCGAGCTACCCTTCGACGTCTACAACAACGCTCCCGTATGCACTCTCCGACGGCTTGACAAGAAGGTCAAGCGATATGACCTTTTCGGTTCAATTCACACAAGCCCGCCCACGCCACTGTACGTCGAGGTCAAGGACTACGACAGCTCTGGGGGGAAGCAAGGCATCGAGTACTGGGAGTTCCTCGCGAATGCCTACAGCATCACGGCGCAGGACCTCAAGGACGGCCAAGACGCTCGCCGCGAGTTCATGTGGATCACCAGGCATCCATTTAACTCAACGGATTGGGTGAAACTGACTTCGGCCGAGCGCATCAAGACGGCCCTCGAGAGCCATCATCGGGAGGCCCTGGACGGCGAGCCGATTGATGCAGACCTACTGGCAACGGTCTCAGACCGTCTCTGGTTACTCGTCCTGCACAAGCGCCAGGAGGGGCTCATGCTCACCGCAGAAGAGTTAGCTTTGGTGGAGAGTAAGCTCAACCGCAAGGGCAAGAAATGAGTGCCCACGGCGAGGCTGTGACGGAGCGAATCCGCTCGGCTATGCAATCGACCAACCCGCGAGACATCGTGACTGGCGTTAAGGACGCCGTTGCACTTGAGGTTCAATCACTCAGCCCCGACGCAAAGCTCGTCTTTACGGACTACTACAACCACTCCTACATGCCGGATCTCGTGCTGGAATGGAATGATGCCGGCAAGCGCGACGAGCGTCCCATCTTCCTTCGCAATGCTTTGCAGCCTGACGTAGTTGAGCAGGACGTTAGAAGCCTTGCGCCGCGCGAGCCAGTCGTCCTCTCACTCACCTCACCAACCGAGCTGACGCCTCGGTTCGACCTCCTACGCGAAAGGGCACGCCAAGCCAAACGGGTGCTGGTCACGGATGTTGCCTCGTTAGCTGACATCGCCTCGCCAACCGATGCACTGGGGTCACCGGTACCGTACCATTTCGAGGGAACTCCCTTGCTGCGCCTCGTCCAAGCCAATTTGCTGAAGGGCGGCCGAGGCCTGCTGACTGGCGAAGACGCAGAGCGCCTAACTCGCAGCGTTACTCCGCCAGCTGCAGATGGCGTTCTCACCGAGCAGTTCCTGGCATCCTTCGAACGATCCACCGGTGACCTATTCGCTCCCGATGCCGCCATGCGGCTAAGAAGAGCAGTGGAACTCTTACGGTTCGGATTATCGCGCCAAGCCGTAGACACGTTGGCGCCCACGGGAGGGCAGCTTTCGGATGTCGAGCTTCGAGTTCTTCTGCCGTACCTGCTTTCCAACGAGACAGCCAACGCAAATCCGCGACTTTGGGCCTACGTAGGCTCGATGATGTCCCTAGAGAGGCTCGAAGACATGTGGGCCGAACTGATTGATGTCGACGTAAGCCCACTTGTAGTTGCCAACGCCCACAGATGGACCGCCCGTCGAGCCCAGCTCGTATTCAGCAGCTCCTACGGGGAATACCTTGAACGTGAGGTCCTCACGGAGATGAGTGACGACGGTGACGTATGGGCAACGGGCGAAGTCATCGAGTATTTAGATGCAGGGCCGGACTATATTGAGGACGTCCCCGTTCCGTCCTGGGGCGTGCGGAATCGGATGCTGACGGCCGAGGTTGGTCCCTGGCGACTCTTTGTCACCTCCGACGCTCGCCGCTTGAAAGGCCGGACCGACAGTTCAGCAGCACGCTGGGACGACATCTCCCCTTTCCTCACAGGCTTTGCGCTTGATGCAGTCGACCTTCGCGGTACCTCCCGCCGCATTTTCGTGGGCGCCGAGGAGAGCGGCGACGTCAGCGCAGACGTGGCACTCATCCGCGGCAACATAGAGGACGACTTCCGAGTGACGGAGGTCCGGGTGCGGCGCATCGGAGACGACGAGGCTGCCACCGGCATGAAGGTCGACTTCACCGAGATGACGGTGACAGCCGGACATGCCCCTATAGCCTCACTTGTCACCGCAGCCGCGCTGCTGGGACGTCCAAGCTTCCCAGACTTCTCCGCCCTTATCGACATGCGTTCGCGATCCTTGTGGAACTCCTAAAGTGCAGCCGCCACGGTGATTGTGGCGAGCAGGACCCTCGACAACTTCGGAACGCAAACGGACGAGCAGATTCGCTGGTGGCTACTATAGCCGCAGGACGGCAAAAGGTGGAGGCCGATGACGGGTGAGGATAGCGGCGTAGATAGAGCACTAGAGGCCACCCAGGAGTTACCGCGGCGGGTCGTGACGACCTACGTTCGGCTGTGGCAGCTCGAAACCTGGTTGAGGCAAATGGCATACGTAGAGCTGCGGGCGTTGTTTGGCGGCGGCTGGCATCAACAGATCGCACCTCCCGGTAAGGCCCTATCAAATGACCTGCAATTAACACACATGCCAGGTCCTGAGCGGTTTCCCATCAGCTACGTTACTTTTGGCTCACTGCTGCGGACAATCAACAACAACTGGAGCCTTTTTGAGCCTTACCTCCCACCACAAGATCTCTGGCAGGCGAAGCTCGTGGAGGTGTCACAGATCCGTAACAGGGTGGCCCATTTTAGGCAAGGACATTACGACGACCTAGACCCGTCTTGCGCCTCATGAAAGATATCGACTCCGGATTCTTCAAGTTCTGTGCGAGCTATAACGACCCTCGGCCGGTCTTACCGCCAGCAAGGGATCCGGTGGTAAAGAAGTTTGTCCACCTTAACCAGTTTCCGTACGCCCAGGTTGAGAGAAGCAAGTGGGCGATGGTGGGCGTGGCTGACCGTGATGCGATCATTAATGTCGTTGTTGATGTGCTCAGGCGGCCTTGGTTTACAGGCCCAACACCAACTCGAATCCCTGGCCAGCCGGGCTGGCTCTACAACGTGGTCATCACGGCTAGAGACAGGCGCCACTTCGACTATTCACAATTTCTTAAAGACACGGAGCATCTTCAGAGCAGCGTTGTTCATGTATGCCTTGACTCGCTAGCCGCTTCAGTACGGGTTACGATCCCGGCAGTCCTTGGCACTCGCAAAATCAGCACGACGATTCAAAGATTCCTTGACTGGGCGCCAAATGCGTTGCGGCCAGGGCGAAGCGGGGAAGACAAGGCCAACGACATACAGCGCCTTGCCGAGGAATGGCCTGAATACGTACTTGGACCAGATAATCCCCTGTCCTTCTTGGCGCCGGATATGAAGTGTTCCTTTTTCACGCTCTAAGCTTGTTCAACCTCTGGCGTTTTGACGCCGAGATAGTTGCTATGGACTCGGCGTTTCGTGGAGACGGAAGCCGTCCACCGTCTGGTGATCCTTTGGTTCCCTGGCAAGGACGGGAAGAACAAGGACCGTGGCCTTGGCCACGATTGTCGGCTACCTGCGGGGTTGGGTTGCTCGATACGCCCGCGACCGATGCGGCGGCGTTGCTGGGGGCTTCCGCGGGGACTTCTATCAGTGCCTGGTGCGCCATGCGGACGCGTTGTTCAAGCTCACCGACGCGGTCCTATGCGCCGAGGGACCGGTCCAGAGCCTGGTCGACGTGTCGTTGGCGGCGGAGCATCAGTGTGGTCACCTCGCCTTGTACGGCGGGTTGAACTGCGGCCGGTCGACGTCGCTCGTGCTGCGGGTGAGGCTGGCAACGTCGAACTCGTACGAGCGGGTGGCGGCCGGCTGCACCCGCCGGCCCCCACCGTCGGAATGACGTGGTCAATGGTCGCGGCACGTTATACGTGGCCTGTGGCACGCACGCCGTTGCGGTCTACTCTTTCACCGCGAAATCGTAAACCTCAAGTTGACCGATTCACGGCTTTGAGCGGCCAAACGTCAAGAGGACTGGGCCGGGGCGGCGACGAGGGCGCGGATGGCCCGGCTGGTGGTCTTGCCAGTACGGGGGCCCAGATGTCGACGGCCATGTCCTCCCAGGCTGGCGCAGCGGCATCCGCCGGCGACGATGCTGCCGTCAGCACGCGGAGCCGGTTGGGTCGGGCCACTCGACGTCGGTGAGACTGGGCCGCAGCCGCCGGCCGCTGTCGGCGACACCTTTCGGGCCGAGGTGGACGTGGCCGGGTGGGTTCGCCATTCGCCGGGCGGCCGCGTCGAGCCTGGTCCGCCGCCGGCGAGCCCACCGCAGGCCGCCATCACCGTTGGGGCCAGCAGAAGCAGGGCGGTGACCTCAAGGACCGTGACGATGGTGCATGCGGTGGTCCAGGTAATGTCCCCGCGCAGCACCGGGGTGGCGGCCCGAATCGGGCCGCCGTCGGTTTATCCGGGTGGACGGGTGAGCACGACTGACGGCCACGCCGCGCCGGCGGCGACCAGGGCGACGGCGGTGATGCCGCCGACGATGAGGCCGGCGTCGTCGTCGCCGCCAACCCGAGGGCCAGGGAGCGGCTCATGTCGTCGTCCAGCGGAAGTCGGTGTTGCGGACTGCCGCTCCACGTCGGTGGGCTCCGGGTGCACGCGATACCCGACCGGGACCTGACCTTGATCAGGAAGTTGCGGCGGCCGATGGTCTCGCTGCCCTCGGCAGCAGTTTAAGAGGTCCTAACAAAATGATCTCTAACTCTTTCGTCCTTTGTAGAGGGCGATCTACGATGTCGGGTCGTGAGGCGTGGCGAGCAGCCGCCGTGGATCGTGCCGGACGGGCTGTGGCAGCGCATCGAGCCGTTGCTGCCCAAACCTGAGCGCAACCCACGGCACCCGGGACGCAAGCGGATCCCGGATCGACAGGGGGAGTTGCCCCCTGGTCCTGGACACTTGAACCTTGGATCGTGATGGTCTGGGGAGATCAGGAGTCCCTGACAGATGGTGATGAAGCACTACCCCGCCGAGTTCAAGGCCGACGCGGTCGCGTTGTACCGGTCTCGTCCCGGGGCGACGATCGCGCAGATCGCGGACGATCTCGGGGTCAACCGGGAGACGTTGCGCAGTTGGGTCCGCGCCGATGATCGGCGTCAGGGCGCAGCGGCCGGGCCGGCGGCTGCGCCGGCGGCCGGCTCGGTGGAGGACGAGAACGCCGCGTTGCGGCGGCGGATCCGGGAGCTGGAGGAGGAGCGGGACATTCTGCGGAAGGCGGCCCGGTATTTCGCCGGGGAGACGCGCTGGTGAACCGCTTCCAGTTCGTCGCCGACTATCAGCAGCGCTACGGCGTGAAGCGGTTGTGTCAGATCCTCGGGGTGTCCCGCTCGAGCTACTACTACTGGCGCTCGGCCGCGCCCGCGCGAGACACCCGACAGGCCGCGGATGTGGCTCTCGTGGGCCGGATCCGGGCGGTGCACGCCGCTCACGACGGCACCTACGGAGCACCACGGATCACCGCCGAGCTGCGTGATGCCGGTCTGGCGGTCAACCGTAAGCGGGTCGCGCGGGTGATGCGCCGCTTCGGCGTGCGGGGTCTACGACTGCGCCGGCGAACTCGGACGACGGTGCCGGATCCGGCCGCGGCGAAGGCCCCGGATCTGATCGGCCGGGACTTCACCGCCCCGGCGCCGAACCAGCGCTACGTCGGCGACATCACATACCTGCCGGTCGGGGACCGCGGGTTCCTCTACCTGGCCACCGTCCTCGACCTGCACTCCCGGCGCCTCGTCGGCTGGGCGATCGCCGACCACATGCGCACCGACCTCGTCGTCGACGCCCTCCACGCCGCGAAGCGCACCCGAGGCAGCCTCGACGGGGCGATCATGCACACCGACCACGGAGCCCAATACACCTCCCGGGCCTTCGCGCAGGCCTGCACTGCGGCAGGGGTCCGGCAGTCGATGAGCGCGGTCGGTAGCTCCGCCGACAACGCCGCCGCGGAGTCGTTCAACGCCACCTTCAAACGCGAAACCCTGCAAGGCCGCCGCGCCTTCACCGACGAACGTGAAGCACGGCTGACCGCGTTCCGCTGGCTACACCGCTACAACACCGTCCGCCGCCACTCCCGGCTCGGACAGCAGCCACCGATCACCTACGAAAAGAAGACCCAGCCGGCGCCGGCTACGCTGGCCCCGGCCGCATAAACCCCGTGTCCAGGATCAGGGGTCAAGCCCCAGGTGCTGTGCGGAATCTTGTTCGTGCTGCACACCGGCATTCAGTGGGAGTTCCTGCCCCAACAGCTGGGGTTCGGTTCCGGGATGACGTGCTGGCGGCGCCTGGAGGAGTGGAACCGGGCCGGGGTGTGGCAACGGCTGCACGAGCTGCTGCTGACCGAGTTGCAGGCAGCCGGGAAGTTAAACTGGTCCCGCGCCGTGATCGACTCCTCACACGTGCGGGCCGCCCGACGTGGCCCAAAAGCGGCCCGAGCCCGGTCGACCGCGCCCGCCCGGGCTCGAAGCACCACGTCCTGACCGAGGGCGCCGGCATCCCCCTCGCCGTGTCACTGACCGGCGGCAACAGCCACGACGTCACCCAACTACTCCCACTGCTCGACAAGATCCCACCCGTACGCAGCCGGCGCGGCCGACCCCGCCGGCGCCCCGACCACCTGTACGGCGACCGCGCCTACGACCACGACAAGTACCGCCGAGCTGTGCGAGCCAAAGGCATCCGCCCGCGCATCGCCCGCCGCGGTCAACCCCACGGACCCGGACTGGGCACGGTCAGGTGGGTGGTCGAGCGCACCGTCGCCTGGTACCACGGCATGAAACGGCTACGCATCCGGTGGGAACGCCGCGACGACATCCACGAAGCCTTCCTCGCCCTGGCCACCTGCATCATCACGTACCGACACGTCGCACGGCTTTGTTAGGACCTCTAAGACGGTGGCGCCGACCAGGACAGCACCTCGCGCGGCTCAGCACGTCGATCCGCACCTGGGCCTGGCCGGCGCGACGAGGGGCCGCATCGGGTCCTCTGTCCAGCGTCTACCGCAGACGCAGGGACGAAACCTTCCTACCCACAGGCCGCATCGCCTGTCCACTCGACGGCGTTGCCGACCGGAGAGTCGCCCGTACCGCTCCGGAATCGCTGGTCAGGGCCGTTCCCCGGGGCCGCCGTGACCAGCCCATACGGGAGAGCGGCACCAGGCTGGCGGGCCCGGGGCTCGCCGCCGCGCTGGCCCAGCCGGTCACACGTGCTGCCTGGAGGCTGGCCTGCTGCAGTCAGGCCGCCGAGTCCGGGCCGCCCCTGAAGCCCGGCCTATCGACACCGTTAGTCCAAAATGTCGAAAGATGGCAGCCCGTCCACGATCTTCATGGTTTCCAGGCTGACGGTCACGATCCGCTTAAGGAGATCGACTATGTAGCGCGGGTCGTCGGACCAATCGTTTGGGTCGTTGACGATCCCCGAGTCCTTGTCGGTCTTGACCTGGTACCGATCGATGATCCACTCAATGGCCGAACGGGCGCCGAGTTGGTAGCGGTACGCATCCTCGGGGATGTTGCTGAGGGTCACTCGGTGGTTGTAAAGGATCGTCGACCGATCCACCACACCTTTGGCCTTGGCAAACTTCATCTTGCCGACTCGGTACAGCTCGTCGAGTGGAGTCGAAGTTGCATCTCCCGCGACCGTCTCGACAATACCTTGGTGCGGCTCGACCTGCTCGTAGCGGATGTGCAGGTCGGCAAGCTTTCGGCCAGCCTCGGCAAAGCCGCGGAAGTCGACGACCTTCGGTATACGCGGCAGGGTCTTCTTCAGGTCTGCGGCGAACCTCTCTCGGTATTGCGGCGAGTGCAGCAATCCATACGTGTAGTAGAAGATGTCGTCCTTGACGATCGTCGGGTCGCTATAGCGACGGCGATAGTCCAGGAGGGCAGCGTCAGTTATGTTGTCCAGACGCTGGTAGTCGACCGCTAGGTCTGCGGCGGCGAAAAGCCCGTCTCCGGAGTCGAATTCGCCGTATGTATAACGCGGAAAGAAGTACCCACCCTTTCCGAACAGATCGAGGCATGGGATGAGATTCACTGCCAGGAGGGCGAATTCCGCGGTGGCATGGAACCCGTTCACATAGAACCCGAAGTTCTCATGCCTGGGACTCGGAAACATTTGGGGGAGCTTGCCCTGGCGATGGTTTAGATCCCGATCAAAATAGAGATTCTGGCGACAGAAGGCGCGATAAGAACTGGGGACTACTCGACTTGGGTCGAGTACGAGCTTCTTGCGTCGTGCAACCTTAGGGATGAGGCTTGACGACCAGCTGATCTTCGTCGGATTCCGGTCGATGAACGTTTCCGCGTCCGATGTCTGTGGTCGAGTAATACCCCTGGTCTTGCAATGCTCGTCGAACCGGTCCACCTCGCCGTTGTAGAAGTCGATCGTCGACGCCACGTTCGTGCTCAATTGCTGTTCAGAGTAGTTGTAAACCCACGCATCCCGGTTGGTTCCCAGGCCGAGCGAGTATGTGGCAAAGATGGGCTCAGAGCCCTCAGCGCTATTTCGGTCTCCCAAAGCCTGGAAGGTTGCGAAGCGGTCGTCGCGCTGGTTAATCCAGTCCCCTCCGCATTGGGAATGGTCTCCTGCCACTCGACAGTTTCGAGGTCTTGCCCACCGATAATGCGCACCTTTTCTTCACGGGTGAGATAATCACCGATGTCGCGATAGTGGAGTACGCCTTGCGAATTCCCTCCGGCAGTCTTGCCACCCTTTATCAGAATAAGAATGGCGACTGTGTTCCGGCTACCCGATCCAAAAATCTTGCCGCCCTCTTTGCGGGACTGCTCGCCGCTTGTGCGCTGGTTGCCTCGCAGGTTGTAGCAGTAGATAGCGTCGAATTCGCCGATCAGGGACTTACGCAGGCCGTCGTAGGTATTTCCATCTATGTAGCCACCGTTGGAGACGTATGCGACAATACCTTCGTCTTCGATGCGGTCAGAAGCCCACCGGATGGCCCGGATATACGAGTCGTACAGTGTGCGTCGCGAAGTCGCATTCGTTCGGGCCCCGTAGGTCGTTTCTATCCGCTCATCGAGGGCCTTGTACTTCAGGTTCTGGTTGTTGTTGTTGACGCTGTCTTGGCCCACCGAGTAAGGCGGGTTGCCGATGACGACGGTGATGTTCTGCTTCTGTTGTTTCTTGGCGCGTTCGCTGTTGCCTTCGAGGACATCCATCCCTTCCAGCTTGGCCGTGCCCTCGGCGAGCTGGAAGGTGTCCGTCAGCACGATTCCTTCGAAGGGCCGGTATTCGCCGCCGACCAGGTCGTGGAACGCGGCCTCGATGTTGACGGCTGCGATGTAGTACGCGAGCAGCACGATCTCGTTGGCGTGCAGTTCAGCCGCGTACTTGCGGAGCAGGTCTTCGGGCTTGATGAAGCCGGACTGGAGGAGGCGGACCGGGAAGGTGCCGGTGCCGACGAACGGGTCGATGATCTGGACGCCCTCGTCCGACAGTGTGCGACCGAAGTGCTTTTTTAGCGCCTGTTCCGTCGAGCGGATGATAAAGTCGACGACCTCGACGGGGGTGTAGACGATGCCGAGGGCGTCGGCGGTCTTCGGCAGGGCGGTCTTGAAGAACTTGTCGTACAGCTCGACGATGACCCGCTGACGGCCCTCGTGGTTGTCGATGCCCTCGGCGCGCACGCGCACCGATTGGTAGAACTCGTCGAGCTTCTTGCTCTCAGCGTCAAGCCCTTGGTCGTCGAGGATGTCGAGCATACGCTGCATGGCCTTGGAGACCGGGTTGTGCTCGGCGAAGCCGTAGTCCTTGAACAGCGCGTCGAAGACCGGCTTGGTGACGATGTGCTGGGCCAGCATGTCGATGGCGTCGCTCTCGTTGACGCCGGGATTGATGTTGATCCGCAGCTCGCCGAGGAACTCCTCGAAGGCGCTTCGCTTCTCAGGCAGCGTCAGGGCGGCCTTGATCCGGGTGACGTGGCGGTCGGCGATTTGGGCGATGTCCCGGGCCCAGTCTTCCCAGTACTGCCGCTGGCCGACCTTGTCGACGATGCGGGCGTAGATCGCCTCTCGCCAGTCTGTGACGGAGAAGAGCGCTTCCTGGATGTGCTTGGCGCTCTGGGCTTCCTTCGCCTTCGCGGCCTCGCCGCTGGCGGCTGTGCTCGATCCGTCGCGGTCTCCGACCGATTCGTCACCAGGGCCGATGCTGCCGATGCCGATCTTATTGTCGGGCTTGTTCTTGTTCAGCTCGATCTGGTTGACGGTCGCGTTGAACCGGTCGTCGTGGGCGCGCAGCGCCTGGAGTACCTGCCACACCGTCTTGAAGCGCTGGTTGTCGGCGAGCGCCTTCTCCGGCGCCATTCCGGCGGGGATAGCGACCGGCAGGATGATGTAGCCGTAGTTCTTGCCTGGCGCGAGGCGCATGACCCGCCCGACGGATTGAACGACGTCCACCACCGAGTTGCGGGGGTGGAGGAAGAGGACGGCGTCCAGGCTCGGCACGTCCACGCCCTCGGAGAGGCAGCGGGCGTTCGACAGGATGCGGGCGTGGGCCGGGCCCGGGTCCTGCTTGAGCCAGTCCAGCAGCTTGTTGCGCCGCAGCGTGTTAAACGTGCCGTCGACGTGCGCGACCTCGCAGCGCAGCACCTCGTCGTCGGCGTCGTCGTAGGCGTCGACCACCTCGGTGAAACGCCTGGCGATCGCCGTCGAGTCGGCGATTGAGCGGGCGAACGCAACGGCCCGTTTCATGGGCGCTTCGCCCTCGGCGAACCCGGAGCCGTCGGCGAACGTGCCGGTGCGCTTGGCCATCGCGTTCCAGCAGCCGATGATCTTCGCGGCGTCGTCGAGTCTCAGTTCAGAGTCCCCACCGGCAAGACCCTGCTGCAGTGTCCTGGCGACCCGGCCTTCGTCCACGGTGAGGATGAGGACCTTGTAATCGGTGAGCAGGCCCCGCTCGACGGCTTTCCCGAAGCCCAGCCGGTGGAACTCAGGGCCGTACGTCGTCTCGTCGTCCATCGAGGCCAAGAGCGCGTCCGCGTTCCTCGCCTCGGCCTTGGTGTCCTCGTTGTAGATCCGCGGGGTTGCGGTCATGTAGAGGCGGCGGTCGCCGCCGAGGAAGGTGTCGTCGTGGACCCGGACGAAGGATGACTCGTCATGGCCGGCCAGCGTGACACCGGTCGTGCGGTGGGCCTCGTCGCACACGATCAGATCGAAGCGGGGCAGACCTTTGCGCTGGGCCGCCGCCACGGTGCCGATGGACTGGTAGGTGGAGAAGACCACGGTCAGCCCTGGTTCCGCCTCAACCCTGGCCATCTGCTCGATCAGCCGGTCAGGGTCGGTGGTGGCGGGCAGGGCCAGGTCGTACGTGGCCATGTCGTTGTCGTCGCCCATGGCGGCCCGCTGCTTGCCGACCTTCGTGTCCGAGCACACCGCGAATGCGCACAGCGTCACCTCGGATTCGAATGACCATTCGCGCAGGCTCTGTGAGAGGAGGGCGATGGAGGGGACCAGGAAGAGCACGTTGGTGTGCTCCGCCTCTCCAGCGGTGGCTCGCTCACGGTGCAGCCGTTCGGCGATCTTCAGACTGGTGAACGTCTTGCCGGTCCCGCACGCCATGATCAGCTTGCCGCGGCTGCGGGCGGCGAAGCCGGCGAAGACGTCGTCGATTGCCTCTCGCTGGTGCTTGAGCGGTGTTTTCTTGGCCCGCAGCGTCATCTCGACGCGGTGGTCGAGGGTGGGCATGTGCCACTGCACCGGGCTCTGCGCAATCTCCTCGAGCCCGATGCGAGTGACCGGAATCTGCTGATCGGCGAGAGCCGCTTCGGCGTGGACGTTCCACTTGTCGGTCGTCGAGATGATCAGGCGACGGGTGAAGCCACCCTTGCCGGAGGCGGTGAAGAAGGAGTCGATATCCGCCTTTTCCACGGTGTGGTCCGGCTCGTAGAACTTGCACTGGATGGCGCAGTAACCACCCGTCTCCCGGTCTTGCGCAACCAGGTCGATGCCGACGTCCCGCTTGTCGGCTGCCGCTCCCGGCCAGCCGGTCCACATCCACACCCGGCTGAACTGCTCGGTCCACTGCGGGTCGGTGCTCAGGTATCGGAGCATCAACTCCTCGAAGCCGGTGCCCCGATCACGGTTGCTTGACGAGTTGTCGCGGATCGCCTTGATGACGTCGTGCACGGTCGTGGTCGTCGTCACTGCGCTTCGAATCCCGTCACAGTTGTCGGCGAGCCATCCACCCGCCGGAGGGAGCACACCGGAGGTACGCGACTCTACCGTCACCCACCGCTGCCGTGGATCCTGCGGCAGTGACGGGACCAAGCGAAACCGGCGAAGGCTGCATTTGAGCCTGGCGCGCGGTTACTCGCCGGCAGTGGGTAGGTGCGGCGGCTCGCCGCCAGTCTTGAGAAAGGTGGCGGCTATCTGTATGGCCGTTTCAGGCTGAATCCGCAGATTTTCGGTGGGGTACTCGGTGGGTACCCCACCAAGGTCGAAGCTGAGTCTCCCGCTCGGAGTCTCGACTGTTGGATCGTTGAGGAAGCCGCCGTCATCGGCGATGTGTACCGCGAAGGCGTGCGTAGGGTGGCCGCACCCGATCTGCAGGCCGGGTGGCAGTTCATCGGGATCGTCGGTCGTTGGCTGAAGATGGTGATCGCGACGGGCTCACCGGCCTGGTGGATCTCGTTGAGTAGGGCCTCCAGGGCGCCGGGGTCGGTCAGGTCGACCTCCACCAGCCGAACGCGCGGCGAGGGCAGGACTGCCTCGGACCCGATGCGAAGATTGGGCGTCTCGCGTGCGGACGGCTGCAAGAGCGCCGCGAGTTACGGCAGAGGAAAGACATGATGGCCTACGTGAACGAGACGGACGGCGCAGACCGCACCGAAGCGCTCTTGTGGACTGCCCCTACCGGGCCGCTTCCCGCACCACCGATCGACACCAAGGCTCAGGTACTGCCCATCGGTGACCTGCACTGGCCCGACGCCGAGCGCCTGTTCCTCAGGCTGCTGCACACGGTCCGGCCGGTCCAGTACGCCAAGCTCTTCGGCGTTCCAGGTCAGGCCCAAGCCGGGATCGACGCCTACGCCCGGCTCCCGCTGAACCTGACAAACGGTGAAACCGGCGGCCGGGACTACATCACCCTGCAATCCCGGCGGATCAAATCGCTGACCACAGCCAAGATCAAGAAGGCTGTTGACGACCTACTGAAGGGCGAATGGGCCCAGAAAACGGCGGCGTTCCATTTCGCCACCTCGTTCGACCTGCAGGCCACGAAGCTCGACACCGCGATCCGCGAGCAGACCGACCGGCTGGCCAAACTCGGGATCACCTTCGTTCCGTGGGGTGTCCAGGAGGTCTCCACGCTACTGAAGGACCATCCTCGCATCGTCGACGACTTCTTCGGCCGGCCGTGGGTCGAGCGCTTCTGCGGCCTGGAGGCAGCCCAAGCCCTCACCAACAACCTGTCCCATCAGGACAGCAGAGACCTACGCGCCCGGTTGCGTGACCTCTATCGGGCGGTCTTCTACGCCCAGGGCGGAGTCCACTCGGGCGAGAACACCGAACCCGATCAACAGTTTGTGATCTTGGATGTCGACCCCAACGGTCAGCAGTCCAACATCCTCGACACCGAACGGCCCGAGGCGACCGGTGAGGGTCAGCACCCTGGGCAAGGTCCGGTCGACGGGCATACCTACATCGCCTCCCGGCTGGGCGCCCGCCGGCAGTCGTTCAGATCCGCCCGCCACCTGCTCCACCGCACAGCCCAGTCCACGCCGGCCACGGTCGGCTCAGTCAGAGCCGACGAGTGGCTGGCCGGAGGCAAGTACCGGCTGCTCATCGGCCGTCCGGGAGCGGGTAAATCCAGCCTCCTGCGGTTCGTGGCAACGGACTTGCTCTCGTCCCAGCCGCAGTCGATCGCGCTGCAGCGGGAACACGCCACCGACCTGCCGATCTGGCTGCCGTTCGGGTTCCTGTGCCGCCATCTGGAAGGGTCGACGGATAACTCGCTCGTTTCGGCTGCCGAAGCCTGGCTGAAGTCGCAGAGCGCCGCATATTTGTGGCCGCTGGTCCGGCGCGCACTGCAGGACGATCGCTTGCTGCTGCTCGTCGACGGCGTCGACGAGTGGAGCGACGTCGCCGCAGCCGAACGCGCCCTCGGGATGTTGGAGGCGTTCCTCGGTCGCACCAACGCATCAGCGATCCTCTCCACGCGCCCGTACGCGGTCGACCGGCTCAACTGGCGGCTCCCGTGGGGCCATGCGGAGATCACGCCGCTGACTGACGATCAGCGCCGCACCATCGCGGCCGGGATCCTCCTGCCAGTCACACAGCCGGAAGCTGTCCCGGCTGTTTGGTCGACGTGGAGCGCAGGCGCCGACCCGTTTCTCGACCAGCTCGCGGTCACGCCGGAACTCGCCGAGCTCTCTCGGTCGCCCCTCTTCCTGACGTTGCTGGCCGCGACATGGCAGGGCGAGCCCCTGCCGCGGCAGCGGTTCAAGATCTACGCGCGGCTCGTCGAGCTGCTTATCGAGAAGCATCCCCAGATGCGGCAGCGCGCCTCACACGCCGATGGAGGACCACTGACGGCCGCCGAGGTGACCACGCTGTTCGCCGCCGTGGCCTACCGCCTTCGCGTCAAGGACCCCGTCGGCGCCGTCACCAAGCCGGAGATGCGCAAGCTCATCGTCGAGTCGATGACCGACGACGAGGTTCTCGGCTACGAGCAACCTGCCGCCCGCAAGATCGCCGATGCGGTCCTCGCCATGGCGGAAGACGAGTTCGGCCTCGTCGTGTCGCAGGGCGCTGGTGCCTTCGGCTTCCTGCACCGGGTCGTGCTCGACCACATGGCCGGCCAGTACCTCGCCACGCTGCCCGCCAACGAGCAGGTCGAGGCGGTGCGGCGGTTCGTCCATGATCCGGCCTGGCGCGACGGGCTCCTCGCACTACTGACCGCGCAGGTCAGCCCTCACGCAACCGAACCGCTGCTCTCCGCGGCACTCGGCGCCAGTGACCGGCCGTGGGCAGACGTCGACGGATACGAACTGCTCGCCGAAGCACTTGCCGCAGGCGTCAAGCTCACCCCGAGATCCCAGACCGCGTACTCGAACCGCCTCGTCGAACGTGTCGATACCCATCCCTCGCTGCGCCATCGGGCGAACCTCATCACCGCGCTCGTCGGCACGCTCGCGAGCCACTCCGCCCGCAGTCACCTACTTCCGATCATGAAACGGTGGCTCACCGCGCCTCGCCCCGACCCATCACCGACTATGTGGGCGCTGCGAGATCTCGACATCACCGACGACGTCGCGGCCGAGTACCTGCTCTGGGGCATCCGACACCCCGAGGACAACGTCAAGGTCAACGCGGCGCTGGCCATCGCACACCGGTTCGGCGGCCAGCCACACCTGGTCGACCGGCTGGTGGCGTTCACCGCGACCGGGCCGTCCTCGGCAACGCAAGCCGCCGCCATCCTCGCCCTCGGCAACGGCTGGGCCGAGACACCCGAAACCACCCGCTTGATCGACTGGGCCCGCCGCCAGCCATCCGTACCGCTCCGGCTGGTCAGCCTGCACCTGCTGCAACACACCCCGCACGGTGACGCCGCGCCGTTCCGGCCGGAAGAACGTGACTGGCTGCTGTCACTGCTCCGCCACGAGGACTACCTCCGCGGGCCGTGGCCCGCAGCAAACCTCGTCAACATCGCCGCCACCGGCGACGCGCAGGCAGCCGACTTCGCGCTGGAGACCCTGACGACGAACGGACGCAACGGCGGCGACAGACCGCTTGCGTGGACGCTCGCCTTCAACGCCTTCGCCGATGACAGCCGCTTCAAGGAATGGGTGGCCGCAGAACTCGCCGAGCCCGAGGAACGCGGCCTGATCTTGTACGACGTCGGCATGATTCCCCGGCAGTGGCGCGACGATCCGACATTCGCACAGGCGCTCAGCCGTTACGTGGACAAAAAGCTTAGGGAGCCGGTGGGGTACAACGTCGCCGGCCTTGCCAACTTGGTGCCAGCCGATGATGACCGGACGGTGCTGTTGCGCGGTCTGGACACCTGGCGGCCCTACGCCACGGCCCGCACACTGGTCGAGCGGTACGCAGACGACCAGCACGTCCGTACAGCCCTCACCAGCCGACTTCGTGGTGAGTACGCACGCGCCGCGCCCATGGCCGGCGTCGCCGTCGACGTGCTCGGCCCGAAAGAGGGCTTCGCCGTCCTGGTATCCCTGCTACGCCAGCCAGATGAACGTGGTCGCACGGAAGAACAGGTCGTCGTGGCCGAAGCGGTAGCCGACGCCTGGAAGCGGCTTGAGGACGCCGCCCGGGAAGCAGGCGCCGAAGGCGAAGCCGCGCGGGAAGTGCTCGCCAGCTACGATCCGGCCGAGCTGGCGGCGCTGTGCACGGCGGTGAATCCCCACCACCTGATGTGGCACGTCCCAGCCGTCATCACCGCCTGGCCCGGGCAACCAGCGGTGCAGGAGTTCGCCGACAAGCTCATCCACGACTCAAGGCCCATCACCTCAGGCATTCCGGACACCATTCCGGTCGCGATTCTCCGGGCGTACTGCGGCAGGACCGACGAACCCTCCCGCCGAATCCTCGACAAAACCCTCAACCTGCTCAAGCACATCGAACCCGAGCTGCGCGAAGTCCTCGCCTTCGAACTGGCACGCAGCTCGCTCGCCGCGAACGACCTCATCGACGTCATGGCGGAGTGGAGGAACGAACCCGACACTGAGGTTCGCCGCAACGCCTTCATCGGGCTTATCCAAGCGATCAAACGTCACCAGCAAGCCCATGACGACGTAGCAGGCGCCGACACGCTCACCGCCGAAATGGAATGGCTACACAAGGAGATCAAGGACGACCTGTGCGCCTACGGCCCCGAACTCGAAGAGCGTCGGCAGCTGGCATGGATCGGCATGCTCATGCTCGGGGACCTCACGCTCAGCGACGGCATCCAGGAGACTATCGGCCACGAAGGGCGAGTGCCTGGCGTCAAGCTCGATGTCCTCTACGACGGTGACGTGGACCACATCTTGGTAGACCTGGTCGCCGAGAACTGGGAACGGCTGCGCGTCCACTTCGGTGATGAGCTCTTCGAGCGCCTGAACAGCACGTCGGCCCGGCAGCGTCGAACCGTCAGCGAGCAACGCCGCCATGTCATGTCAGCGCTGGCAACCGTAGCTTCGCGATACCCCGCCATCGCGGAGATGCTCCGCGGCGAGGCCGACGCCGATGCCGCACTACGACAAGATCGGCGCTTCCTCCTGTGGGCCAAGGAAGAGAACAGGGGCGACGAAGGAGCCCTCCGTGCGCTCGTGGCCAAGCCCGGCGGAACGGTAAACGGTCGGCAAGACCAAGTCCTCGACTCACTGCTGGACCGAGACAGCTGGAATGTGCCCGACGAGGCATTCAAGACCATCCTCACTGAAGACGCGGTCGACACTGGGTCAGGCCGCATCTACGTCAGCGAGAAGCTAGCCACGTATGCCCAATTGTTTCCGAAGGACCCTGTGTCCATCGCTGCCCTCCGAGACCTCGAATCGTGGTTCCGAACGGACCGCGCGACTCGCGAGCACCGCGATTGGGACGACACGCTCGCCATCGCGTTCGGCACAGTCGACCCGCAAGATCTGCCCGCCATCGTCACCCGCGCCCACATCCGCATCCGCATCCGCATGGGCATGTCAGACCGGTATCTGCCCATGTTCACCAGGCCGCTCATGCGGCGGCTACGAGTGGACGCCGACGCCGTCGAAGCGTTCAAGGCCGCGCTTAGCGAACCGATGAGCATCCGTGAGGACAGCCCAATCTTCGCGGCCCCCTGGGATCCAATTGCCGACGCATGTCCCGACCTGCAACCGCTACAACGCACGTACCTCTTCGCGGTCGTCCTACGCCAAGCGGGCGCCCTATCTCAACAGGATGCGACGGTGGCCACCCGCGTCCTCGCATCCGCGTCACCTGACACCGTCGTGCATAACCCGTTTACCAACCGTGAAGGCCCACTCTGCCTCGCCGTACTGGACCTCGCCGCTCACTGACAAGGCCATCCCGTTGATCCCTCTGTGACGATTAACCTCGATCATTCGCGGGGTTGACGTGTTGGTACGACCCGTCTGATTTCATCGTTGTGAGTCGATGCTGATCGTGGGT
>NZ_JBRIQN010000075.1:0-16690 GCF_052981855.1 Micromonospora sp. LZ34
AAGCGTTACGTCGCCCGAGACCTCTACCGACGCCTCGAAAACCCACCCCAACCACTTGACGCGGCATAGGAGCGTCCGGCGCGACGCTCAGCCGATCTCCTCGTCGACGAAGCACCAGCGCCAGGACTCCCCCGGCTGGACCGAGCGCATCACCGGGTGCCCGCTCTGCTCGAAGTGGGTCGTCGCGTGCCGCAGCGGCGAGGAGTCGCAGCAGCCGACGTGCCCGCAGGTCAGGCAGGCGCGCAGGTGCACCCAGTCGGGGTTGCCGACGGCGACGCAGTCCGGGCAGACCTCGGTGGTCGACGGCTCGGCGGTGCCCGCCTCGGTCAGGTGCGTACAGCTCACTGGTCCACCTCCCGGCGCAGCAACGACTCCTCCAGGTCCAGGTCTCGATAGGCCCGCACCAGCACCTCCTCCGGGATCCGGCCGGTGTCCCGGGCGGCCCGGAACACCTCCCGCTCGGCGTCGATCATCTCCTGCCGCAGTCGACCGTACGCCTGCGACGGGGTCTCCCGCGCGGTGCCACCCAACCGCTCCCAGGCCAGGTTGGTGCGCTCGTCGAGCAGCCGGCGCAGCCGTTCGACGACCGGGGCGGGCGCGGTCTCGGCGAGCGCGTCGAGGCGTTCCCGGGCGGCGCGGCTGGCCCGCTGCTGCACCGCGGCGGCGGAGAGCGCGTCCTGCACAGGATCGTCCGGCGGCAGCTTCAGCCGGCGGGCCACCATGGGCAGCGTGGCGCCCTGGCCGACCAGCGTCACCACGATCACCGCGAAGGCCAGCCAGATGAAGAGCGCCCGCGGGTAGGGCTGGTCGCCGGCCACGGTGAGCGGCAGGGCCAGCGCGCCGGCCAGGGTGACCACGCCGCGCATCCCGGCCCAGCCGATCACGATCGGGTAGCGCACCGACTTCGCGGCGCCCCGCTGTCGTACCCGGGGCACCAGCCGGGTCAGGTAGGTGGCCGGGAAGAGCCAGACGAACCGGGTCAGGAAGGCGGTGGCCAGCACCGCCGCGGTGACCGCGACCAGGAAGCCGACCGGCTCGTCCAGGTCGCGCAGCACCTCCGGCAGTTGCAACCCGACCAGCAGGAAGACCAGTCCTTCCAGCAGGAACCGGACCAGCCGCCAGACCGCGCCGAGCTGGAGCCGGGACGCCGCGGACAGCAGCCGGGGCAGCTTGTGGCCGAGTGCCAGCCCGGTCACCACCACCGCCATGACGCCGGAGGCGTGGATCGCCTCGGCGGCGAACGCCACCACGAACGGGATGATCAGCGACAGCGCGTTGTCCAGCAGCGGGTCGCTGATCCGCTTGTGCAGGAAACCGAAGAGCACCGCGCCGAGCGCGCCGACCAGCACGCCGCCGCCGGCCGACCGGAGCACCTCCAGCCCCACCTCGGGAACGCCGACCGCGGAACCCACGGCGGCCAGGGTGGCCACCCGCAGCAGCACCAGCGCGGTGGCGTCGTTGAGCAGGCTCTCCCCCTCCAGAATGGTCACCACCCGCCGGGGCAGCCCGATCCGCCGGGCCACCGCCGTGGCGGCGACCGCGTCCGGCGGCGCGACCACCGCGCCGAGGGCCAGGCAGACCGCGAACGGCGCCGCCGGCACCATCAGGTGGACGACCAGGCCGACCGCGAACGCGGTGAAGATCACCAGCCCGATGGCGAGCAGCAGGATCGGCCGCAGGTTGAGCCGGAACGCCGGCACCGACGTCTCGAGCGCCGCGACGTAGAGCAGCGGCGGCAGGATGCCGACCAGGACCAGTTCCGGGTCGAGCCGCACCTGCGGCAGACCCGGCACGTAGGAGAGTGCGAGGCCGACCACCACCAGCACGATCGGCGCGAGGAGGCCCAGCTTGCGGGCCAGCGCCGCGCCGAGGGTCGCGATCGCGAGGAAGACGACGACCTCGAACAGTGGTTCCATGGCGTACGAGCCTAGGGCCGCCCACCCCTCGGGAGGATCATGGGGCGGTGCGCAGCTTCGGCAGCACCTCGGCGCCGAACGTGTCGACGAAGGCGCGCTGCTCCTGCCCGACGTGGTGCAGGGCGATCTGGTCGAAGCCGAGCGCCAGGTACTCCTCCAGCCAACCGACGTGCCGGCCCAGGTCGGCGGAGACGTTGACCACCTGCGCCACCTTCACCATCGGCACGTCCGCGGAGACCGCGTCGAAGTGCTCGGCGGTCTCCAGGTCCCAGCAGACCGGCGGGGCGAAGACATTGCTGCGCCACTGGTCGTACGCGACCCGCTCGGCCTCGGCCTGCTCCGGCGCCCAGCTCACGTGCACCTGCAGGTGCAGCGGGCCGCGGCCGCCGGCGTCCCGGTAGGCGTCGATCATCTGCCGCAGGTGCGGCACCGGCGCGTTGACGGTGATCAGCCCGTCTGCCCACTCGGCGCACCAGCGGGCGGTGGCCACGCTCACCGCCGCCCCGATCAGCGCCGGCGGCTGCTCGGGCCGGGTCCACAGCCGCGCCCGGTCCACCCGGACCAGGCCGTCGTGGCTGACCTCCTCGCCGGCCAGCAGCGCCCGGATCACGTCGACGCACTCGCGCAGCCGGGCGTTGCGAACGTCCTTGCGCGGCCAACCGTCGCCGGTGATGTGCTCGTTGCTCGCCTCGCCGGTGCCCAGCGCGGCCCAGAACCGGCCGGGGTACATCGCGGCCAGGGTGCCGATCGCCTGGGCGATGATCGCCGGGTGGTAGCGCTGGCCGGGCGCGTTGACCACGCCGAACGGCAGGGTGGTGGCCTGCAGCGCCGCACCGAGCCAGGACCAGGCGAAGCCGGACTGGCCCTGCCGGGCGCTCCACGGCGAGAAGTGGTCCGAGCACATGGCGGCGTCGAAGCCGGCCCGCTCCGCGTGGATCACCGCGTCCAGCAGGGCGCGGGGATGGATCTGCTCGTGGGACGCGTGGAAGCCGAACACCGTCATGACGTCGTTCCGTACCCAGCACGGCGTCCGGCCAAAGCTGTCCCGCGCGCCGGATCACGGGGCCCGGAACCAGCTAGCCCGGCGGCTACTCCGCGTGCGCGCCGGCGCCCGCCGAGGCCGCTCCCTCGCCCACCCAGACCGTCTTGGTGTTGCAGAACTCGCGCATCCCCAGCGCCGACAGTTCCCGGCCGTAGCCGGAGTTCTTCACCCCGCCGAACGGCAACTCCGGAAACGACGTGGTCATCCCGTTGACGAAGACGTTGCCGGCATCCAGGTCGGTGGCGAACCGTTCCTGCTCGTCCGGGTCCCGGGTCCAGGCGTTCGAGCCCAGCCCGAAGTTGGTCCCGTTGGCCACCTCGATCGCCTCGTCGTACGAGGACACCCGGAAGAGGCCGGCGACCGGGCCGAACACCTCCTCGCGCCACATCCGCATCTCCGGGGTCAGGTCGGTGACCACGGTCGGCGGGTAGTACCAGCCCGGCCCGGCCGGCGGCTCGCCGCCGCAGAGCACCGTCGCGCCCCGGTCGACCGCGTCCCGGACCTGGGCGTGGATCTCGTCCCGGCCGCCCTCGCTGGCCAGCGGCCCGACGTCGGTGGCGTCGTCCATCGGGTCGCCGACCCGCAGCGCGGACATGTTCGCGGCGAACCGCTCGACGAACGCGTCGAAGACGTCGGTGTGCACGATGAAGCGTTTCGCGGCGATGCAGGACTGCCCGTTGTTCTGGCAGCGGGCGGTGGTGGCGACCTCGGCGGCCCGGTCCAGGTCGGCGGAGGGCATCACCACGAAGGGGTCGCTGCCGCCGAGCTCCAGCACGGTCTTCTTCAGCTCCCGGCCGGCGATCTGGCCGATCGAGCGGCCGGCGCGCTCGCTACCGGTCAGCGTCGCCGCGCGGACCCGGGGATCGCTGAGGATCCGGTCGACGGCGTCCGAGCCGACCAGCAGGGTGGTGAACGCGCCCTCGGGGAAACCGGCGCGGCGGAACAGGTCCTCCAGCAGAAGCGCGGTCTGCGGCACGTTGGAGGCGTGCTTGAGCAGGCCGGTGTTGCCGGCCATCAGCGCCGGCGCGGCGAACCGCATCACCTGCCAGAGCGGAAAGTTCCACGGCATCACGGCCAGCACCGGCCCGATCGGCTGGTAGCGGATGAACGCCCGGGTCGCCTTGACCGCCGGGGCGTCGGCCGGCTCGTCGGCGAGGAAGTCGGCGGCGTTGGCGGCGTAGAACCGGCAGGCGGTGGCGCACTTCGTCACCTCGGCCTTGGCCGCCGCGTACGTCTTGCCCATCTCGGTGGTCATCAGCCGGGCGGTGGCGTCCCGCTCCGCCTCCAGCAGGTCCGCCGCCGCGGTCAGCCACCGACCCCGCGCTTCGATCGTCGTGCCACGCAGCTGCCGGTAGGCCAGGTCGGCCCGCTCGATGGCGGCGTCGACCTCCTCGGCGGACATCGACTCGTACGTCTTGAGCAGCTGTCCGGTGGCGGGGTTGGTGGTGGCGATGGGCATCTCGTACTCCTGTCACTCGAAGAGTGAGTGCCGCACGCCCGGCTCCTCCCGGCGGCGGGCGGCGCGTCGGCGCTGGATGATGACCATGTCGACGACGGCGACCACCGCGAAGACCACGCAGAGGACGCCCAGCCAGACCAGGTCGGCCCGGAACGCCAGCACGGCGAAGACGGCCATGGTCACCAGGCCGAAGCCGGCGAGCACGAGCCGGAGGTTCAACGCGCTGTAGGCGTGGCCGACCGTGCCACGGGCGCGTCGGGGCTGCGCTCTCGTCATTCCCCCGACCTACCCCGGCAGCGGCGCGGCTAACCGCCGCGACGGCCCGGCCCGCACCCGGGCGACTTCGGCCCCGCGCCGCCGAAAGGGGTGCCGGTGCCTGGGCGCGGGCTCAGTCTCGCCAGGCGCCCCGGGCGGCCGCCTCCGCCGCGTACGCCTCGAAGTCGCGCGGTGGGCGCCCGGTGACCCGGAGCACGGTGTCGGTCGGCTCGGCGTCGCCGAGGTCGCGCAGCGCGGCGAACGCCGCGATCTCGGCCTCGGTCTGCTCGGCCGGCGCGCCGAACGACGCCATCACCGCCCGGTAGTCCGCCGCCGCGCCGAGGTGGCGCACCGGCCGGCCGGCGGCCCGGCCGATGATCTCGGTGGCCTCGGCGAACGACAGTGCCCGGGGACCGGTGATCTCGTGCACCTGCCCGGCGTGCCCGTCCCCGGTGAGCGCCGCCACCGCGACCGCGGCGATGTCGTCGGCGTCCACGAACGCCTGCCGGGCCGACCCGACCGGCACGGCCACCTCGCCGGCGAGCACCGCCTCCCGGAACACGCCCTCGTCGAAGTTCTGGTCGAACCAGTCCGCCCGCAGGATCGTCCACTCCGCGCCCGACTCGCGCACGGTGCGTTCGGCCGCCAGCAGCCGCTCGTCGCCCATCGCCTCGATCGCCCGGCTGGCGAGCAGCACGATCCGCCGCACGCCCTGCTCGACGGCGCGGCTGACGAAGGCCGGGTCGACCGGCAGCTCGTGCGGGGCCATCAGGTACATCCGGGAGACGCCGGAGATGGCGGCGGACCAGGTCCGCGGCGCCGACCAGTCGAACCGGACCGGACCGCCGCGCCCGGCGGCCCGGACGGGCCGGCCGGCCGCGCGCAGCCGGCGTACCACTCGACGCCCGGTGGTGCCGGTGGCGCCGAGCACGAGGATCTCGTCGTGCGTCATGTGCCGGGTCTACCACCCGGCACCGACGAAAACCGGGCGGTGATCCGGCCGCCGGACCGGGTAACCAGGCGGGGCCGGCCGTCGCGGCCGGCCCCGCGGGGAGCCGGTGGGGTGCGTTACAGCCGTGCGTCGCGACCGGGGCGGCACCGCCCGGGCCGGGGAGGATGAGGTCATGACCACGACCCACGCGGCACCGGTGACGGTCGCCATGACCCGGCGCGTCGACCCCGCCCGCAGCAGCGAGATGGTGGCGTGGATGCGGGCCGGCACCGCGCTGGCCGAGGCGTTCCCGGGCTTCCTCGGTGCCGGCTGGGTGCAGACCGGGCCCGGGTCGCCGGAGTGGCACATGCTGTACCGCTTCGCCGACTCCGAGACGCTCCGCCGGTGGGAGGAGTCCCCGCAGCGGCGCTGGTGGCTGACCTCGGCGCAGGGCATCGTCGAGCACACCCGGGCCGAGCGGCGTACCGGCATCGAGGGCTGGTTCGACCCGCCCCGGGAGCGCAGCGTCGAGGAGTTGGCGGCCAGCGTCGAGCCGACCGTGCCGCCGTCGCCGCCCCGCTGGAAGCAGGCGGTGACGATCTGGCTGGCGTTCTTCCCGCTCAGCCTCACCGCCACGCTGTTGACCGGCCGGTTCATCGCCGACGTGCCGGTGCCCGCGCGGGTACTGCTGACGACGCTCTGCCTGACCCCGTTGATGACCTACCTGGTGCTGCCCCGGATCACCCGGGCGCTGCACTGGTGGCTGCACGGCCACCCGGCGCCCTGGCGTGCCCGACGCTGACCGCCCGGTCCATACCACCCCTGGGGTGGACGCGGCAGCCGTCTGCCGCATACCCGACAGCAGCCGACCCTCGCCCATCACCACACGCATAGAGTTACCGGGCTGTCGCCCTCCGCTGCCGGACTGGGGAAGCCATGCCTCGACGCTGGGTCGCCGCCGTCGCCTGCCTGCTGGCACTGGTCGCCCTCGCCTGCGAGGGGGGCCGGGCCGCGCCCGAGCCGACCCGGGCCCCGCCGGGGGCGGGCGGGATCGCGGCGCTCGGCGACTCGATCAGCACCGGCTTCGGCTCCTGCCTGGTGCTCACCTCCTGTGAGCGCAACTCCTGGTCGACCGGGGACGGGCTGCGGGTGGACAGCCACTACCGGCGGCTGCTGGACCGCGACCCGGGCATCCGGGGCCGGGCGTTCAACCACGCCCGGCCGGGAGCCCGCGCCGCGGCGCTCGCCGGCCAGGCCGAGGCGGCGGTACGCGACCGCCCGGACCGGGTCACCGTGCTGGTCGGGGCCAACGACGCCTGCCGGGGCGGGATCGAGGCGATGACCCCGGTGGCGCGGTTCCGCGCGGACGTCGACCGGGGGCTGCGGGTGCTGCGCACCGGCCGGCCGAAGGCGCGGGTGCTGGTGGTCAGCGTCCCGGACCTGCACCGCCTCTGGGCGGTGGGGCACACCGACCCGCGGGCGGTTCGGGCCTGGGATCGGGGCGTCTGCCCGGCGCTGCTGGCCGACCCCACCTCGTCGGCCCCCGACGACCGGGCCCGGCGGACCGCCGTCCGGGAGCGGATCACGGCGTACAACGCCCAACTCGCCGCGGCCTGCCGGGCGTACGGGTCGCGCTGCCGGTACGACGGCGGGGCGGTGCACCGGGTGCGGTTCGGCCTGGACCTGGTCAACCCGCTGGACTGGTTCCACCCGAACGCGGCCGGGCAGGGCCGGCTCGCCGAGGTCACCTGGCGGGCCTGGGGCCGGGCCGACTGAGTGTCACGGCCCGGCTGACCACACGGCGGGCGACCGGGCCCACGATCCGGCCCGGTCAGTGAGAACGCGGCCCGGTCAGGGCCGGCGCGGTTCGGGTACGCCGGCGCGGTACTGGCGGTACAGGGCCTCGGACCGCTCGGCGAGGTCCTTGGTGGCCGACGAGTTGGCCCAGGTGCCGAGGATGATCGCGGCGCCCGGCACCACCTTGGCGAAGACCCGCTTGGCGGCCCGCACCCCGGCCATCTGGGCCAGCCGTACGCCCAGCCGCAGCATCACCTTGCCGAGCGCGTGCTGCCCGCCGGAGCCGAACAGCGCGCCGGCCCGCTCCCGGCCGGCGGCCACGCCCAGGGCCAGCCGGGCGCTCTCGGCGACCTTGTGCACCCGCTGCAGCACCAGCAGGTCGGTGGCCCGGTCGGGGTGCACCGGGTCGACCCCGTACGCGGCGGCGATGTGCAGCACCATCCGGGCCTGGGTCCAGGCCAGCACACCGACGTCGAGCACCGCGCCGGGCAGGCCGGCCGCCCCGCTCACCGCGCCGGAGAGCCGGGCCCGGTTGACGAAGCGGCGGACCGCCTGGTCGGCCAGCGCCTCGGCGGGCGCCCCGGGCTGCTCGGCCCGGACCCGTGCCGCCCACTGCGCCGCCTCGGGGCCGAGCCGGCGGACGGCCTCCAGGGCGAGGTGCTCCGGGGCGTACTGCGGGTCCTCCCGCATCCGGTCCCAGAGCCGGGCCGGCGGCGCCTCCGGGGCGTCCTGCGGCGCGGCGGGCATCACCGGCGGCGGGGTGACGGGCAGTTGGCCGTCGGCGGGCGCGGAATCGGTCACGTCATCTCCCGAGGGGTCGGTGCGGGCGGAGACGGCGGATCAGCGGCGCTTCTGCAGCTTGGCCGCCAGGCCCCGGAGCTTCTGCTGGTTGGCCGGCTTGGCCAGCTCCCGGCGGCCCCGCTCGACCAGTTGCTGCCCCTTGGGTGAGCGCAGGAACGCGCTGATTCGTTGCATCAGAGCCATGACGTCCTCCTGTCGGTGGTGCCTCACCCATGTGTACCCCGTACCGACAAGGTGCGAACCCCGGAACGCCGGATCCGCCACCGTCCACAGTGGTCGCCGGGAGACTACTTCCCGGCCGGGACGATGGCCGCGACGACCCTGCTGGCCCGCCACTCGTGCTTGGCGTAGTGCTCGGGGTAGGCGGAGACCTGCACGGCCTGGGCGGCGTCGGTCAGCCGCATCTGCTGCCAGCCGGGCACCTGCTCGAGCGCGGAGAGGAACTGCCGGGTGGCGAACTCGGGCTCCATCAGGCGACCGACCGGGCCCCAGCCGCTGCTGGGGCGCTGCTGGAACAGGCCGACCGAGTCGTGGTCCCAGCCGATGGCCTGGTGCGGGTAGTCCTGCGACTCGGGCAGCACGCCGCTGGCGTAGTTGTAGAGGTTGCTCTCCTGCATCGCGGTGGCCACCGCGATCACCAGCGCGCGGCGGGGCATTCCCATCTTCCGGCCGGTCCGGACGATCGCCTCGGCGTTCTCCATCTGGGCCTCGGTGAGACCGGCGACCGGGGCCGGGTCGACCGGCTTCGGCTTGCGGGTGGGCCGGGGGCTGGTGTCCGGGTCGGCGGCCGGCGCGGCCGAGGTGGCCGGCGTCCGGTCCGCGTCCCGGGAGGGCCGGTCCTGCTCGGCCCGCTGCACGACCTCCGTGCGGGCGGTGAGCGGGTCGACCCGGGTCGCCGCGTCGGCGGCCTCACCCCGGACCTGGGCGAAGGTGGCCAGGCCGAGGCAGCAGAGCACGCCGGTGGCGAGCGCCACCCGGGCCCGGACCGGTCCGTGCAGCAGGTTGCGGGCGTACGTGCCCGAGGTGCGGAGAGCTGTCCACCGATCGGATGAGGGGGTATCGTCCGAACGGTCGGTCAGGTCACCGGGGGTGATCTGGTCGTCGAGGGTGCCGTCGTCACGCATCAACCGAGGCTAGGCAGGCCGAAACCCCGATCACGCACGGTGATCATGTGGTCCTCGTTACAGAATCGGCGACCACGGCCGGACGACCGGGGCGACCTGGGCGACAGCCGGTACGCACCTCGCGGAACCGGCAGACCTCCGGATCGCCGCAAGGCCCGGCCGGAGGGCGGAAACCTCGCGATCGTCCGGCGACCACCCCATGATCCACCAACTCGCCCGTACGGCCGAGGGACTATTCCTCCGAACGGCCATCGCTGGTCGGTCGTGCGCCGAGATGGACGGATACCGCCCGATCCTGCCCGCCCGCCGGCCGCCCGACCGGCTCGGGAAGGAATGCATCAGGATGGCGGGTACGTTCCCCGAACCGGGTGCCGTCCACGAACGGCGACCCGTACGCACATTCCAGGGAGGTCCGCACCGGTGCTCGACCCACACGAGCTCTACGAGCTCACCGACGATCTGCCCGACCTCGGTCAGCCGGTCCTGATCCAGGCCCTGACCGGCTTCGTCGACGCCGGCAACGCCACCCGGTTGGCCCGTGAGCAGCTGCTCACCTCGCTGGAGTCCCGCCCGATCGCCCGGTTCGACGTCGACCAGGTCTTCGACTACCGCTCCCGCCGGCCGATGATGACCTTCGTCGAGGACCACTGGGAGTCGTACGACACGCCGAAGCTGGAGCTGCACCTGCTCCACGACGACGACGAGACCCCCTTCCTGCTGCTCACCGGCCCCGAGCCGGACCTGCAGTGGGAGCGCTTCGTGGCGGCGGTCGCCGGGCTCTCCGCCCGGCTGGACGTCCGGCTCACCGTGGGGCTGAACTCGATCCCGATGGCCGTGCCGCACACCCGGCCCACCGGGGTCACCGCGCACGCCACCCGCCGTGACCTGATCGCCGGCTACGAGCCGTGGTTGCAGCGGGTGCAGGTGCCGGGCAGCGTAGGCCACCTGCTGGAGTACCGCCTCGGCGAGCAGGGCCGCGACGCGCTCGGTTTCGCCGCCCACGTGCCGCACTACGTGGCCCAGAGCGAGTACCCGGCCGCCGCCGAGGTGCTGCTCGCCTCGGTCTCCCGCAGCACCGGTCTGCTGCTGCCGCGCGACGGGCTGCGCTCGGCCGCCGAGGTGGTCCGGGTCGAGATCGACCGGCAGGTCGCCCAGACCGAGGACGCCGCCGCGCTGGTCCAGGCGCTGGAGGAGCAGTACGACGCGTTCGCCCGCGGTCGCGGCGAGAAGAACCTGCTCGCCGCCGAGACCGGCCCGCTGCCCACCGCCGACGAACTCGGCGCCGAGCTGGAACGGTTCCTGGCCGAGCAGACCCGCCCGGGCGACAACCCGACCGGCTGACCGGCACGGCTCGCGACACCCCGGGCGGCTGACCCGGCGGTCCGGCCACCGATACGGCAGGCTGGTGCCATGCGCCTGGCGACCTGGAACGTGAACTCGGTGAAGGCCCGCCTGCCCCGGCTGCTCGAGTGGCTGGCCGACACCGGCCCCGACGTGGTCTGCCTGCAGGAGACCAAGTGCCCGGACGGCGCCTTCCCGGTGGCCGAGGTGGGCGAGCTGGGTTACACCGTGGCCAGCCACAGCGACGGCCGGTGGAACGGGGTGGCCATCCTGTCCCGGGTCGGCCTGTCCGACGTGACCGTCGGGTTCCCCGGCGAGCCCGGCTTCCCCGAGCCGGAGGCCCGGGCCATCTCGGCCACCTGCGACGGGCTGCGGGTCTGGTCGGTGTACGTGCCGAACGGCCGGTCGCCGGACGACCCGCACTACACGTACAAGCTGGCCTGGTTCGCCGCGCTGCGGGACGCCCTCGAGACCGAGCTGACCGGCGCGCTGCCGCTGGCCGTCTGCGGCGACTTCAACGTCGCCCCGACCGACGCCGACGTCTGGGACCCGGCGCTGTTCCGGCACTCCACCCACGTCACCCCGGCCGAGCGGGCCGCCCTCGCGGAGCTGCGCGACCTCGGCCTCGCCGACATCGTGCCGACCCCGATGAAGGGGCCGCACCCCTACACCTACTGGGACTACCGGGCCGGGATGTTCCACCAGAACAAGGGCATGCGGATCGACCTGGTGTACGCCTCGGCGCCGTTCGCCCGGGCGGTCCGCTCGGCGTACGTGGACCGGGAGGCGCGCAAGGGCAAGGGCCCCTCCGACCACGCTCCGATCGTGGTCGACGCCGACCTGGTGCCGGCCGTCGAGTCGTTCTGACCGGGCCGGCCCGCTGGTTAGGGTGAGGGCATGGCAGTCGTGAAGATCAACGCGATCGAGGTGCCGGCCGGGGCCGGTCCCGAGCTGGAGAAGCGGTTCGCCGCCCGGGCCGGCGCGGTGGAGAACTCCCCCGGATTCCTCGGCTTCGAGCTGCTCCGCCCGGTCGCCGGGGAGAGCCGCTACTTCGTGTACACGAAGTGGGAATCCGAGGAGGCGTACCAGGCGTGGGCCGCCGGCCCGTCGCGCGCCGCCCACGCCCCCGCCCCCGGCGAACCCCAACGCCCCCCGGTCGCCTCCGGCGCCACCCTCCTGGAGTTCGAGGTCATCCAACAGGTCCCCTGACCCACCCCGCCCCCCACCCCGCCGGCGAAGAGCGCGGGGTCAGGGGGTGCGGGAGGTGGTGAGGGAGGCGAAGGCGATGACGTTGTCGGTGTACCCGGTGCGGCCGCCGACGAAATCGCCACCGCAGGTGATCAGTCGCAGCCGGGGCGGGCCGTCGTCGCCGTAGATGCGGTCGGCCGGCAGCCGGTCCTTCGGGAACCGTTCCACCGAGTCGACCGTGAACACCACCACCGAGCGGTCGGCCCGGGTGACCTCGATCGTGTCCCCGGCGCGCAGCTTGCCCAGGTCGTAGAAGACCGACGGGCCGTCCTTGGTGTCCACGTGCCCGACGATCACCGCGGGGCCGGGCTCGCCCGGGGTCGGCCCGCGGTCGTACCAGCCGGTCTCATGGTGCCGGCTCAGCGGCGGTACGCCGATCGACCCGTCCCGGGCCTGGCCGACCGGCGCCACCGGCGCGGCGACCTTGATCGCGGGCACGGAGAGGCGCACCGGACGGCTCGCCTGCAGACCGGCGGACTCGCTGCGGGCCGGCCGGTCCCCACCGGCGGCCGCCCAGTCGAGCGGCCCCACCGAGCGGCCCAGCCCCGCCCCGGTGGCGAAGACGCCGACCAGCACCAGCACCACGGCCACCGGGATCGACCACGGGCTGCGCCCGCCGGGCCGGCGGCGGGCCGGCGGCGAGGTGCGGACGGTGGTCACGACCGGATCCTCAGCGTCGTGCGGCGCCACGGACGGTACGGGGCCGGCGCAGCGCCAGCACCCACACGACCAGGCCGACCACGGTGAGCGCCAGCCCGCCGGGGAGCAGCAGGCCGACGGTCATCCCGCCGGCGCCGCCGCCGAACCCGGTCGCCGGACCGCGACTGGGCTTCACCGCCTTGACCACCTGGAGCATGGTCGAAGCGGTCTCGCCGTCCGGGCACTCCAGCTTGACCCGGTAGTTGCCGGGCCGAGTACGCTCCCGGACCATCGGCGCCGCGGTCAGCAACCCGCGTTGCGGCTGCACCTGCACCCGGCCGAAGGCGTCCGACACGACGATCGCCGGGACCGAATTGTCCCGGCAGCTGGCCCGGATGCCGACCAGGAAGCCGGGCTCGACGGTGCTCGGGCTCACCTCGACGAAGACGGTGGGGCCGGGGGTGGGCTGTGGCGCGGCCACCCGCGCGGCGGCGGCCTGGGCCGGGACGGCGGCGAGCAGCGGGCCGGCGAGCAGGGCCGCCGTCGAGAGCGCCAGACCACCGCGGGTCACTGACACGATGCCCCCTCCCGGCGCGCTGGAGCAGTGCCGGAGAGCCGAGGCGCCCGGGCCTGCCGTATGGGATGGATCCTCTCATCCCCGGTCGTACATCACATCCGATCCGGCGCGGCCGTCGCGTACGCTCGGGTCGCTGTGACCATTACCGACTCCGAACCCGCCACCGTCGCGCCGCCCGCGGCCCGGGCGATCCGTACCTTCCACCCGCGTCGCGGCCGGATGACCGACCGCCAGCGCGAGGCGCTGGCGCAGCTCTGGCCGGCGTACGGCCTGCGCGTGCCGGACGACGGCCGGGCGGCCGTCGATCCGGCCGAGGTGTTCGGGCGCCGGGCCCCGCTGGTGCTCGAGATCGGATCCGGCATGGGTGACGCCACCGCCGCGATGGCCGCTGCCGACCCGGATCGAGACTATCTGGCAGTCGAGGTGCACACGCCCGGAATCGCCAACCTGCTGGACCTCGTCCGCCGGCACGGGCTGGGCAACGTGCGGGTCGCCCAGGGCGACGCGTTGGAGCTGGTCCGGGCCCTGCCGGCCGGCTCGCTGGACGCCGTGCACGTCTTCTTCCCCGACCCGTGGCCGAAGGCCCGGCACCACAAGCGGCGGCTGATCCAGCCGACGCACGTCGCGCTGCTGCGCTCCCGGCTGGCCGCGGGCGGCACCCTGCACTGCGCCACCGACTGGGCCGAGTACGCCGCGGCGATGCGGGAGACGCTGGACGCCGACCCGGAGCTGGTGAACGCCCACGACGGCTACGCTCCACGCCCGGCGCACCGCCCGGTGACCAAGTTCGAGCGGCGGGCGCTGACCGCCGGCCGCCCGATCTTCGACCTCGTCCACCGCCGCCGCTGACGCTGAATCGACCGGGCCGGGCCGCCGCCGACCCCATGTCGGGCCGTTCCGCGACACGCCCGGACCGGTCGCCGCGGAGCCCGGTTGGCGCGCGGGGTCATGATCCAGGCACCATGGACGCGCTATGACGCTCACCGCCGCGCTGCCGACAAGCGCCGACCCCGACACCCTCTACGACGCGTTCGCCGGCTGGGGGAAGGAGCGCGGTCTCGACCTCTACCCCCACCAGGAGGAGGCGGTCATCGAGATCGTCTCCGGCGCCAACGTGATCATGAACACCCCGACCGGCTCCGGCAAGAGCCTGGTCGCCGTCGCGGCGCACTTCGCGGCCCTGGCCGACGACCGGACCACCTTCTACACCGCGCCGATCAAGGCGCTGGTGTCCGAGAAGTTCTTCGCCCTCTGCGAAGTCTTCGGCGCCGACAACGTGGGCATGCTCACCGGCGACGCCAGCGTGAACGCCGACGCCCCGATCATCTGCTGCACCGCCGAGATCCTGGCCAACCTCGCGCTGCGCGAGGGCGCCCGGGCCGACGTCGGCCAGGTGATCATGGACGAGTTCCACTTCTACGCCGAGCCGGACCGGGGCTGGGCCTGGCAGGTGCCGCTGATCGAGCTGCCGCAGGCCCAGTTCGTGCTGATGTCGGCCACCCTCGGCGACACCACCCGCTTCGTGGACGACCTGGCCCGGCGCACCGGGCGGCCGACCGCCGTCGTCCGCTCCGCCGAACGGCCGGTCCCGCTGCTCTTCTCGTACGCGATGACCCCGCTGCACGAGACCCTGGAGAAGCTGCTGGAGACGAAGCAGGCCCCGGTGTACGTCGTACACTTCACCCAGGCCGCCGCGCTGGAGCGGGCCCAGGCGCTGATGAGCGTCAACGTCTGCACCCGCGCCGAGAAGGACATGATCGCGAGCGCGATCGGGAACTTCCGGTTCACCTCCGGCTTCGGCAAGACCCTGTCCCGGCTGGTGCGGCACGGCATCGGCGTGCACCACGCCGGCATGCTGCCCAAGTACCGCCGGCTGGTGGAGACCCTGGCCCAGGCCGGGCTGCTCAAGGTCATCTGCGGTACCGACACCCTCGGCGTGGGCATCAACGTGCCGATCCGCACCGTGCTCTTCACCGGCCTGAGCAAGTACGACGGGACGCGCACCCGGCTGCTCAAGGCCCGCGAGTTCCACCAGATCGCCGGCCGGGCCGGGCGGGCCGGCTTCGACACCGTCGGCCGGGTCGTGGTGCAGGCCCCCGAGCACGTGATCGAGAACGAGAAGGCCCTCGCCAAGGCCGGCGACGACCCGAAGAAGCGGCGCAAGGTCGTCAAGAAGAAGCCGCCGGAGGGCTCGATCGGCTGGGGCCAGCCCACCTTCGAGCGCCTGGTGGCGGCCGAGCCCGAGCCGCTCACCTCCAGCTTCCAGGTCAGCCACTCGATGCTGCTGAACGTCATCGGGCGGCCCGGCGACGCGTTCGCCGCCATGCGGCACCTGCTCACCGACAACCACGAGGAGCGGGCCGCCCAGCGCCGGCACATCCGCCGGGCCATCGCCATCTACCGGGCGCTGCGCGCCGGCGGGGTGGTCGAGGAGCTGCCCGAGCCGGACGAGACCGGGCGGCGGGTCCGGCTCACCGTCGACCTTCAGCTCGACTTCGCGCTCAACCAGCCGCTGTCGCCGCTGGCCCTGGCCACGATCGAGCTGCTGGACCGGGAGTCCCCGTCGTACGCCCTCGACGTCCTCTCGGTGATCGAGTCGATCCTCGACGACCCGCGCCAGGTGCTCTCCGCCCAGCAGTTCAAGGCCCGCGGCGAGGCGGTCGCCGCGATGAAGGCCGAGGGCATCGAGTACGAGGCCCGGCTGGAACTGCTCGACGAGGTGACCTGGCCCAAGCCGCTGGCCGAGCTGCTCGGGTCGGCCTACGAGATGTACCGGCAGGGCCACCCCTGGGTCGCCGACCACCAGCTCTCCCCCAAGTCCGTCGTCCGGGACATGTACGAGCGGGCGATGACCTTCACCGAGTACGTGCAGTTCTACTCCCTCACCCGCTCCGAGGGCCTGGTGCTGCGCTACCTCGCCGACGCGTACAAGACGCTGCGGCAGACGGTGCCCGAGGACGCCAAGACCGAGGAGCTGGTCGACCTCATCGAGTGGCTCGGCGAGCTGGTCCGGCAGGTCGACTCCAGCCTCATCGACGAGTGGGAGCGGCTGCGCAACCCCGCCGACGTGGCGGAGGTCGCCGAGGCGCACGCCGCCCTCGACGACCGGCCGCCCGCGGTCACCCGCAACGCCCGGGCGTTCCGGGTGCTGGTGCGCAACGCGCTGTTCCGCCGGGTCGAGCTGGCCGCCCTGCGCCGCTGGGACCTGCTCGGCGAACTCGACGCCGGCGACGGCTGGGACGCCGACGCGTGGGCGGACGCGCTGGAGCCCTACTTCGAGGCGTACGACTCGATCGGGGTGGGGCCGGACGCCCGCGGCCCGGCGCTGCTCATGATCGAGCAGGGCCGGGAGCGGTGGACCGTGCGGCAGATCCTGGACGACCCCGAGGGCGACCACGACTGGGGGATCAGCGCCGAGATCGATCTCGCCGCGTCGGACGAGGCGGGCGCGGCGGCCGTCCGGATCACCGCGGTCGGGCAGCTCTAGACGAGTAAGTCCTAACTCTGATCAGTGGTCGTAGGCGATCAAGGACCTGGTCACGGGTTGTCTGGTGGTCCGG
>NZ_JBRIQN010000076.1:0-16484 GCF_052981855.1 Micromonospora sp. LZ34
GATGATCACTGATGGGCTGCGAGCCCTTCACGTCCGGGTCACCGCCAGCCGCGAACCCCGCTCAAGTTCGAAGAGCCGAGATGTCAAGCTCGCTCGACTCGACCAGTTTTTCTCTGGTCAGCTAGGGATTCGGACACAAAATTTCATCCAGGGGCCCGTACATAGCCTGGTCGGCTCGGCGAAAACGGCTGATGCGTCAGTTCCGGCAGGGTCGCTCCGGGCATCCGACGTGGCAGCAGCGGCCACCTTTCGTACTTGAGACAGCGAATCCTGCGCAATCCCGGAAATCCCTGAAATGTCAAGCGGCAGCCGCGGTGGTGTCCCTTCGACCGGGTCCCCACGCCTTCCGCACGGTGGCGGCCGGCGTCGGTGGCGACCCGTCGGCGTCGACGCGCATGCCATCGCGTCCAACCAGGATCTCCCGGATTCGGCCAAGGCCACCCGCTCACCATTGTGAGACAAGACCTCTGCCACCTGCGTTGCTTGCTGCAGCGCGGTCGCCCACTGCCAACCCTCCGGCCGACCGGTGATCTCGCACCTAGTGTGCGTCATGAAGCCTCTCCTGGAAGTTCCGGTCGACACTCATGCAACTGGCTGCGGCAATCGCCCGTGACAACTTGAGCTCATTCTTCGCGTCGCCTTCGCAGGTGTCAACAGTGCTTGTCACTGGATGACACTTTGCGAGGAGCACTGAGATTCCTACCGAGCGTCATAGCCCCTTGCGAGCTGGCATTCCGTTTCAAGGACGATCGTAGGGGTGGTCCGCGACGAACCGTTGGTCCTCAAGAAGGGCAAACGTTTGACAATTGCAACGCCAAATCCTGGACCCCGCAGGGGTCCGCTTTTCTCCTCGTGCGGCGCGGTGGCTCCTGCATCAGAGTGAGCCCGACAACCTGTCACCTCACGGAGGCGCGTCGAGCCCCCGCAGCATGAGACCGAGTCCCCCGCATAGGCCGCAATGGGCTGCGATCAGACGGTACCTGGTCTCGGACCGTCGGCCATCGGGGCGGAGCGAGGGCGACGGTTGGGAGAAAGCAGCCGCCCCGATCGCGCAATGCAACCCTCGATGGGCGCTCTGACAAGATGTCGGGGTGGATGGAGCCGGGGGTGGACGAGTGAACCGCTACGAACGGTGGACCAAACTACTGGGGATGCTGGCGGAGTCTGGCCAACTCGATTGACGAGACCGCGGTTGCGCTCGGTGTTTCCGGCGCCACGATCCGTCGCGACTTCGATGAACTCGCCACCCAGCAGATGGTGGTGCGGACACGCGGTGGAGTCACCGCGCAGAACATTGCGTACGACCTTCCGCTGCGGTACAAGATTGCCCGTCACGCTACCGAGAAACAACGCATCGGGGTGGCTGCGGCTGGGCTGATCAGGCCCGGGTTCGACAGTCGGTCTGAACGGTGGTACGACGACCACGGAAGTGGCACGGTCACTCGCCGCTCGCTCTGACCTCAAGGTCGACCAAGGGCCTTCCGCTATCACGATCGTCACCAACGCTCTGAACATTGCCAATGAGCCTGTTGTCCGACCACACATCCGCGTCGTCCTGACCGGCGGGGCGGCGCGTCCGCAGTCCTACGAACTCATAGGACCGATAGCGCCGACGATGCTGGACACGGTCGCGCTGGATGTAGCGATCATCGGCATTGACGCCATCAACTATGAGCACGGCGCAAGCACTCACAACGATGGCGAGGCCGCAGTCAACCGGAGCATGGTCACGCGTGCCGAACGGCTCATCGTGGTCGCCGACGCCTCCTGGTCGATCCGGTCCAGACCCCAAGACGGCGGGTTGACCTGGCTGCCCTCGGCGACGTCATCGATCCAGACGTCCTGCTCGACGCCGAGCACCGCAGGATCGCGACGCACCGCCTGCACCTGCCCGGCGGTCAACTCGGCGGCGAATCCGTTGGCCGGCTCGTAGACGAACCGCGGAGTGACCGACAGGGCACGAGCGAGACCGCGCGCGTCGGCGCCCGGACGCAGCCGGACGATATACCCGCCCGGCGCCGGCCGGACGCCGGGCGCGGCGGACGCCGCCCTGACCGGTGCGGAAACTTCCGGTGCCGGTGCCGCCGCAGCCGTTACGGCGACCAGAATGCAACCCGCCGCCACCAGCGAAGCCAACAGGACTCTTGACCTCACGTTGCCTCCAATAGCTTCGGCGTGATTGCGGACGACGCCAGTGGTGAAGAGGCACGGTCGTTGGGCCGCTGAAGGTCGTCAATGCCGTGTTTGGCCTAGGAGGTCCGGATCGTCGAGCACCCTTCCCACGGCCTTGCAGGTGACGGGGCACAGGTAAGCACTCGATCGCACTGTTGCCTCTAGGGCTGTCAAATAAGCGGCTCTGGACCCAAACACGGTGCTAGCTAAGCTATACGAGCAGGACCCGCTGGCCTCGGAGTGCAGGCTTAGCTCGCCGAGTCGCCGCGGCACTACCAGTCACGGTGAATCACGCCAACGCGGCGAGCGCACATTCGGCTAGCCTGAGCGGGCATTTCAGGAACGATCGAGGAGCCCCAATTCCAATGCCGATGCAGCCATGGTTCCCAGACGCGAAGCTCGGGATTTTCATCCACTACGGAATCTACGCCGTTGACGGGGTGCGCGAGTCCTGGGCCATGTACCACGGCCAGGTGCCGCGCGAGAAGTACCTGGCACAGGTCGACCGGTTCACTGCCGCCCAGTACGACCCGCGGGCCTGGGCGGACCTGTTCGCCCGGGCTGGAGCCCGCTACGCCGTGCTCACCGCCCGCCACCACGACGGCTTCGCGCTGTGGGACACCGCCTATGGCTCGCTGAACGTTGTCGGCTCGCCGGCCGGACGGGATCTGGTCGGCCCGTACACCAGCGCCATGCGCGAGAAGGGCTTGAAGGTCGGCCTCTACTACTCACACTCCGACTGGAGCCACCCGGACTACGCCACGGTGCGAAGCACCGGTGCCGCACAACACGTCAACGACCACCGCCTCGTTGCGCCGCAGGCCGGACAGGAGGACCCGGCGGCCTGGGCCCGGTTCCTGGCGTACCGGGACGGGCAGGTCGCCGAGCTGATGCAGCGCTACCGGCCTGACCTGCTGTGGTTCGACGGCGAATGGGAGCGCAGCGAGCAGCAGTGGGGCATCGACCGGCTCGCCGACCTGATCCTCGCAGAGAATCCGCAGACGATCCTCAACGCGCGCATGCTGTCGCGTGGTGACTACGCCACACCGGAGCAGGGCGTGCCGATTACACCACCGACCCGACCATGGGAGCTGTGCCTAACGATCAACGACTCGTGGGGCTACCAAGGCAAGGACAACAACCACAAGTCCGTGCGCCAGCTGGTGCGCTATCTCGCCGAAACCATCGGCGCGGGCGGCAACCTCCTGCTGGACGTCGGCCCGACCGCCGACGGCCGGATCACACCGGAGCAGACCGAACGGCTGGAGGGCGTTGGCGCGTGGATCAACAAGCACGCCGAGGCCGTGTATGGCACGGTGGCCGGCCTGCCAGCCGGGCACCACTACGGTCCGAGCACGCTGTCGGCCGACCGCCGCACCCTCTACCTGATCTGCTTCGACGCCCCGCGCGAGACTATCGGCCTGCGCGGCCTGCGCTCGGCTGTCAAACGGGTCCGTGTCGTCGGCCGCGATGCCGAGCTCGGCCATCGCGTCACCGGCGGGCTCGGCGACGTGCCCGGGCTGACATGGCTCGACGCACCCGCCGCCAAAGACCTCGACGAGTACGCCACAGTGCTCGCCGTCGAGCTTGAAGGCGAGCTGGACATCTACCGCGGCACCGGCCGCAGGTAGACACACATCCATCACCCCGAGGTACACGCCATCGGACGCGAGCCGGGTCGGTCTTGCAGGTGACAGCTTGGCGTCGCCTTCCAGCCGGCCCTGCCATGCAACGCACTCGCTCGGCTGAAGGACTCGCGGGTGAGTCTACAGAGTCAGCGGCCCGTGGGCGCGGACGATGGCAGCGAGTTCGCGGACGGCGTCGGTTTCTTCGCCTCGCCGCCAGATGAGTGCCCATCGCATCAATGGCGCGTCTCGGATCGGGACGAACCTACGTTGCTGACACCCCGGCCGAGAGAAGCGCCGCGTTCAACTGCCCGACCGGCCGGGACAGCTGCAAAAGCCTGGCGGGCCTGGACCCGATCACCAACTTCATAGACTACACGCAGGACTCCTACATGCACGCCTTCACCGCAGGCCGGGCCATGCGGATGAGCAACCAGTGGGCGGCGTACCGCGCCTAGTACTCCAACGTCACTTGGCTTCGGCGTTGGGCGTGGCGCGGGCATGAGGACGGCCACTGCGCTGATCATCGATGGTTTGTGAGGACAACCGAAGATCGTGCAGTGGCCGTGTGCCACAGCGTAGACCCCGCCGGGTGGCGGGTCATCCTGGACGAGGTGGTGGCGTCGTGTCGCTGACCGGTTCGTTCGGGCGGAGCCGCGTGCGACGGCGGCGCAGTTCGTGGAAGGGCTGCTGTCGGGCGTGGAACGGAAGACCTGCTGGTCGTTGGCCGAGCGGGCCGGTCACGCCGATCCGCAGGCGATGCAGCGGCTGCTGCGTACGGCGGTGTGGGACGCCGACGCCGTACGCGATGACGTGCGTGATTGGTTGATCGGGCAGCTCGGCCACCCCGAGGCGGTGCTGGTCACCGACGAGACCGGTTTCCTCAAGAAGGGCCTGTGCTCGGTCGGGGTCCAGCGGCAGTACACCGGCACCGCTGGGCGTGTGGAGAACAGCCAGGTGGGGGTGTTCCTGGCCTACGTGTCACGCGCGGGGCGGGCGCTGATCGACCGTCGGCTCTACCTGCCGGAGACGACCTGGTGCGACCAGCCCGACCGACTCGCCGCCGCGGGCGTCCCGGACCAGGTCAGGTTCGCCACGAAGCCGGCCCTGGCCCGCCAGATGATCGCCGCCGCGTTGGACGCCGGTGTCCCGGTCGGTTGGGTGACCGGCGACGAGGTCTACGGCCCCGACCCCGGCCTGCGCGATGACCTGGAACACCAGAGAATCGGCTACGTCCTGGCCGTCGGCTGTGACCGACGCGTGCACGTCAACGACGGCCGCACCCTCGTGCGCGTCGACGACCTCGCGGACCGGATCCCCACCACCGAGTGGCAGCTACACAGCTGCGGGCCGGGCGCGAAGGACCCCGCGACTACCTGTGGGCCTGGATCACCACCGCCACCCGCCCCGGTGAGCATCGGTGGCTGCTCATTCGCCGCAATCGCACCACCGGCGAGCAGGCCTTCTACCTGTGCTGGTCACCGCGACCGGTGCCGCTGCACACCCTCGTGACCGTCGCCGGCTCCCGGTGGAGCATCGAAGAACTGTTCCAGCCCGGCAAAGGCCAGGTCGGCCTGGACCACTACCAGGTCCGCGGCTGGACCGGCTGGCACCGGTTCATCACCCTGGCCATGCTCGCCCTGGCCGTCCTGACCATCCTCGCCTCCCAGCAGCCCGACGCCGACCCGGAGATCATCGCGTTGACCGTCGCCGAGATCCGCCGACTCCTCAACGCCTTCGTCCTCGACCTGCCGCTACCACCAGCGCACACCCTGCACTGGTCGACCTGGCGACGAACATCCCAAGCCCGAGCCCGACGATCCCACTACCAGCGAAGACTTGGCCACCACACCAGCCGAAAGATCAAGTGACGTTGGAGTACTAGTGTTGTGCGCCAGAAATTCGCCTGATAAGTGTAGGGTTGGTGGATGCCGAGGACAGGACGTCCGCTTTCGCCGTTGATGTTGACCGATGAGGAACGGGCGACGTTGGTCGGGTGGTCGCGGCGGGCGAAGACGGCGCAGGTCCTTGCGATGCGTTCCCGGATCATCCTGGCCTGCGCCGATGGTGGTTCGAACACTGATGTCGCAACGGCACTGGGGGTGCATCTGTCCACTGTGGGTAAGTGGCGGCGTCGGTTTCTGAAGCTGCGACTGGACGGCTTGATCGACGAGCCGCGGCCCGGCCGGCCACCGTCGATCGCCCTTTGACCGGGTGGAAGACGTCGTTGTCGCCACCCTGGAACAGACGCCGCGTCACGCCACCCACTGGTCGCGCACCTCGATGGCCGAGAAGTCCGGGCTGTCGAAGTCCACGATCGGGCGGATCTGGCGGGACTTCGGCCTCAGACCCCACCGGGCGGACACGTTCAAGCTGTCCACGGACCCGCAGTTCATCGAAAAGGTCGTCGACGTCGTCGGGCTCTACCACAACCCACCCGAACGCGCGGTGGTCCTGTGCGTGGACGAGAAGTCCCAGATCCAGGCCCTCGACAGATCCCAGCCGGTCCTGCCGACGATGCCCGGCATGCCCGAACGACGCACCCACGACTACGTCCGCAACGGCATCACCAGCCTGTTCGCCGCGTTCAACATCGCCGACGGCACCGTCATCGGTGAACTGCACCGCCAGCACCGGGCAACCGAGTTCAAGAAGTTCCTCATCACGATCGACAAGACCGTGCCGGCCCAACTGGACGTCCACCTGATCTGCGACAACTACGGCACCCACAAGACCCCGACCGTGCGGGCCTGGCTCGCCAAGCATCCCCGCTTCCACATGCACTTCACCCCGACCGGCTCGTCCTGGATCAACCAGGTCGAACGCTGGTTCGGCTACCTCACGGAACAGAAGATCCGCCGCGGCGCGCACAAGAGCGTCCAAGCCCTCGAAGCCGACATCCGCGCCTGGATCGCAGACTGGAACCGCGATCCACGACCCTTCGCCTGGACCAAGACCGCCGAGGAGATCCTCGAGTCACTCGCACGATTTTGTAGGCGAATTTCTGGCGCACCACACTAGGAGGCCGTCTTGGAAGAGTTCGCGGGTGAGGTCGATGTTCGCCGTCTTCCGGTCGAAGCCGTACATGCCTATGGGGGAGCCGGGCGTGATCTCTTTGGTCCAGGTGATGAGCCGTGTCCACAGCTCGAGGGCGTTCCGCGCGGAACGCCCGGAGTGCTCGGTGAGCAGGATGTCCTCGAAGTCCAGGACGACGGGAGCTCCGGGTGCGCCGGAGAACTCCGCCACGTAGTGGTGCACCATCGCGGCGTATTGGTCGCGATCGGGCAGGGGGCCCCGCCTGCCGAATAGGCTCCGTGGTCGTCGCAGGTGAACTGGAGGCGGTCGTATACGACGGTGGCCCGCACGGCTCCATAGCGGTGCAGGCCGGGGTTCGGGGACCGCGTTCGTTGGCGAAGACGGCGAACGTGGGGACGGCTGCGGGTGGCACGGCGCTCCATTGAATCGATGTGCGGCGAGGGTGGAAATGAGCGGGCCGGCCGCGCCGCCGGCCCGCTCCTCGGCGAGATCAGCGAAGGACGCGGACCTCGGCGAGATTGAGGGTCGCCGGTGCCTGACCAGCGAGCTGGATCCTGACGTACCGCGCGCCCTTGCGGACGTCGACCGTCGTGGGCCGCCCGGCGATGCCGGTCTGCCGGTAGGCGGTGACCCCGGGCTGGGCGAGCACGTCGCTGAGCCGCCCTGAGGCGAACGGGTTGTCGGAGATCAGGACGTAGTAGTCGGCCAGCTGACCGGTCTCGGCGTCGCTGCGGTTCCAGACCTCGATCTTGCCGATCGCCGCCGACTCGCCGAGGTCCGTCTGCCACCAGGGCTGGATCTCGTCGGCCGTCCGGCTGACCGAGCCCGCGGCGAGGACGCCGTCGGTGTTTCCGTCGACGGCCCGGCCCGCGTCCGCGCCGTCGGCCGTGCTGGACTGCGCTGCGGGCTGGCCGGCGGCCAGGTGGCCGGGCTCCGGCGGGATCACCTGGACCTCCGCCATGATCAGATAGCTGGGTGCGGGATCGGCGATCTGGACCCGGACGTAGCGGCCCTTGGCCCCGACCGGGATCGTGGTGGCGCGACCGGCGACGCCGTCGAACTTGGCCCGCCACACGTCGCCGCGGGCCAGCACGTTGGGCAGGCTCGAGGCGCCGAAAGGGGTGTCGGAGACCAGGACGTAGAAGTCGTGCAGCCGTTCGGGGCAGCAGTCGACCCGGTTCCAGATGACCACGGAGCCGAGATCCTGGGAGATGCCGAGGTCGACCTGCCACCAGGGCTGGACCTCCTGGAGGGAGTGGGCGACCGACCCGTGCCCCCAGATCCCGTCGATGTTGCCGTCGTTGGCCCGCTCCGCGGCTCCTTGCGTGCTGGAGAGCTGGGAGGGCTTTCCGAGCGCGAGGTTCGTGCGGATGAGCGATGCCGGAGCGGAGTCGGTGATCGGGGCCGACCCGGACGCCGCGCCGGTCGCGATAAGCGAGGTGTCGCCGAAGGTCCCGGCCGCGGGCGCGGTGACCTCCCAGGTGGCGACGGCTGCCTGACCGGTGTCCAAGGTGCCCGAAATCGCGGGCGAGGTCTGCTCGGCCGTCCAGCCTTCGGGGACGTCCAGCTCCAGCCGCACGTCTTCGGCCGGGCGGGTGCCCCACCAGGTGTAGCGCGCGGAGACGCTCCGGGTGGTGCCGAGCATGAACGGGGCCTTGGGCGCGGACAGGAAGATGGTGGGGCGCGGGCTGTCACCCGCAGGTGCCGGACCGGCGGGGGTGAAGCCGGCTAGATTCCTGGTGTCATAGCCGACGGTGCCGAGGGTGACCGTATCGCCGTCGATCGAGGCGGCGGCCGGGATTTCGCCGCGGCCGACGGCCAGGACGAGCTTGAAGTCCGCGGCCGCTCCGGTCCGGGTGATCTGGAAGGCTCCGTTGGACGTTCCCATGGTGGCGCCGGATGCGTCGAGCAGCCAGCCCTTGAGCCAGGCATCCTCACGCTGGAGCAGGAAGGTCGTGGCGCCCGCCTCGTCCCGCCCGTAGCTGATCTTCACGCCGGGTTCGGGGGACAGCTGCCAGTCGATGCGGTGGGATGTGTCGTCGGCGAAGTGGTCGTGTACGGCGATCACGGCGTCCGCGCCGCCGGTGGGCCGCAGGTCGGCGACGATGTCCCGGGTGGCGACATCGACGCCGTAGTCCTTGGCCGCCTCCAGGGAGACGAACCCGCCGCCCTGGCCGGGGAAGGCCCGAGCGGTGCGCGTCGTACCCTGGCCTGGGGTGATGCCCGCCGGAACGGCCCTGCCGTCGATGAGCGGCTTGGAGAACAGGCTGTAGGTGGTGTTCTCCTTCGCGGGCATCCGCGCCCAGGTCGTGCCCTGGCCGATGAGGTTGAGCGCGAACGATTCCGGTTGAGACCAGCCTATGCGGTTCCTGTTGCGGTTGTTGACACCGACCAGGACGTCGTCGTCGCCCTGGGTGCGGTCGCGGAACAGGTAGCTGCCCTCCTTGTCGTCAAGGAGCGCGGTCCGCAGCGAGGAGAAGGTGTCGGGATCCTGCGCCTTGATCTTCTCCGGCCAGTTGAGCAGGACGAAGGGGTTTGCGGATATCGCGCCGATGCGCTCGTACATCCACCGGTACGCGGCTTGGGCGTCCCGGGAGCCGGTGCCGAGCAGGTGGGCGCTGAGCCCGCCGGTCCGCTCGCCCACGCCAAACTGGATCTTGTCGGCGGTGGGCCGGAGCGACTGGGTGTGCAGCGCCAGTTCGGCGAGGCGTGGCCGCTCCCACGCGCGAGTGAGCGCAGAGATGCCCGCCTGCCGCGCGGCGCGGACGGCCGGTGCCGTGGTTTCGACGGCGTAGTTGATGTAGTCCCAGCCCTCCTGGTTCCAGCCCGAGTCGCCATAGGCCTCGTCGAGGTGGCGGCGGTTCTCGTCGAGGAGGACAGGGATGCGTTCTTCCTGGAGTCCGAAGTCGCCGTCGCCGCGGACCGCCAGATCCATGATCAGCTCACCGCCGCGGATGACCGTGACCCAGTTGCTGGCCTTGTCGGCGTCGTTGTCGATGTTCCCGTGGTGGGTGGTGCCGAGCATCGCCGAGGCCCGCTTGAAGGTCTCGACGGCCTCGGCCCGCTGGGCCGGTGTCCAGCCGTGGAAGGCGAGGTCGTAGGCCTGGGCGAGGCTCATCGCGTTGCCGCCGAACTCCAGAGCGCCCCTCTGAGTGGGCAGGACTGCCGCGCCCTGCTGGAAGTAGGCGAAGGCCTGGTGGGCGTAGCCGGCGTCCTCGGTGATCGCGAAGGCGAACGCGGCCAGACGGGCGCCGCTGGAGCCAGCGACCGTCCCCTTGGCGAGGGCGTCCAGGATCGCCTGCCACGTTTCCCGCGGCGTGCCCGGCTGCGTGATGACGCGACGGACCTTCTCCAGCTCGGCAGGGCCGACCGTGCGGGGGTGTTCGGTGCGCGCGCGGGTCGCGGTGGCGATCACCGCGCCGGAGGCATCGGTGAGGGCGAAGCCTTGTCCGGGGTTGTCGCCGGGTTCCCAGGTCAGAGCGGATCTGGTCGAGGGGGAGGTGCTGATGGGCTTGGCACCGGACAGCTTGCCATCCGCGACATGCGCTGGACCGGCGTACAGGGTCAATGGGGTGGCGGTACCGGCGGCGGCGCGCCACGACAGCCGGATCCCGTCGCTGCCGGGAAACGCGGACAGCACGCTGGTGCGTTGCTTGTCGACCGGTACGGCGGGGATGGCGGCTTGGACTCCGGGCGAGGTGGCCACGGCCTGGCCGTCGCCGTCGATCGCGACCACCCGGTACCACGGGGAGGTGCCGGGACCGGCCGTGGTGTCGAGGTAGGCGGCGGCCGGGAGCCGGTAGAGCCGGGTGGCGCCGCTCGGCTGGAAGCCCGCGCCGTCGAGGCTGCGATGGACCTCGTACGCCGTGATGCCCGTCGTCGCCGAGCCCTTCCATGCCAGCTCAACCGTGCCTTCAGGCAGGGCCTTGGCGGTCGCGGTGAGGGTCGGTGGGTCGGCCGCGGCGATTCCCGCGGGGCTGAGGCCGAGCAGGAGCAGCGCCACCAGCAGGATGCGTACGAGGGGGTGGGGTTGTGCCCAGGGGGGCATGTCCGGTCCTCCATCTGTCACAGATGAGCCAGACGGCGCGCGGCGCCGGGTCTGGCTTCGGGGGAGAGCCGGAACGCTCCATGGACCGGTCCGCTGCGGCGGGCCGGTCGATGACTGGTCATGCTAGCGCAACATCGCCGCCTTTTCCAGACCCTGGTTTCCCGGCCGTCACATCACCGTGGACGCCCGGACATGGAGCCGGGGGAGCAGCAGCGTCTGCCGCGGAACGTGGGCGTCGCCCTCGCGCAGCCGCTGCGCCATCACCATCACCGCGGTCCGGCCGACGGCCTGGCGCGGCGGCGCGACCGCGGTGAGGGGGATGTCCGCCAGGGCCGCGAACTCGTCGTCGTAGGCCACGATGGCCAGGTCGTCCGGCACGGTGAGCCCGCGCAGCCGGGCTCGCTGCATCACGAGTGCCGCCTGCTGGTCGGGATGGGCTACCAGGGCGGTGGCGCCGGAGGCGAGGGCGCTGTCCAGGAACGCGTCGACATGCTCGATGCTGTCATGGGGCTGGCCGGTCGCCCTGGGCACGTCCGGCGGCAGATCGAGGAGGTGGGAGGCCAGGTCGAAACCACGGCAGATCGACGGGCTGGTGGCCGTCTCGCTGGTCAGCAGCGCGATGCGGTGGTGCCCGATCTCGGTCAGGTGACGCAGGGCCTGCAGGGTGCCTCGCAGATGATCGGAGCCCACGTAGTCCGCGAAGTCGAGGTCGAGGGCAGGGTCGTGGAGGCGTTCCACGATGATCACCGGGCAGGGCAGCTCGCTGAGCCAACTCGCCCATTCGCCGGTCTTCGGCGACTGGGTGCTCGGAGTCAGCAGCAGGCCGTGCGGACGGCTTTCCACCAGGCGTTCGACCTGGAGCCTGTCCTCTTTCGGGTCGTAGCAGGAGATGCCCAGGGTCAACCGCGCGCCGAGGATCTCCGCGGCGGCCTGCGCTCCCTGGATCACCTGCCGGTAGTAGTAGGACGCCGCAGGCACCATCATGCTCAGGGACAGGTTCCGGCCGCGCTCGGGCTGCGGTGCGGCAGCGGGCGTCCGTTTGGCTTTGTACCGCGGCAGCGTCGCACCGCCATGAACTCGGGTGACCAGGCCCTGGTCCGCAAGGACCGTGATGTCGCGCCGCACGGTCATCTGGGACACGCCCAGCTCGGCGGAGATCTCGGCCACCCGGACTGATCCGTCCCGGCGGACCGCCTTCAGGATCGCGTCTTGGCGGAGGGTGAACGCCACCGCACCTCGCTCCCGTCATCACGCCTCGGGGGAGCGGCGTGGTCGGTCTATCAGCGTAGAGCGCAAGTCGAACACCCTGCCAGCCCTGAAACCGCCTGAGCTGTAACCAAGCACAAAACTCCTATCTCATTGACCGGGGGATGTGAGCTTTTGTGCGACTCGCCGAGATTGGTTGACGGGAGAGCGAACGAGCACGAAACATTCCGCTTCGGAGCCGGAACACTCCATATCACCGGGGCTGCGCCGTCATTTCGGCGGTCGGCCGACCTGTATGACCCATGGAGGCACGCCACATGAATCCACCCGACCGCCGGTCGCCGGCCGAGACGGCCGACGTCACCGGAGGCGGGACCGTCGCCGTGGACGATCGCCCGGATCATCGGCCGACATCCCCGCCGAGGCCGTCCCGGACTTCCGGCGCCGCGCCTCGGCGCGGCCTCCTCGCCAAGGTGCGCAGGGACCGGGCGCTGCTGCTGATGATGGCACGCTAACCGAGGGGAAGGCGCGCGATGACCGGCCGAGAAATCGTGCTCGACCGCTTCCGGCGGGCGCTCGCCGACGTCCCCGATGCGGAGCTCCCCCCGGACGTGGCGGTGCCCCGCCGCTACCGGGCCGGCCACGCCGGGACGGCCGATCTCGTCGAGCTGTTCGCGGAGCGGGCAGGGGACTACGGGGCGACCGTCGTCCGGGTTCGGACCGACGGTGTCAGCGCGGCCATCACGGCCGCGCTGGGCACCGGGCTGGTCGCCGTGCCCGAGGAATTCCCAGAGGAACTGCTCGAGCGGGATCGGACGTGGAGCGCGCTCCGCGAACCCGTCCGGCGCGCCGACCTCGAGGCGGCCGACACCGTGCTCACCCTCGCCCGGACGGCCGTCGCCGTCACCGGCACCATCGTCCTGGACGCCGGGCCCGGGCAGGGCTCCCGCGCGCTCACCCTCATCCCCGACCGGCACGTCTGCGTCCTGTTCGCTCGGCAGATCGTCGGGGACGTGCCCGAGGCGCTGGCCGGCCTCACCCCGACCGCCCCGCTGACGTTCGTCTCAGGCCCGTCGGCCACCAGCGACATCGAGCTCGACCGCGTCGAGGGCGTCCACGGCCCGCGCCACCTCCACCTGATCATCGTCGACCATGAGGACCCGGCATGAGAGTCGCCCTGCACACCCGGCTGCGCCCCGGAGCCGAGGAGGCCTATGAGGCCGCCCATCGCGAGGTTCCCGAGGAACTCCTCGCGGCGATCCGGGCGGCCGGGGCGTCGGACTGGACGATCTGGCGCAGCGGCCTCGACCTGTTTCACCTCGTGGAGTGCGACGACTACGCCCGGCTGATCGCCGAGGTCGGAGCGCTGCCGGTCAACGAGGCCTGGCAGGCCCGGATGGCCGGGCTGCTCGACGTCGTCCACGACTACTCCGCCGAGGGAGCCGCCAAGGGCCTCCCCGCGGTCTGGGAGCTGAACCCATGAGGATCGACGCGCACCACCATCTGTGGGACGTCCCCGTCCGCGACTATCCGTGGATGGACGGGCTCTGGGCCGATCCGCTGCGCGGCCGGTTCGACCTCGCCGGCTACGCGGCCGCGGCACCCGGATTCGACGGGACGATCGCCGTGCAGGCACTGGCGGACGAGGCGGAGACCTAGGAACTGCTCGCCGTCGGCGGGCCGGTCGCCGGGGTCGTCGGCTGGACCGATCTGACCGCGCCCGACGTCGCGGACCGGCTGGCCGCGCTGCTGGAGGCGCCCGGGGGAGAGCGGCTCGTAGGAATCCGCCACCAGGTGCAGGACGAACCCGACCCCGGCTGGCTGCTGCGCCCCGACGTCATGCGCGGGCTGGAGGCCGTCGCCGCGGCCGGCCTCGTCTTCGACCTGCTCATCCAGACGCCCGCCTACCCCGCGGCCCTCAAGGCCACCGCTCTGCTCCCCGACCTCGGCTTCGTCCTGGACCATCTCGGCAAGCCTCCGGTCGGCGCAACAGACGGCCCGGCTCACGGCCGAGCTTGCGGAGGCCCGGGAAAAGCCGGAGCAAAGCGCCGGTAACGGTAGCCCATCCCCGGACCCATGACCAGGCGCTGGGGCGAGCCGGGACGTCCAGCCTGCGCCCCAGCTGGCCTATGCCGCCGCAGGTATTTGGGCCCCGAGCTGGTGGCCCTGATCGTGGTCGCCCGGGGACCGTTTCCCCGCGTGGATTTAGCGCGGCTCAGTGAGCATCCGGGTTCCGCTTCGAGTGCGTCGATTGCATCCTGACCTGGCTACGGCCGTCATCGGGAGCGGTGGTACACGACGCCGTCGAGTTTGTCGTCCGCGTAGGCGGCCGAGTTGGTGAGGTGGCCGTCGTAGGGTCCAACCTTGGTCACCGTGGCGCCGTTACAGAACACGATCTGCAGGCCATGCTCAGGTTCCCAGTCGCACTCGCACTCCACCGAGACACAGACGCGCTGATCACCAGACGAGTTGCGCATGACCATCGGATCGTTGCCAAGCTGGACGTGTGCCAAGACGTCTTCGGGGCCGCTGATCTCGACGTCCCACTCGTCGTTGCCGGCGGCCAGGACGCCATCCGCCACATCCCGGTAGTAGGCGTATATCCATGGCGCAGCCTCGGCCAACGCTGACTGGTCAAGCGCAAGGAAGTTGCGGATCGCGGCGTGGAAGTCCTCCTGCGCTGGGTCCTCGTCGTAGCCATCGACCACGAATTGGCAGGGTCCACCGCCTAACACCGGCACTGTTATCGGTCCACTGCGATACCAGCCCAGATCAGCGTCTCGAACGACCGTGCCGAGCTCGGGAATCTGCACACCCTCACCGTAGTCTTCGCCGCGGAGCTGGCCCCGGTGAGGCATCCGCATCTGCCGCCCACCTGGCCGGCCGGGCAGGAGGATCGGGGAGCGGGATGGGAGCAGCCCGGTGCACTGAACGGCAGTCAACTGCACCCAACGGCACGGAACAGCACTCAACGGCACCCGCGTTCACCTGCAGTCTTGCGTTTCCCCAGGTCACAGTCCGTGCAGCGTCCCGCTTCACACCGAAGAGGTCACTGGTTCGATCCCAGTAACGCCCACCATTCGAATAACGCAGATGAGGCACCCTCGGGAGAGGGTGCCTCATGCTGATTGCATCGTCAGTCGTCGTTTGGCGTCAGCGGATCGTCAGCGAACGCGTCGCGGATGCGTTGATGCCGGTCATCCGACCGGTGGGTGTAGAGGTTCAGCGTGGTCGACGGCTTCTCGTGGCCCATCACCGCCTGGACGTCGTTGACCGGGACGCCCCGCGACACCAACTCGGTCGCGTACGAGTGCCGCAGGTCGTGGAAGCGCAGCCCGCCTGGCGCCATTTTCGCCACGTGCGCCACAGCTTCCCGTTCGGTGGTGAACTCCGCTGACCACTCGATGCCTTCGGAGTCGGTCCCACCACAGCGTGCCCTCGAGGATCGTGGCCACCGGAACACCGAGGGAGTGAACGATTTCGGCCTGCCGATGTCGCGTCCGCTCGGACAGCACCAGGGCCCTCCACGCAGTTCAGGTAGCGCAGAACCGCGGTCCGTTTGGGATCCTTGAACGCGCGTGCGTACCTCCCGGCGTCGTCGTGCAGCTCGTTGATCCGAAGGCTCATGCGTTCGTAGTGGCGCTTCCGCTCCTGCCGCAGCGACTGCTTGACCTCGGCCGACGCATCGTCGGGGATCTCGTGAACGAGGATGGCGGCCGACAGTGTGAGGTCGAGGATCGCGGTGAGCAGGTCCCGGCGTAGACGCACCTCCTCCAGGATGCGCTCCTTGCGAGCCTCAAGACGAGGCTTGGCCAGGTACTCGACGGCGAGGGTCACGAAGACGGCGGTCGCGGCGGCTGTCACGACTGTGTCCCCCAGTTGACCGTGGGTAGGTTCGCTAGCGGCACGCCGAGAGTGTGCACGAGGCCCCGACGCTTCGGCATCCCGCGTATCGTCGGCCACCGAATGAGCCTCTCTCATCCTGAGTAGCGGTTGGTCTCAACGCCGTGCAGGACGAGGATGGCGTTCACCGCCCGGCTGCGCGAGGTGTTCACCGAGGACTGAGATCTTCGAAGATCACGATTGGGCCCCGATCGGGAGTCGGGTCCGATCGGGCCGTTGACGGTCCAGTGCATCTCCCGTGTGCTGTGCGCGGGCAGGACGCCCGGGATCCCAGTATCGCCCACGCAGGTCAAAGCCACTTCCCGGGTTCGGGAGGCGGTCAAGGCCGCCGCTGATGAAGGGTCGGGCGAATGCCCTGGGTAGAGGCCGGATCGTCCGGCAAGCGCACCTGCCTTCTAAAACCGTGTGTCGCAGCGGCAAGTCAGCCGAGACCGAGCCGGTGCAACGCGAGGGCCACGAACCCGCGCACCGACCGGTCCCAGCCGGGTACGTCG
>NZ_JBRIQN010000077.1:0-16240 GCF_052981855.1 Micromonospora sp. LZ34
ATCGACAGGCGGCTGCGTCCACTTCGCACGCCCCCACCGCATCCCGCGAGGTCAGACCGCCAATGGCGGCTGCCGTACTAGGCAGGTTGAGATGGCTCAGCACGGCGAGCACGCCGTCGGCCCGCTCAGCCTCGCTGGCGTCGATCCGTGTGATCCGGCCGCTTGGCACCCAGGCGCCGACCAGGACCGCGTGCGCCAGTCCCGGCATCGCGATCTCTGCGGAGTACCGAGCCTCGCCGCGTACCTTGGCGCGTCCGTCGACCCGGTCCATGGCGGCGCCGATCGCCGCACTCATGCCGAACCTCCAACGTTCGTAATCGTTTGCAATGCGCGGACGATGGTGCGGCGGGCGAGCTCGATCTTGAACTTGTTCATTCCGTGGGAGATTGCCGGCCGCATCTCTTCCTGGGCAGCAGCGGTGAAGGTTTCGACCGTCGCCGGCGCGCCAGCCAGGATCTGCTCAGCCCGGCGGGCCCGCCACGGCTTGGTGGCGACGCCGCCGAGGGCCAGCCGAACCTCGGTGACCGTCCCGGCGTCAACCGAGGCCGCGACGGCCACCGACGCCAGGGCGAACTCGTACGACTCCCGGTCCCGCACCTTCAGGTACAACGACCGGCTGGCCACTGGGACGGGTGGCACCTCGATCGCCACGATCAACTCGCCGTGCCCGATCGGGTGCTCCCGCTCGGGGGTGTCTCCAGGGAGCAGGAAGAAGTCGTCGATGGGGATATCGCGACGCCCCTGAAGGGTCTCGGTCTGTACCACGGCGTCGAGCGCGACCAGTGCGACGGCCGCGTCCGAGGGGTGCGTAGCGATGCAGTAATCACTGGTGCCGAGGACGGCGTGACCACGGTTGACACCACGCATCGCGCTGCACCCGCTGCCAGGCAGCCGCTTGTTGCAAGCCGTCGAGATGTCGCGGAAGTAGCTGCAACGGGTCCGTTGCATCAGGTTGCCGGCCATCGAGGCCATGTTCCGCAGCTGCGGCGACGCGCCGAGGAGCAACGCCTGGGACAGCATGGGGAACAGACGCATGACCGGTGGCGCTTCCGCGACATCACTCATCCGGGCGAGGGCACCGATGCGAAGGGCACCCCCCGGCAACTCCACGATCTCCGTCAGCGGCAGATCGTTGATGTCCACCAGCCGCGCCGGCTGCTCTACATAGATCCGCAACAGGTCGACCTGGTTCGTCCCTCCGGCCAGGAACTTGCTGTCCGGGTCCGTGGTGACCGCGCCGACCGCGGTGGCCACATCGGCGACCCGCGAGTAGCTAACGGGCCGCATCCGAACTTCCTGCCTGCAGCGCATTCCTCACTTGCCGCACCGCGGCCCGTATGTGTGGATACGCCGCGCAGCGACACAGGTTCCCACTCATCCACTCGGCGATCTGCGCGTCATCGCCCCCATGACCCTCGCGCAGCAACGCCACCGCCGACATGATCTGCCCCGGGGTGCAGTACCCACACTGAAAGGCGTCACGTTCAACGAACGCCGCCTGCATAGGATGCACGGTCCCGTTAACCGCGAGCGCCTCGATCGTCGTGACGTCCCGGCCCTCGCAGCTGATCGCCAGCGTCAGGCACGACAGCACCCGCCGCCCGTCAACCCAGACCGTGCAGGCGCCACAGGAGCCCTGATTGCAACCCTTCTTCGTGCCGGTCAACCCGAGCCGGTCCCGAAGGGCGTCCAGCAAACTCACCCGTGGCTCGATCACGACGGCGCGCGGAATGCCATTCACGGACAGCCTGACCGTCACGTCGCCCGGGCCACGCACCACCGCGGCGTCGACCGTCGCGGCCATGCTGGCCGTATCGACATACGACTCCACCACCCACCTCCCGCCACAATTCAGGCCAAAGGTAACGACAGCGCCCTCGGCGTGGGCCAGAAGTCCGCAGTTCGCCACGATCGGGCTAACGATCAGCCTGGCGATGCGTTTGCGGCCGTGCAGGTGGCCGGACGCGGCGAGTTCGGCGTGCACCCGCGGCGGCCCGTAGGCGCCCGTAGGTGCCCCGCGATGCCTCATGCATGGCGAAATGCGTTTGGTCAACACGGCGTCGGTGCGGGCTCGGGCAGAGGGGGTTGCCGAGGGCGGGCTGGTAGTAGGTGGACCTGGAGACCTTCGGCAGTTCGCACTTGATGGTTCCACTCAGCGGAACTTCTTAAGCAGGTGCTGCACTGCGATGTCCCAGATGGTTCCGTGCGACGGAACTTTGATTGGGTTGGAACCCGGCCCGCGCCCATAGTGTTTCGTACCCGTTAACCGCTGACCGACGCAATGGATAGAGAGCCTGGCGGGCAGCGGAACCAGCGACGGTGCGAGCCCGTGGCTCGAGACGACTGTTCGTGGAGAGAAGGTATGCAATTTCGCGCGGGAACCGACGTCGGCGGGACGTTCACCGACGTCGTGCTTATTGGGTCGGACGGGTCGCTCGAGGTGCAGAAGGCGCCGACGACGCCGGACGATCGCACGACGGGCGTGGTCGACGCGTTGCGGGTCGCCGCAGCCGAGGCCGGGGTCGATGTCACGACGTTCATGGCCGGCATCAGCTATTTCGCGCACGGCACGACCGCCGCGACCAATGCCTTTCTCGAGCGCCGCGGAGCGCGAACGGCGCTGCTGACCACTCGCGGATTCGCCGACATACTGCGGCTGCAGCGGTCCATGGCGAGCTGGACGGGCTTGTCCATGAGCGAGGCGTCGCACTACTCACGCCGGTCTTTGCCCGAGCCGATCGTCGATGTCGACCACGTGGGCGAGATCGACGAGCGCGTCGACTACACGGGTTCGGTCGTCGTCCCTCTTGACGAGGAGGCCGCCCGGGCCACCATCCGCCGGCTATACAAGGGTGGCGTCGCGGCCTTTGCGGTGAGCCTGCTCTGGTCGTTCCGCAACGACGCCCATGAGCGGCGGTTAGGTGAGCTCATCGCGGAGGAGGCGCCCGGCGCCTACGTCACGCTGTCGTCGGACCTGATACCGATCCTCGGCGAGTACGAGCGCACCTCGACCACCGCGATCAACGCCTACCTCGGCCCAGTCATCAATGACTACGTCTCGCGCCTTGATCAAGTGATCCAGGGCAACGGCCTGCGGCAGAGCGTCTCGATCATGGACTCGGCCGGCGGTGTCCTCACAGCTGCCGAGGCGGCTGATCGCTCCGCTGGCCTGCTGACTTCCGGCCCGGCAGGTGGCGTTCTCGCCTCGGCGAAGCTGGCGAGGCGGATGGGCCTCGACAAGGTCGTGACCACGGACATGGGAGGCACCAGCTTCGACGTCGGCATGGTCCTCGACGGTGAGCCGGTGGTGGAGGCGAGCCGCTCCGTGGGCCGCTATCACGTCGCACTGACCAGCATCCGGGTGGACGCCATCGGCTCCGGCGGTGGCTCGATCGCCGCGGTGCACGACGCCCACCTGTCCGTCGGTCCGGAGAGCGCTGGTGCCCAACCCGGGCCGGCCTGCTACGCCCGCGGCGGCACCCGGCCGACGGTCACTGATGCCGATGTGGTGCTCGGCATCGTCGACCCGAACTACTTCCTGGGCGGCCGGATGAAGCTACGGGTCGATCTCGCGGAGCGGGCTATCGCCGAGCACGTCGCTGGACCGCTCGGGCTGAGTGTGGTGGAGGCGGCGGCCGGCATCCGTGAGGTCGCCGACAATCAGATGGCTGACGTGCTGCGCAGCATCACGCTGCGTTCCGGGCTGGACCCGCGGGAGTTCACGCTCTTCGCATTCGGCGGTGCTGGGCCCAGCCACGCCTACCGGTTCGCGGCCGCGGCCGGTATCGGCCACGTCGTGGTGCCCAGCACCGCGACCGCCCACTCGGCGCTTGGCTGCGCGCTGGCGGACCGTCGGCGGACGTTCTCGGTCGCATTCGGCCGGCACACCCCGGCCAACTTCATCCGCCTCGCCGACCACGTCGACCCGGTCGAGCTGGAGGAGAGCTACCAGCAGTTGCAGCGGCGAATGCTCGATGCGCTCGGCGACGAGGACGCCGAGCTGACCCGGTACGTGGGCATGCGGTTCCGCCTCCAGGTGCACGAACTCTACGTGCCGGTCGACCTGCGGGAGATCACCGCCGCCGACCTCGACGCGCTCGTCGAGCGCTTCCAGCGGCAGTACCAGGACGTGTACGGCGAGGGCACCGCGCTGAAGGAATCCGGCGTGGAACTCACCACGCTGCGGGTGGATGGCGTGGTCCGTACCTCGCCAGTGCAGTGGCGGCGCCCGAAGTGGGAGACGCGCGATCAGCTGGCTAGCCGCGAGGTGTTCTTCTTCGAAGCCGGGGCCGCCATCAAGACTCCGATCTACCTCGCCGGGCAGGTGCCGCTCAGCGAGCGGATCGAGGGCCCGGCGATCATCGAGTACCCCGGCACGACCGCCGTCGTCGGCCCGGGTCAAACGTTCGAGATGCATGAGTCCGGTGACCTGTCGATCACCATCCCGAGCGCGGCGGACTCGCTCCCCACCCAGGATCGGATGTAGTGCCATGACCACAACCAGCGCCGAACTGAAGACCCGAGTGGACGTCGACCCGATTACCTTTGAAGTGGTCCGCCACCGGCTGGAGTCGATCAACACCGAACAGGCGGTCGCCCTCAAGGCCGTCTCCGGCTCGCCGATCGTGAGTGAGGCCGACGACTACAACGTCGGGCTCTACCGCGCCGACGGCCAGCTGGTGGCGATGGGACGAACGGTGATCTACCACGCGTCGTCGATGTCGGAGATGGTCAAGCACGTCCTCGCTGACTGCTCGGTCGATCCAGGCATCAACGAGGGTGACAGCTTCGTGCTGAACAGCCCGCACAAGGGTGCGCTGCACGCCCCCGACGTGGGGATCCTGCAGCCGATCTTCCATAACGGCGAGCTCATCGCGTGGGCCGGCGCCTGCAGCCACCAGCTCGACATCGGCGGCATGGAACACGGCGGGTTCATGCCGCAAGCCCGCGACATCTACCAGGAAGGCCTGCAGATCCCGCCGGTCAAGCTGGTAGACGGTGGCCGCGTCCGCACCGATGTCTGGGCGATGATCACTGGGATGAGCCGGCTGCCAGCCGCGTTGAACTTGAACCTGCGGGGACTGCTCGCGGCGAATCGGGTCGGGGCCACCGAACTCGGCAAGCTGATCGCCCGCTACGGCGTGAACACCGTTCTCTCGGTGATGGACGAGCTGCTCGACCTGTCCGAGCGCCGCATCCGGGCCAGGCTGCGCGAGCTGCCGGACGGCGCGTTCCGGGCCCGCTCTTACCTCGACCACGACGGGCACAACAACACGCTGCACCGGGTGAACCTGGAGGTCACCAAGACCGGCGACAGCCTGCGCTTCGACTTCACCGGCACCGACCCGGAAGCCGGCGGCTTCGTCAACTGCACCCGCACGGGCCTGCTGGCAGGCGTGTATGCCGGCGCCCTGCCGCTTCTGGCCTACGACATTCCCTGGAACTCCGGCGCGCTTCGGCCAATCGAAATCGTCTGTCCGGACCGCACGCTACTGACCTGCCTGCCCCCAGCCGCCTGCAGTCAGGGTCCGTTGGGCGGCACGTGGATGGCCGAGATCACCACCACCGAGGCGATCTCGAAGATGCTGGCCACCCACCCGGACTACATCGCCGAAGCACAGGCCGCGCCAGCCGGCGGTACCGACTTGTTCTGCCCCTCGGGCATCGACCAATACGGCGACTACTCGGGCTGGATTGCCTTGGACGCGATGCAGACCGGCGGCGGCGCCTACGGCCACCGCGACGGTCTCAGCCCGCAGGGGCATCGCTGCATCAGCAATTGCCAAGTGCCCAACGTTGAAGCGCAAGAGATGATCATGCCGTTGCTGTGGCTGTATCGGAGGCTGATCCCCGACTCCGGAGGGCCTGGGCGGCGGCAGGGTGGGCAGAGCGCGTCGGCTGCGATGACCCTGCACCACGCGCACTGGCTGCGGGCAGCAGTCGGTGGCCACGGCTTCGAGTCCCCGACCGCCGCCGGGATATTCGGCGGCTACCCGGCCCGGTGCAACGCCCGCGTCGTGGTGCGGGACAGCGACTTCTGGCAGCACGTCGAACGCGGCCGTGTCCCGCTCGAGATGAGCGAACTGTCCGGCACCGTCGAGCTGACCGCGGCGAAGACGCCGAACTTCATGCTGCAGGCCGGGGACGTCTTCTTCTGGTACCCGCAGGCCGGCGGCGGCTGGGGCGATCCCTTGGAGCGCAACCCGCAGGACGTCGTCGACGACGTCGCCAAGTCGGTGATCTCCATGCAGACCGCGCAGCAGATCTACGGCGTCGTGCTCGCCGGCCGGGCGCTGGACGAGTCGGCGACGGAGGCGCGGCGCACCGAGATCCGCGCAGCCCGCAAGGCGTGGCCCGCGGCGAGGGCATTGCCTGGCGACGCTGTCGAGGCGACCGTCAGGCCGACCCTGGCGCTGCTCGGCGACACGCTGCGGCTCACCGGCGAAATCGCCGCCGCATTCGTGACTTGCGCCTGCGACCGTGTGCTCGCGCCTAGCGACGAGAACTGGAAGGACTACGCCGGTGTCGCGGCCGTCGAGCAGGATGCGCTGGGGGCGGCCATCCGGCTACATCACGACCTGCAGGCCCGCATGTACGCCTGCCCAGGCTGCGGCCGCCTGCTGGAGGTCGAGGTGAGCCGCCGCGGCGACGAACCGCTGTACGGCACGCAACTAGAACTCGGCACGGTCGGCGTGCTGGCCGAGGTGCTCCCGTCCCATACCAACAGCGGAAGCTAGGGAGGCATCACATGTTCACCGACGAGGTCATGGAACTGCTTATCCGTACCGGCCCGAACGACCCCTGCGGAGAGTTGATGCGGCGGTACTGGCAGCCGGTCGCGTTGTCCGAGGAGGTGGTGCCCGGCGCGGCACCAGTCCCGCTGACGATTCTCGGCGAGGACTACGTCCTGTTCCGCGACGCAACTGGGCAGGTCGGGTTGATGGGCCGGTACTGCGCACACCGCGGCGCCGACCTCAGCTACGGCGTTTGCGAGCCGGACGGCCTGCGCTGCCTGTACCACGGCTGGAAGTACGACGTGACCGGTCAGTGCACGGAGCAGCCGGCCGAGCCCGCTGGGAAGGGCTTCGCGGAGCGGATCAAGCTGACGGCGCCGCCTGTCGTCGAAAGGGCTGGAATCATCTTCGCCTTCCTCGGCGACGGTGAACCGCCGCTGTTTCCCGACTACGAATTCCTCCGCCACGATGCGGAGCACACCTACGTCACCAAGGTCTTCCACGACTGCAACTACCTGCAGGCCAACGAGGGCAACCTCGACCAGTCGCACCTGGGCTTCCTGCACGTGTTCTACCCAGAGGAGGCGAACAGCCACGCCGAGCTGGAGCGAAGCGCACCCGGCGGCTCGAGTAATCCGAACGAGCTCGTCGCTGAGGATAAGGCGCCAACGATCGATCTCGACTACACCGAATACGGATTCACCGAATATACGACGCGGAATGCCCCGGAGGGCAAATACCTCAAGGTTCAGTCGTTCCTGCTGCCCAACGCCGCCATCTTCCCCGGCGCGGTGCAGGGCATCGGCGGGCACCAGGTGCACTGGCACGTCCCAATCGACGACGAGACGCACTGGAAATTCGTACTGGTCTTCCGCCGCACCGGACCCTTGAACAAGGCCGGACTCGCCAAGGCACTGCTCGGGGTCGACGAGATGCTGCCGAGTTACCGCATGAAGCGCACCCGGGCCAACCACCACCTGCAGAACCGTCCGCAGATGGCCTCGATGATCCCGACCAACGGCCTCGGCCTCGGCTTCGAAATCCACGACGCGGTGATTTGCGAATCGGCCGGCGCCATTCAGGACAGGCGGACCGAGAACCTCGGCTACAGCGACCGCTCGGTCATCGCCCTGCGCCGATCTATGCTGAACGCGATCAAAAAGATTCAGAGCGGCGAGGATGCCCCCGGCGTGGTGCGCCGCGCGGAGGACAGCGGTTTCTCGGACCTCAATGTCGTCGCCGAGATCGTCGCCGCGGACGAGGACCCACGGGCCTACGTGGCTGCGATCGCCGAACGGCGGCGTGCTGAGGAGAGCATCCGCGACGAGATCGTGGCCGAGGGCTAACCATGGGCTACGTGATCGCGAGGGTGCTCATCGCCCTGCTGTTCGTCGTAAGTGGCGCCGCTACCGCAATGGATCCGGAGCCGCGTCGCCGCAAGGCCGAGTGGTTCGGGCACCCGCCGCTGATCGCGGTGCGCGCGAACGGCATCGGCATGGTCGTCCTCGCCATGATCTTCGTTACCGGATACCACGCCCGATGGACGGCGATCGGCCTGATGGTGCTGCTTGGCTTGACCACGATCGGTGGGCACGCCTTCTGGCGCGAATCAGGCCCCGACCGCAGCCGCGAGGTCACCCAGTTCCTCAAGAACACCGCGGTGCTCGGCGGCTTACTGGCCTTCGCCCTTGGCTGACGAGAACCGCGACCAGCCCGAAAATACGAAAGTGAGCACGATGCCCAATCTTCGACACGCCATGGTGTCCTCGCACGCATACGCATTTCTGTCGCCAGAACAGTGGGATCGGCGCCGTGAGGTGACCCGGAGCAATTACGAAAAGCTCAACGGCGTCCCGGCCCCGGCGGAGCGCCCCGAAGCTCTGGCCGAGACGCTCGAAGCCAACCAGGAACGGCATGAAGCGATCAGCCGCGCCTTTGAGATGCTGCGCGAAACGGTGCGCACCGATCGCCCGGACGTCATCGTCCTCGTCGGCGACGACCAGGACGAGAACTTCACCGATCCACTGCGGCCGCAGTTCGCCATCTACACCGGCGCGCAGTTCGCGGTGCGCAGTGGCGACCGCGAGGTGACCTACCGCTCGGACGTGCAGCTGGCTCGCAGCATCCTGCAGCGCTGCGTCGACGCCGACATCGACATGGCCTGGGTTGAGGCGTTCGCCGATGGCCGGCTGCGCGATCACGCGCACTGCGAGCCGCTCGAGTTCCTCGACCCAGATGGCGAGATCCCTGTCGTGTTGGTCTTCCTGAATTCGATCCACCACCCCGGGCCGCACCCCAGCCGCTGTTATCGGGTAGGCGAGGTGCTGCGTCAGGCGATCGAGAACTACGCCCCCAACCGCAACGTGGTGCTGTACTCCTCCGGCGGCTTCTCCCATTTCACCGCCGGCTACCCGTGGAAGCACTACGAGGGACCGCACACCCTCGGCTCGATCAGCATCGAGTTCGACGAGCAGGTCGTTGCCGATCTTCGGCAGGGCAACGGCTCGCGGCTCGCGGAGCTCACTTCCGCCGACCTGCTCGCCAACGGGCAGGTCGAGTTGCGGCAGACGATCGTGCTGGCCGGGGCAGTTGGCGACGGCGTGCGACCGGACTTCCTTGAATATCAGCCGTTCTTCCGCGCCGTGCTTGGCATGGCCGTCGGTCGGTGGACGCTGTCATGAGCACACGACCATCGCAGAAAAGCGAAGAGCGGAGTGTGCGAGCCGACGAGCACTCGCGCGAAGTGGCAAACATTGTGAGCGCACCGTGGGCGTCCCGCTATGTGCGACTGCCGGACGGGCGCCGTACCCATTACCTGGAAGCTGGTGACGGCGCCCCCCTGGTGCTGGTGCACGGCGGCGGTCCTGGCGCCGCGGCCGAATATTCATGGCCAGCTACGATGCCCGCGCTCGCGGCTTCGCACCGGGTCCTCGCACTCGATCTATACGGCTATGGCTGGTCAGACCGGCCGCCCGGGGCCGACTACTCTCACGAGGCACACGCCCGGCAGCTGGCTGCGTTCGTCGACACGTTGTGCGATGAACCTGTCGGCCTCGTTGGAAACTCGGCTGGCGCTTACGTCGCGACCAAGTTCGCCCTGGACAACCCCGATCGGATCACCGGGCTATTCACCGTCTCTTCCGGCACGGTAGCCTACGCGATGGGTCTGCCCAACCCTGACCACCTCTCGGCCCGTCAGGCACTCAGGGCGTTCGACGGCACCGAAGCGCCGCTACGAGCGTTCCTCCAGGGTCTGCTGCACACGCCGCCGAGCGATGAGCTGGTCAAGAAGCGCATCGCGATCGCCGCGCAGCCCGACGCGATGGCCGCGTGGCGCGCGATGGCTGAGTATCAGCGGCGGCTGGCCGGCGACCCGAACCTCTGGCAGCGCTTCAGCCTGCGCGGCCGGCTGGACGCGGCGACCTTCCCGCAATACCTCCTCTGGGGCGCGGACGACAAGTTCGCCCCGATTTCGCAAGGACGCGAACTGGCGGCACTGCTCCCGAACGCGGTCTTCGAGGAGCTACCGGATACTGGGCACCAGTGCCAGAACGACCGGCCCGAAGCGGTCAACGAACGCATCCTGGCCTTTTTCGCATCGCTGGCCGACAATGACGCGGCCGAGTAGCGTGATGCGGGTGGCCGCGCCTCTTCCCGACGGCCGCGGCGCGGCGCATCAGACCGAGGGCGAGGAACTGACCGGCCGCGACGCGGAAACTTCAGACTCGTTCCTCGACCGGCTGTTCCTTCTGCTGGATGCGTTCGACGAGCAGCACGCCAGCCTCTCCCTCGGCGAGCTGGTCGTCCGCACCGGAATGCCCAAGACCACCGTATACCGGCTCGGGCAGGCCCTGGTACGCCGTCGCGTGCTCGAGCACGTCGACCGCCGGTACCAGCTGGGGCCGAAGCTGTTCGAGCTTGGCGAATTGGTTCCGCGGGTCCGCGTCATCCGTCGGCAAATCAAGCCGTTCCTGCGCGTCCTCCGCGAGGAGACACAGGGCACCGTCGGACTCGGCATGCTCGACGGTGACGAGGTGCTGTATCTACTCGAAGCCACCACCAACCCGCTCGCCGACAACCCGCTGCGCGACGGGCAGCGGATCCCGGCGCACTGCACGGCAATTGGGAAAGCGATTCTCGCGTTCTCCGACCCTGCGCTGGTCGATCGCATCCTGGCCACCGGCCTGCCGCGCTACACCACCCGGACGGTCGTTGACCCGGCCCGGCTGCGCATCGAGCTCAGCCGCGTTCGCTCGCAGGGCTACGCCGCTGAAGCAGAGGAGTATCGGGTCAATCACTTCGGCATCGCCGCTCCGGTGCTCGGCCCGCTCGGACACGTGATTGCTGCGATGTCGGTGGAGCGGGAGGACGCGCCGCAAGACTTCACTCGGCATGTCCGTGAGCTTCGCGCGGTCGCCCGGCGAGCGTCGCTGAGCATCGACTGGACGCGGCGAGCACTGCCGGATCTTCGCCGGCTCAGCTGATCACCCGGGACGCGTTCGTTCTCAATGTGGCGAAGACCGGCCACGACGGCAGTCGAGCCGCCGTCGCAGGTCCCCTCGCACACCGCGGCATCCCCCGGGCTCGCTGAAGGTCACAGTCCCAGCCAACTCCCGATCGGCAGGAAGGCACCGCTCGCCGATCACCAGGCTGCAACCCAGGCGAGGTGCTGGCAACGAAAGGTGCCGCCGGCCGGAACTGTTTCATGCGTGACGAGCGCGTATTTCGTCGTTGGTACCGCCCATCGGTACCAGCAATAGACCGCGGCATGTCCCTAGGGAATGGTCTTGCAATCGGCAGGTCGGTCCGACGTTCGATGCCGGGGAGCAACGTCAAATCGGGAGCTACATCATGATCGCAGGCCGGGTATGGCGCGAGACCGTTTCGCTGGCCTCCCGCATCCTCGCCGCAGCCGGACACGGCGACCTGGTCTGGGGTCACGCGTCCTGCCGTGACGCCCTCGGGCGCGGCGCGTGGCTCAAGTCGGCGGAGTGGGGCATGGAGGAGGTCACGCCAGACCGTGTGCATCTGGTGTCACCCTCCGGCGAGGTCGTCTGCGGCGAGGGAGTGCGGCACAGCGAGTACCCGATTCACACGGAGATCTACGCCGCTCGACCCGATGTCGGCGGCGTTGTCCACACGCACAGTCCGTACGCCTTGGCCTTAGCGGCAAGCGGGCGCAAACTCCTGCCAGTGAGCCACGCCGCAACCTTCTTTGCGCCAGCCGGTGTCCCTCACTTTTCTCAGACCACTGACCTGATCCTTACGCCGCAGCGTGGCCGGCAGGTGGCCGCGGCGCTAGGCGACGCATCGGCGATCTTTCTGGTCAACCACGGCCTCGTTACGGTCGGGCCGAGCCTGCACGAGGCAACGGTAGCCGCCATCGTCCTCGAGCAGGCATGCCGGCAACAGCTGCTGACGTCTGCGCTCTCGGACGCCCCGATCTGGAGTGACCCGAGCGAGGCGCTCATGAAACGGGAGCACATCTACCACGACCGAGCAATTTCGGCCGTGTGGAACTACCTCGTGCGCAAACTCCCAGAGACAGCCCAGCAATAGGAGATCGATGTGACATCTCAGAACGGGCGTTTGGGCGAGGATATCGGCCAGGCGGTGACCGGACTCGACCAGCTGTATCGCGACGTCGCCGCCGAACACCTCATTCCCCTGTGGACGCAGGTCGCCGAGCTGATGCCCACCCAGCCGACGTCGCCGGCCCAGCCGCAGGTATGGCGTTGGCGTCGGCTGCGTGCGATCGCCGAGCGCGCGGGCGAGCTGGTTCCAGTCGGTCGTGGCGGCGAGCGCCGCGCCTTGGCCCTGGCTAACGCCGGCCTCGGCGGCAGGCACTATTCGACACCCACGCTGTGGGCCGCGATCCAGTACCTCGCTCCCGGCGAATCTGCCCCTGAACACCGGCACACCCAAAACGCGTTCCGGTTCGTCGTCGAGGGCGCCGGGGTCTGGACGGTCGTGGATGGCGACCCGGTCGCCATGCGACGCGGCGACCTCCTATTAACTCCAGGCTGGTGCTTCCACGGGCATCAGAACATCGCGACGGAGCCGATGGCCTGGCTCGACGGTCTGGACATCCCACTGGCCAGTGCGCTGGACACGTCCTTCTTCGAATTCGGTCCCGAGCAGGTGCGGGATTCGTCGACGCCCACACGGTCCCGGGCGGAGGAGCTGTGGGCATACCCCGGACTAGCACCGATCGCGCTGGCCGGGCAGCGCCGGAACTCGCCGCTCACCGCATACCGCTGGGAGCACACGGATGCGGCGCTCGCTGCCCAACTGCGACTCGCCGCCGACGGGTACCCGGGCGTCATGCACCCCGGGCACGCCGCGGTCCGCTACACCAATCCGACGACCGGCGGCGACGTGATGCCGACGATTCGCGCCGAGTTCCATCGACTGCAGCCCGAAGCTGCAATCCCACTTCGGCGCGAGGTCGGAACCAGCGTGTGGCAAGTGTTCTCCGGCACCGGCACCTGGATCGCCGACGGCGTCAGCCATGACGTTGAGCAAGGGGATCTGTTCGTCGTCCCGTCCTGGGTCGCGCACGAGCTGCACGCCAGCGGACCCCTGGACCTGTTCCGGTTCAGTGACACGCCGGTCATCGAAGCGCTAGGCCTGTACCGCTATGAGGAGGAATCCACCAAATGAGACTTGCCACTATCCGGACAGCGGAGGGCACCCGGGCCGTTCGAATCGAGGGCGACGACGCGGTCGATTGCGGAGCTGCCGACGTGGGTGCGCTGCTGGCGACGGCAGGCTGGCGGGAGCGAGCAACTGCCGGCACCGGCCAGCGATGGCCGATCGCGGATCTGGACTACGCGCCGGTCGTGCCACGCCCTGGCAAGCTGATCTGCGTTGGCCTGAACTACCGCACGCACATCACCGAAATGGGGCAACATCTGCCCGAGCACCCAACGTTGTTCAGCAAGTACCCAGAAGCGCTCCTCGGCGCCTACGACGTCCTCGACCTGCCACCGGAGTCGGATGCCGTGGACTGGGAGGCAGAGCTAGCCGTCGTCGTCGGAGAGCGGGTGCGGCGTGCCGACCTGGTCGCCGCGCAGGAGGCGATCGCCGGATACACCGTGCTCAACGACATCAGTATGCGGGACTGGCAGTTCCGCACCGTCGAGTGGCTACAGGGCAAAACGTTCGAGGCCAGCACGCCGTTCGGGCCGCACCTGGTCACCCCTGACGAGGTGGACCCGGACGCGGAGATCAGTTGCCGAATCGACGGCGAAGTCGTTCAGCGGTCCTCCATCGCCGACCTCGTTTTCGGGCCGGCTGAGCTGATTAGCTACATCTCGACCATCCTGACGCTGAACCCGGGTGACGTCATCGCCACCGGAACAACCGGGGGGGTCGGGCACGCGCGCGAGCCGCAGCGGTACCTGCTCGACGGCCAGACGCTGGTCACCCGCATCACGGGCGTCGGTGAGGCGGTGACACCGGTCAGGCGAAAGATCTAACCCAATGTCGAGTGACGCCACTCAGAACCTCGCCGAGAAGCAGCGGTTTCTGAACTGGATGATCGAGGGCGGCGAGTACTTCGACGCCGTCCTGTCCCGCATGAGCGACAACGAGCTGCGCGGGCCGAGCAGACTGCCGGGGTGGAGCAACCGCCAGCTGCTCGCACACGTCGGCTACAACGCGCGCGCCCTGCGAAACCTTGCACATTGGGCGGCCACCGGCGAGCCCACCCCGATGTATGCGAGTACATCGGCCCGGGACTCCCAAATCGAGTCCGGCGCGCAGCTCCTACTGCCCGACCTGCGGGAGTTCGTGGCGCGCGAACAACTGTGGTTGCTAGAAGCACTGCTTCTCCTTGACGATGACCACTGGTCGGCCAACGTAGGCACCGCGCAGGGGCGGCAGGTCCCAGCGCGACACATACCCTGGTTGCGCGCTCGCGAGGTCTGGGTCCACGCAGTGGATCTCGGTGGCCATGGCAGCTTTGACCACTTTCCGAATGCGCTGGTGGACGCACTGCTGAACGACGTAATCGAAAGCTGGCAACGGCGCAGTCTGCCGACGCCGGCCCTGCGGCCGGTGGACCGTCCATTGACCGCCCGCAACGAGCCTGGGCTGGTCATTCTCGGAACGGCAGCGAACCTTGCCGGATGGCTGACGGGACGCAGTCGTCCGGACAGCCATAACCCGCCTGGCGTGGCAACGTCCGACGGATCTTCCCTGCCCGAGTTGCCGGTATGGCTTTGACAGGCTGTGGGCCGCCCCAGGCAACTGCGGCTAACGTCAAAAACCCAGACCGCATCCTTGCCGGTCAGAGCCCCTCCTCTGTCGGGGGTCATACTCCTTGGCGTCGCAGGGGTTGGCCGTTACGGTTCCCGCCGTCACCGAGTGCGCAGTCTCGGGGTCCCGCTGGCTACGCCGTCGTCAGGCGCATCGTATCGACATGCACCGACTGATCATCGGTCGGTTGCCATCGGAGGGGAGGTGCGGCGGGCGAGGGTGGCACCAGTGGCGAGGGCGGCGACGGTGACGAGTCCGGCCGCTGGGATGGCCCAGTGTCCGGCGAGGGTGCACAGCAGTATGAGCACGGCCGTGACGGGCAGGGTCGACTGCTGGGCGAGTCCGCGCTTGTGGTACCGGGAGTGCAGCAGCCACGTTGTGAACAGGAACAGCGCTGCGGGGATGGTGACGGCGGCCGAGGCGGCGGTGGTGGAGAGGTGGGCCTGGCCGACGGCCTGTTCGGCCGCGACTTCCAGTCCGGCGCCGACTGCGGCGGCCGAGCCGAAGATGAGGTAATGGCCGTAGCCCCAGGCGAATGCAACGCGCTTGGTGGCGAGGATTTCGTGGATGGGGACTGCGAAGTAGATCCACCAGGCCGCGAGGACGAGCAGCAGCCCGCCGCTGGCCACCAGCAACAGGTCACGCAGTCCCTTGTGCTCGCCGAGTGCGGACTGTACGGCCACGGCAGCGGCCGCGATGGCTTCGCCGAGCACGATGATGGTGAATAGGCCGTATCGTTCGGCGATGTGGTGCGGGTTCCAGGCGGTTGCGCGGCTGCGTTCGGCGATCACCGGTACCGCTAACTCCGCGGCGGCCATGACGAGGTACCACCACCCCCGCAGGCTCTGCGGCAGCCACAGGAGGGCGAGCCAGCCGACCTGGCAGAGTCCCACTCCTGCCGCATACCGCTGTGCGGTGCGCCGGGCCGGTCCTGTCTCGTCGTTGGCGGCCCGCAGCCATTGCAGGATCAACGCGACACGCATGACCAGGTAGCCGGCGAACACCATCCGCCAGTCCTGGTGGTCGAAGGCCCGCTGTACACCGGCGGCCAGGATCAGTACCCCGGCCATCTGCACGAAGGTGAGCAGCCGGTACGGAGTATCGTCAGTGTCGTAGGCGGACGCGAACCAGGTGAAGTTCACCCACGCCCACCAGATGGCGAAGAACTGTTCCGCACCGGGTTTGATGGAGACATCGAAACCTGGGAGGAACACCAGCGATGCCGGCACCGAAGAAGTACAACG
>NZ_JBRIQN010000078.1:0-16133 GCF_052981855.1 Micromonospora sp. LZ34
TTGGTGTCGGGGCGGGCGATCCGCGCCGAGCACCGCATGCACCTGGCCGACACCAAAGCCCGCCGCCGCGCCGTCTCGCACCGGGCCCCGAAGGCGGGTCAGCGGGGGTCACGCCGGTGGCGGCGCTACCGACGTCGTGCCCGGTTGGTGGAGGGCCGGCATCGGCGGCGGGTCCGCCAGGCCCAGCACGAGGCCGCCCGAACCGTCATCACCTGGGCCCAGCAGCAGCGGGTGGGGGTGCTGCACGTCGGTGACCCCCGCGGTGTGCTCGACATCGCTGCCGGGCGGCGGCACAACCTGCGACTGCGGCAGTGGCAGATCGGCCGGCTCATCCAGATCCTCACCGACAAGGCCACCCAAGCGGGCATCACCGTCCGCCTCGTCGACGAACGCGGCACGTCCTCCACGTGCCCCGTCTGCCGACGCCGGGTGCCGAAACCTCGTGGGCGGACCTTGACCTGCCCGCACTGCGCATTCTCCGGGCACCGCGACCTCGTCGCGGCTGCCAGCATCGCCACCCGCACCCCGGGCGGCGGACCCACCACCCCCACCGCAGCGGCTGTGCTGCCGGAGGTGGTCACGCACCGTCGAGCCGGCCGGCACCTCCCCGGCGCCGGCCAGTCCCGACGTGACCCCCGCCGCCCACGGGCGGCGCGAGGATCAGTTGGCCCGCGGAGGCCCGCCCCACCACCACCCGGTGGGGAGTCGCTCACCCCTCACGGTGAGGATCCACAACACCACCGGACACCCGGTGAACGTTAGTGGACACCGCACTAGTCGAGATACCGCCCGGTGGTCGCGGTCTGCCGCCGCACCGGCACTCCGGTCCCGTCTTCGGCTACATGCTCGAAGGGGAGATGAGGTTCGAACTCGAAGGCGAGCCCGAACGGGTCATCAGGGCAGGTGAGGCCTTCTGGGAACCCGGGGGAGACCTGATTCACTACCAGGACGCCAACAATCTCGAGGATGCGACGAGCAGGTTCGTCGTGGTGATGTGGGGTGTGCCCGGGGCACCCATGGTCACCTTCGTGGACGCGGACGAACTCGAGCGTCGCCGCGACCGGCGGGCACCGAGACCAGCGTAAACCGGCGACCGGCACAGCGAGCGGCCACGCACATCAACACCTCGCCGCGCGCAAGCCCGCCGGACAATCCTGACCGGTGAGCATCCCATCTTGACGCACGAACGTAGGCGTACGCCCTGGGGATTGTCGCAGTACAACTCCGTCGGGCCCGCCGCTGCGGCTGACGCGGGGACCCCAGCCGGCCCGTCGACGTCCGACAAGGCCGCTGGCCGGAAGGCATCGAGCTCGCCCAGCTGGCGGTGAGCGTCCACGCCCGGAGTAAAGGCGGTGGCTGAGCGCTCGTTGCGCAATCAGCAGGCTGAGCTGCCCGAGCTTCGACGGGTCGTCGAAGGCGGGAACATGACCGCACAGCCGCCGGAGCCGCCGCTGGCGAAATTCAACGAGCAGGAGATGAGCGAGCTGCAGGCGCTGTCCGGCCGGGAGTTCGACCTCGGGTGGTTGGACGTATTCAGTGCTCACCACATGTCGGCGATCATGCGGCACCTCCTACTCCCCTTGCTCGTCTGTGGGGCGGTCGGCCCTGACGGCCGGCCGCCCCGCAGACGTCATCAGGCGGGGTCACGCCGCGGGAAGAGCCAGGTCAGCCGACCCGGGCGGTCTCGGTGGCGGTGGTTTCCGGGCGGGGTGTGCGGGTGCGCAGGGTGATCGCGGCGATGAGAGCTCCGGCGGCGGCGATGATGCCGGCGCCGATGAAGGCGGCGGAGTAGCCGTTGGTCAGAGCCGGCAGGTTGCCGAGCTGGTCGGCGCCGTAGGAGGCGGCGACGGCGGTCATGGCGGCCAGGCCGAGGGCGGAGCCGACCTGGTAGCTGGTGTTGACGATGCCGGAGGCCAGTCCGCCTTCCTCGGGTCGGGCGCTGGAGATCGCCGTGCCGAGGGAGGGGATGAAGGCCAGCGACATGCCCAGCGCCGCGACGAGCGAGGCGGGCAGGACGTCCGCCACGAACGTGCCATCGGGACGGATCAGGGCGAGCCACCCGAGGCCGACGGCGAGGACCGCGAGTCCCGTCACCACCATGGGCTTGGGTCCGAACCGGTTGATGGCCCGCGGCGCGACGGCGATCATCCCGACCATGATGAGGACGGTCATCGGCAGCAGCGCGGCACCGCTGGGGAAGGCGCTGTAGCCGAGGACCTGCTGCAGGTACAGGTTCAGGTAGAACCACATCGGAATCCACGCCGCACCGAGCAGGAGCTGAGCGACGTTCGCGGCGGCGAGGTTCGGGGCGCGGAAGATGGACAGCCGCATCAGCGGCTCACGGCGCGCCGCCTGGATGGCGACGAACGCGACCAGGGCGGCGACCGCGCCGGCGAGGGCCAGCCAGGTCTGGGCGGAGGTCCAGCCGGCCTCGGGGGCGCGGACGATGGCGTACACGGCGGCGCCGAGACCGGCGGTGACCGTCAGGGCGCCCGCGACGTCAAGGGAGCCGCGCCGCGCGCCGCCTGCCGGCATCAGCGCCGGGGTGGCGAGGACGGCGAGCAGGGCGATCGGGATGTTGATGTAGAAGACCCAGGGCCAGCTGACGTACTCGGTGATGACGCCGCCGAGGAAGACGCCGGCGGTGCCACCGGCCGGGGCGGCAGCTCCGTAGAGGGCGAGGGCCCGGGTGAGCTCCCGCGGCTCGGCGCCGAAGAGCATCATCAGCAGCGTCAGCGCCGAGGGTGCGATCAGGGCGGCGCCGGCGCCCTGGACGGCGCGGGCGGCCAGCTCGACGGCGACGTTGTCGGCCAGGCCCGCGGCGGCCGAGCCGACCAGGAGGGTCAGCCAGCCGGCGGTGAACATGCGGCGGGCGCCGAACAGGTCGGACAACCGGCCGCCGAGCAGCAGCAGGCCGCCGAAGGCGACCACGTAGGCGTTGAACACCCAGGACAGGTTCTCCGGTGAGAAGCCAAGATCCGTCTGCATCCGAGGTAGGGCGACGCCGATGATCGAGGTGTCCATGATGACCATGAACTGGGCGAGCGCGATGAGGCCGAGGGCCCACCACCGCTTGGTTCCGTGAGACATCACAACCACTCCTTTATGCCCCTGGGGGGTATGGGTAAGTGGAGAAGGTGTACCCCCTAGGGGTATGCCATGTCAAGTGATCCACGTCAACGACAACCGGACAGGCCCACCCCTTGCGGCAGATACCCCCCTGGGGTAGCTTCCGTTTGGCAAGAAAGGCGGATCCTGGCCGCGCACGTTGCATCACGAAAGGGGCGACCACCAGCGGCAGCGACGCCGAATCGAGGCAGGGGTCCGCGGCACCGGACGGCCGTCAAGGCTCTAGTCCACCGGGATGAGCATCCGGCGCTGTGCGTGCCACGCCACCCAGGCCGCGGCCCCGGCGCCGAGGCCGCGCTGCGGTCAGTTCGCTCCGATGCCATCGGCGTCCTCGTCCGATCCTGATCCGCCTTACACCCCACACATCGCTAGAGGAGATCGCCCATGTGCACCAGCGAAACGAGTTGCGGTTGCGCCACGTCGGTTGACACTGCCGGATCGGCCACCAGCGCCCAGGACGGCATCCGCACCACCTACACGGTGTCCGGAATGACGTGCGGCGGCTGCGCCAAGTCCGTGAGCCGGCACATCAGCGGGTTGCGCGGCGTCACCGGCGTTGAGGTCAATGTGTCCGACGGCGCGGTCACCGTCACCAGCGACGCCGCTCTGGGAACCGCCGCCGTGCGCCGCGCGGTCGAGCAGGCCGGCTACCAGCTCGTCAGCTGACACAGCGCCGGCCGAGTCCGCCCAAGTCGCGGACGGACTCGGCCGGCCCCTGCCCGCCGCCCCTCTGGATGGCCGGCGCCGCAGTGGGCCCCGAGCACCGCTTGATCTGGTGGGCTGCGGCCGCAGCGCTTGATTTGCTCGGCACCTGGCTCGGACACCCGGTGCCCGGACGCAGGGCTCCGCTCGGAGAACGTCGGGTTTGCCGAGGGCTGGCACATGTTGGAGCGATGCCGGTTGTTTCTGATCCTCGCCTTGGGCGAGACGGTCTTGTCCAGCGGGTTGGCCATCGCCGCGGTCCCGATGACGATGATGACCGTGGCGACCGGTGCGGCCACGCTGTTCGGCACGGTGGCGCTGTGGTTGATCGCCTTTGGAAGGGTGGGCCGCCTGGTCCTGCGACACGTCGAGGCCACCCGCGACCCGGTCCGCGCCACCAGGATGGCCGGCAACGTCCTGACGGTGATAGTGGCCGGACTCATCGCGGTGGCGGTGGCCAACGAGATGGTCATCGCACACCCGCACGGCCAGCCGTCCGCCGTACTGAGCCTGCTGTTGTTCGGCGGGCCGATATGTTTCGTGCTCGCCCAAGGCCGGTACCTCTGGGCGGGGCCGAGGACCAGCCCGCGATTGTGGCTGCTCGGCAGCGCAGCCTTGGCATTGGTCGGCGCAGCCGCCGGTGCGCTGGCGCCGCCCTACGTGGCGCTGCTGATGGCGGCGGCAGCGCTGGTCCCGCTGGCTGCCGCCGCGAACGTTTTCACCCGCCAGGACCAGACGCCCTCGGTCGGGTTCAGGTCGGGTGCGTAGGCCGTAGTCGTATCACGGTCAACCAGTGCCGGGCGGCGATCAGAGTCCGCATTCGCACGCTGACGTGGGTGTTGAGGTTGTCCCAGACCACCACGATCGGCGCCTGCAACCGCTGGTGGGCCTGGTCGAGGAAGGCGATGTAATCGTCCTCGCTGAAACTGCCCCGCTCGCCGGGCCGGCCGCGGTGCAGCCGGGTGCGCCACATCAGCCGCCCACGGTGTCCGGGTTTGAGGCAGACCAGCTCGGCGATCGAGATCCGGCCGGAGCCCTTGCCCGACACCGTGACCACCGGCGTTCGCCCACGCCGTGCCGAGGTCTTGCTTCGCGGCGGTCGCAGAGTCTGACCTGCCTCGTCTTGGAAGCAAATCCACGCGCCCCGCGCCGCCGCTAGCCTTTTTGCCCCCGGCCAGCGCCTGCGGTGCCAGGTGGTGATCGCCCGCTCGTCGCGCCGCCGGGCAGGAACCTGCAGTCTGTAGCCCATCCGGTGCAGCAGATAGCACACCCCGCGCAGGGTGTAGGTGACGTCGAAGCGCCGCTCGATCAGCTCCGCAACCCGAGCCAAGGTCCAGCGGGCGTCGTCCCAACCATGCACGACCGGTCCCTCGTCCAGGACAGCAGCGAGCTGATCGCGCTGCTCAGCGGAGAGTCGGCAGTCCGCGCCGCCGGTTGCCGACGAGGCCCACGCTGCCGCCCCACCGGCAGCCCATCATGCGCCGCCAGTCCCGCACCGACATCGCGGTGACCCGCAAATGCACGGCGATCACCGCGGTCGGCTGGGACTGCTCGAACATCGCCGCAGCCTGGCCGCGGACCGCCTCCCGCCGAGCCCGAGCCGCGGGCCGAGGTCACACTGCGCTACGGCGCGGCGGGCCGGCCGGAACGTCGCTTCAGCTGGGTCGGCTGACGCGGTTCCCTGCGGCGGGCTCGATCGTCGCGACGAGGTCTCGCGCGGCGAGCGCCTATGGTGATCTTCTTCGCCGTCTCCGACGCAAAGTCCCGGGCCACCGGCTGCGGCGCGGCATGGGTCCGGAACATGCCGGGCCGAGGGCCACCGGCAACTGCGACGCGAAAGAGGAAGACGGCGAGCGGGCGCGACGGTTGTGATGCGGTAGGGCTACCTGCGCCGAACGGCACTGCAGCACCGTCCGCCCGTGACAGTATCGGAGCTGGGACAGGGCATACAGGCAGGTGGCACGCTCGCTGGACGGGACGGCATGGTCGTGGGCTCAGAGAGACCAGGGTCAGTGATCGGATCCGCCGGCGAGGGCGGCCAGCCGCGCCGCACGTTGCGGATCGCGCTCGCCCTGCGCGGCGGCGTGAGCCTCGCCGTGTGGATTGGCGGAGCGATTAGCGAGATAGATGTTCTGCGGCGGGTGCGGCTCGAGAACGACGGCAGGGCGACGCTGCGCCGCCCGGAGCGGACGGGCACGCGTCTCGGCCAGACGAAGCGGGCTGAGATTTACGGCGATCTGCTCACGCTCGCCAACTACAGCCAGGTCGAGGTCGACATCCTGGCTGGCGCCAGCGCCGGCGGCCTGAACGCCGTCATCTACGGCGTCGCGCAGAGCGTCGGCGCCACGATGGACAGCATGGAGGCGGTCTGGCGTGACGCTGGTGGCATTTGGAAAATGTTACGCCCCACGCTGCCCATGGGGCGCGTGCCATCGCTACTCAGCGGCGACTCGTACTTCTACCAGGAGATCCGCGAAGAGTTGAGCAGCCTCGTCCGGCGTGGTGATCCGAATGTAGCGGCCGAGGAGGTGACGATCGACCTCTCCGCGACCCTCCTTCCGGATGGGGACGTGGTCGAGCGGGCGCTGCGGGAGGGACGGGCCCATTTCCACTTCGTGCGCCGGCAGGCCCCCCTCGAATCGGGTTTCACCGATCTCCCCGGGCCGTCGGACGTCGCCAGTTACACCGGCGAGCTACCGCCGCCCGTGCAGTTCCGACTCGACCGGCTGGCACTGGCCGCGCGCTCGACCTCGTCGTTCCCGGGCGCGTTCGAGCCCGCCTCGATTCACGCCGTCGCTGGCCGTTCCACGGCATACGCCGAAGGGACCGACGCCAAGAAGGTCCCGGAGATGTCCGGAACCTTCTCGGGAACCCGGCCGGCCGGCACCCCGCTACACGGGCCGGCGGCCCGCCCGTTCCACGTCATCGACGGCGGCATCTTCGACAACATCCCGATCGACCGGGCGTTACGGGCCATCAACATCGCCCGGTCATCGTCACCTACCGAGCGCCGGCTCATCTACCTCGACCCCGATCCACCCACGGCGGTACCGGTCCACGCGCGGACCTCGGACTCGCGCAGCGCCCTGCGCTGGTTGAAAACCATCCAGCGAGCCATGGCTATGAAACAACGGTCGGAGACCGTAGACGACGAACTTGGCCTCATCCGGGAGCACAATGACCGGGCGTTGGCGGCACGCGGCCGGCAGGAGGCCTTGGCAAGGCAGCTCAGCCGGAAGAGGAGGCTGAGCGACGCTCAACTCGATGACAAGGCGTATGCCACCTACCGGCTTGCCACCGACACCCCGCGCATCACGCAACTGCTGACCCGGCCGGCCCAGGCAACCATCGGTCGTACGCCTTTGTCCGGTCCGTATGAGGTGCTGAGCGAACCCGAAGCCCTCACCGTCGAGAACATGCTGGCCATGGTCTACTACGACCGCGATGTCTGTCCCAAACTGTCGCGCGATATTCACGCGATCAATGACACGGCCACCCTCCTCATCGCGTGGATACGGGAACTAGAGGCAAAGCAACTCCGGTCCGACTTCCACGAGCCGCAGGACGTCTCCCGGCTCAAATGCCCCCTCTATCGACTGCTGCGGATCGCCGTCCGGATACGCGATCTGGCCGATGCCGAGTTTCTGCGCGACTTTCAGGGCCCAACCAGGCAGCGATCCGAACCGCCCGACCTCGCCACGGCCGTTCGGCGCAGCCTGAATTACCAACACGCGCTGGCCCCCTTAGGGGAGCGTCTGACGGAAGCCCTCAACGTCGAGACAAGCGTGGATGAAGTCGACTTCTACCGCCGGCTCGCGGAGCGCTACCCGGTCCGGGGCGTGGTCATCGATTCGCCGGAAACCACGGGTGACTGGCGCCTACTCAACGACCTGTGGTGTTGCCTGGAGAACATACGCCGGAAAATCCAGGAGTGCGGCGCTTCAATAGCCTATGCAGGCTACCGCGCCGGTGTCGGACCGGCTGAGCAGAAGCACTGGGACGATTCCCTTTTCCGAGTGCTGCACCACAGCCCACCGCAATCCGTCAAGATCACGAAACTGCACACCGTGTTCGCGGCCGCCGGTGGCGTCCCCGGCACCACCTCTACCATCCGCTTCCACCAGGTGACCGGGAACCAGCCGACGCCGATCGAACCACTGTTCACCAAGCTCATCCAGGCGGAGCGGGAAACGCGCCTATTAGCCCGGCTACACGGGCATCCGGGCGATCCCACCACCCAACTGCTCAGTTCCAAATCCAAACTCGCCGGCAACACCGCCCGCAACTTTGGGGGCTTCATCGCCAGTCGTTGGCGGACGAATGATTGGGCTTGGGGACAACTCGACGCGACCGGCGGCATCGTCGACATGCTGCTGGACGACGCGAACCTCCGGAACAACTTCGAAGCGCTGCAACAGGCATGGAACCGCTACGTAGAAGAATCGCCGCCAGAGCTGTCTCTCAGTGAGTGGCGAGCAATGCTTACCCCGGTGTACGCCACCATCCCTCCGCGCCCCGTTAAAGGCGTACCTGTCTCCCGCCAGCAGCTCGACTGCCTGAAGCGGGGCGCACAGGCGTGGTTGCAGTACTGGCTGCTCACCGACGCGGATCCGGCGAACGGTGTATCAACCCCAACGGCACGCCAGCGAGCCGAGAGCTTTGTAGCCGGCAGCGAAACCGTCAAGGACCTACGCCCCGCCTACCGATTCGGCCTCGCCAGCCGCCTGACCCAGCTGCTCTACCGCGCGTTCTGGCCGTCGACGTGGACCCGGCACACGGCCCTGGTGCGAGTGCTCATGCTCGCCGGACGGCCGCTGTGGGTGCTCCTGCCACTCGCCGCCGATCCGCTGCGTGCCACCGCGACAGCCGTTCTGCTGCTCCTGGCCGCCGCCGCCGTAACTGGCCCGGCCTCCGACGGCAGTTCCCCCCTCGGACTCACGCCAACACTCGTCGCTGGTGGAACGGCGCTCGCCGTCGCCGCCATCGTGTTCAGCTGGCAACTCTCGGCCTGGATCGCGTGGCGACGACTTCGCCATGAGGCCTGCCAGTGGGGGGAGGACTGGGCGGCGTCCGCCGAACCACTGTGGCGAAGAGCTCGACTCCGGGCGTGTATAGGCTGGGCGATGAGCGTCGCATTCGCGGTGCTGGGCTTCTGCCTCCTCGTCGCTTCCCAACCTGTCAGCAGGACGCGGGCCGGCCCGCATCGCGCCCTGACCTCATGGCCGGAAGCCATCGCCTGCTCGGCCGCTCTCATCGCCATCGCGGTCGTCGTGTCGAAGTGGCCGTTACGCCTCAAGGGGCCGCGCAGGAGACGAGCTTCCGCCCGCATGCTCGGCTGGCTCCTGGTAGCGATCGGGCTCGGGCTCACCGTCTCTGCCAGCCTCCGCCACTTGTGCAACACGGCGATCGAGTACCTGCCAGCCCTTGGAACCCACAAGCCGGCTGTCGGGTTGCTGCTGCTCGTCGGCGCACTGTCCGGACTCCTGCTACAGGGCTGGTCGCACAAGTGGTGGACAGTCGCAGCGATCCTTGCCACGGCCGTCGCCGTAACGGCAGTGGCAGTTGCTATGCGTCCTCGCGCAGAAGAGCTAGAAGCCAAGCCACTCGCCTTTGCACTCCTAGGTTGGGTGATCGTCATGGCACTCGTCACCGCGGTTCTACCCACGCGCGAAGAAATGATCGAATAGGGACACCACGAGCGTCTGCCGGCAAGCGACCAAGATTTGTTGCTCGCGCTGCCGTCCTGGACCGTCGTGTCGGCGGCCGGGCGGGGCGACGCTGCTGGCCGGCGCGGGCTGATCGTCAGCATTCTTTTCAGCACCTTCCGGCCGCTGCTCGGCTGACCGCCTACCGCCTCAGCTGCGCCACGCCGCACTGGTACGCCAGTACCACCGCCTGCACCCGATCACGCACGCCGAGTTTGGTGAAGATCCGGTTGACGTGCGTCTTGACCGTGGCTTCGGCGACGAAGAGCTGGCGGGCGATCTCCCCGTTGGGAAGCCCGAGCGCCATCAACCGCAACACCTCTGTCTCCCGGACAGTCAGCTCCGCCAGGCCGGGGCTGCTGGCTGGCGGCGCCGTCGCGGTGTAGTGGTCGATCAGGCGACGGGTGATGGACGGGGACAGCAGAGCGTCGCCGCGGGCTGCCGTCTTCAACGCCTGGGCGAGATCCTTCGGTGGTGTGGTCTTGAGCAGGAACCCGGATGCACCGGCGCGCAGCGCTCGATAGACGTACTCGTCGAGGTCGAAGGTGGTGAGCATGATGATCCGTACGTCCGCGTGCGCGGCCAGGATTCGTTCGGTCGCCGCTATCCCGTCCAGCCGTGGCATATGGATGTCCATCAGCACGACCTCGGGCTCGAACCGCGCCGCGAGCCGCACCGCTTCCTCGCCGTCCGCCGCGTCGGCGACCACGGTGATGTCGGACTGAGCACCGAGGATCATCCGGAGCCCGCCGCGCACCAGCGCTTCGTCATCTGCGATGAGGACCCGGGTCATGGTTTCGTACCCGCCGCAGACAGCGTCGCCGCGGTGGCCTCGGGATCGAAGGGCAGCTCGACGCGGAGCTCGAAGCCGCCGTGCTCGCCGGGCCCGGCGCTGATCGTGCCGCCGAACAGCTCCGCCCGTTCGCGGATGCCGGTCAAACCGTGACCGATGCCGTCACTCCGGCGGGCAGGACCGGGGCCATCGTCGACGACGCGCAGCCGCAGGCCGGTGCCGCTCACCTCGATCGACACGACGACGGTCGACCCCGGGGCGTGCCGCGCGGCATTCGTCAACGCCTCCTGCAGAACGCGGTAACCACTGACGTCCGCGGCCACGGGCACAGCGGTGACATCTCCGCTGACGGTCAGCTCAACCCGCCCGCCAGCGGCCCGCACCGCAGCCAACAACGGATCGACCCGACGCAGCGAGGGCAGCCCCTCCGGGGCGCCCTCCACGCCACGGAGAATGACGAGCAGGCGGCGCAGCTCGGTGACCACCTCGCGCCCGACCTCCTGCACGGCATCCAGCGACTCGTGCGCCCCGGCCACGTCCGAGGCGAGCACGGCCTGCGCCGCGCCGGCCTGCAGGACCATCACCGAGACGCCGTGGGAGACAATGTCATGCAGCTCCCGGGCCACCCGCAGCCGCTCGTCGATCCGAGCGGCGGCTTCCCGCTCCGCGGCGAGCGCGACCAGGCGGGCTGACTGCGCCCGTCGCATCCGGACGGCGTAGCCGGGCCCCAGCACCGCGAGCGCGACGAAGACGATGAACACCCAGTCGTCATCGCCGGCAACGGTGTTCTCGACGCCGAGCGAGGCGAAGTAGCTGACCACCGCAACCGTCGGGGCGGCGCGGCCACCGACAGCGACGCAGCCGAAACATGCGGCGAGCAGCGCCAACAGCGGCACGACCGGCCACTCCGGGAGCACCGGCGTGAAGCTCTGCGCGGTGAAGCAGACACCGGCGAGCACCGCGGCCACCCGCGGGAACGAGGTGCATCCCGCCACCGCGAGGCCGTAACCGACCAGCAGGACGGTGAGCACGGCCAGCCAGCCGCCGGACAGCGCCGCGAGGTCCGGTCCTTCGCCTTCGACGTACCCGGCTAGGGGGACGTAGAGCTCGGCCAGGCCGAACAGGAACAGCGCGACGCCGGCGACGACGGCCGCGAGACCCGGCCAGCGGACCCGGGCCGGAAGAGCTGACATGGACGGAAGGTTATCGGCAGGGGTGCTGGCCGGGCGTCCACCCACGGGTGTAGGAGGGACGGCCACTACTCCACCCGTGGCTCCACTTCCCGGCCGACGACACGCCCGGATCCGGGTCCTAGCGTCACTCGCACCGCTGACCGAAGGGAGATTGTGATGGATGACAGCACCGGGCGACGCTACGGCCAGAGGCTCACCGCGATCGCGCTGGCGGGGGGTGGCGTCGTCTACGGCGTCGGGAACGCCTTCTACTGGGTGATGTTCCCCGACGACGTATCCGAGAGCGCCGGGAACGTGGCGGTGGCCGCCGGTGACCTGGGCGCCTGGCGGCTGGAGACGGTCCTGTTCGCACTGGCCCACCTGCTGCTACTGCCGGCGATGGCGGGGCTGGCCGTGGTGCTCGGCCGCCGCAAGCCCCTCGCCGCCAGCATCGGCGGCGCCGTCGCCCTGCTCGGCCTCTACTTCTCCACGGTCCACCTCTGGCACTACAACGCCCTGTTCGGGGCTCTCGCCGCCGACGGGGTTGACGCGGACGCCGCCCGGCCCGTCCTCGACGCCCTCGACAAGGACCCGTTCGTGATGGCCTCGTTCGCCACGTGGCTGCTGGGCTGGCTGATCGGCCTCCTGGTGCTGGCCTTCGGGGCGTGGCGCGCCCGTCTGGTGCCGCTGTGGGTTCCCCTCGCACTCACCGGCGGGCAGCTGCTCGACATCGCCGGCGCCGGGGTCCCCCTCAAGATTGTGGTCAGTGCGCTGATGGTCGCCGGGCTCGGCGGTCTGGCACTCGGCGTCCACCCGCGCCGCGCGACCGCGTCGCCCGGCGCAGTGCAGGTGCCGGCGGACGCGAACAGCTGACGGGTCAGCCGGGTGGTTGGCGTCGCGGTCAGCCGTCGCGACGCCAACCACCGCACCCTGTCGGCCGGAGACGTCAGCGCCGGAAGGCATACCGCCCGGCCTCCGGGGCTGCTGGTTAGGGCCCCCAATCCCCGGGCGGCATGCAAATCAGAAGCCCGGGCAGGTAAAGCGGGCAGGCTTCAGCGACTACCTCGACGCCCGCGGGGGCACCAACGACGGCCTGCACATTGCCCGCTGGCGCTAAATGCGGGGGCAATCACCTCAGCGGCAGCTTGGCCGCGTCGCCCGCCTGCTCGCACCACTGCCGCCCCTGCCTCCACCCGGAGTGTGGACTAACGGCACCTCACGGTGTCAAGGCGTTGGCAGCAGAGAGGTCTCCAACTTGTCGGAGTAGTGCCGGAGATCAGGGTCTGCAGCCATGATCTTCGAGGTTCTGGTCGGGGTCGCTCGAGAGACACTTGCACCCACGGGCTGGCCATCTAACGGCCTGCGCCTCGGTCACAACCGAGGGCGAGAGTGGCTCGAGAGACTCTGTCTCGCCCGAGGTTGGTCCGCCGTCCTCGCCGGATGCCCTTTCCCGGCCCCGCAAGGAGAATTCGTGCCCTCCGCCCTGCCCGTAGCACACGCCCCCGTCGGCATCGCGATCGATCCTCACATCCCTGACCGGACCGGAACCGGCCGGACCCGATGGGACGATGCGCTGGAAACCCTCGTCGAACGCCTTCGCCATCACCTCAGCGACCGCTTCCCGGCGCTGATACCTACTAGAAGACCGCCGGAAATACCGTTAGCGAGATAGTCCCTGCACCTGACTTCTGTACCGCCTCCGGAGGGATGTACCCCCTCCGGTCGCATCCTGCCGGTCAGCTGGGCGTACGCCACCGAGGCAGGGCCCCGGCAAAGTCGTGGCGGTGTCCGACTTGAGTGGACTGGAGCAGAAGCGCCGCTGTTGATGGCAGCAAGACGGGCATGACCCATTCAGAAGATCATCAAGGTTCCTACGCCGTGTTGATCGCCGAAGTGAGTCATGCCCGCCCTGCTATCATCGCTGATCTCGTCGGTGTCGCGTGCACCGGCACTGGCCGTGTCCGAAGCCGCTGGCGGACTGCTCGCAGCGCTGGCCGATCTGCCTGACCCGCGGGCCCGGCGAGGCGTCCGGCACCGGCTGACGGTCGTGGTGAGCGCTGCGGTGTGTGCGGTGGTGGCAGGCAACCGGTCGTACACCGCGATCGCTGAGTGGATCGCCGACGTGCCGGCGGCGACCGCGCTCGCGCTGGGCATGGCCCCGGACCGACGCCCGTCCGAGGCGATGATCCGTCGGCTGTTGCAGGCCATAGACCCGCAGCTACTGACCGCGGCGGTCAGCGTCTGGCTTACCGGCCGGGCTGCTGCCGGCACGTCGACGTCCCGGCGAGCGATCGCGGTCGACGGCAAAACCCTACGCGGCTCGCGCACCACCGACGCCGCGGCCCGGCATGTGATGGCCGCCTGCGATCAGGCGGTCGGCGTGATCCTGGCCAGTACCGACGTCGACGGCAAGACCAATGAGATCACCCGGTTCCAGCCGCTGCTCGACCAGATCGGCGACCTGCGCGACACCGTGATCACCGCCGACGCGTTGCACTGCCAGCGTGAGCACGTCGACTACCTCGCCGAACGCGGCGCGCACTGGATCCTGACCGTCAAGGGCAACCAGCCGAGCCTGCACAGCCAGCTCGCTGGCCTGCCCTGGCGGGCCGTCCCGGACGCCACCCGCGACACCGACCGCGGGCACGGCCGCCGCGAGATCCGCACCTTGAAGGTCCTGACCCTCTCCACCGGCATCGACTTCCCACACGCCGCCCAAGCACTGCAGATCCGCCGCCGCAGACGTCGCCTGGACCAGCCGAAACGCTTCACCACCGAGACCGTCTACGCCATCACCGACCTGCGCGTGCACCAAGCGAAACCGGCGCAACTGGCCACGTGGATTCGCGACCACTGGTCCATCGAAAACAAGATCCACTGGGTGCGGGACGTCACCTACGACGAAGACCGCTGCCAGATTCGCACCGGAACCGGGCCCGAGGTCATGGCCGCCCTACGCAACGCCGCCATCGGCGCCCTCCGCACCGCCGGAATCGCCAACATCGCCGCCGCCAACCGACATCACGCCCGCGACAGCACCCGGCCCCTGGCCCTACTCGGCATCACCTGACGACTTTACCGGGGCCCTGAGCGGGCATGACTCTCGATTCAGACTCACCCAAACTGCTTGGCCCACCCGCCACGCCGCGTCAGCTCGTCACTCGTTGCGAGAACCCTGGGCATCGTCTTGTCGGCACCGGGAGGCGCGGCAGCGTGGTACGACTGCTTCAACGCTGTCACGAAGCCGACAGAACGGGCGAGCCGATGACGACGAGCCGGGCGGGCGAGCTGCTGCGCATGCATGGGGATCCGCAGATGGCAACGTTCCTGGAGCTGTTCTTCGACCTGGCGTTTGTCTTCGCGCTCACCCAACTCTCGCACGCGCTGATCCAGGATCTCACCTGGAGCGGCGCCTTCCAGACGCTGTTGCTGCTACTGACAGTGTGGCGGGTCTGGTTCAACACGGCGTGGATAACCGACAGGTTCGACCCGCAACGACCGGCGATACAGCTGCTGGTCATCGCGACTTTGGTGGGCAGCCTGGTGATCGCGATCGCGCTGCCCGACGCGTTCGGCAGGCAAGGCCTGGTCTTCGCAGGGGTATTCGTCGCAATATTCATCGGCACCAACATCTCCCTTGTGATCGCCCTGCGGGGCCACGCACCGCGGCGCACCTCCGGGCGGATACTCTTCTGGTACGGCGTGGCCGCGGTGCCGTGGATCGCCGGGGCGCTCTCGCATGGCACGGCGCGTGTGGCGCTGTGGACACTCGCGGTGGCCATGGACTACGCCGCATACGCGCTTTACTACCCCACGCCGGGGATCGGCCGCACGCCCCCGTCGGATTTACCGACCGTGGCCGAACACCTGTCCGAGCGCTACCGGCAGTTCTACATCATCGCGCTCGGCGAGTTGATCCTGGTCACCGGACTGGCGCTTCGCGGCACCGCCTTCACGCCCGACCGGACCGCTGCGTTCCTCGTGACGATCGCCACCACCGTGCTGCTGTGGCGGATCTACATCTACCGCGCCGGGGAACTGGCGGCCGCAGCCATCAAAGCGGCCCCCGACCCGGCCCGCCTTGCCGGATCGACGTCATACGCCCACCTGGTCATGGTGGCCGGCATCGTCGTCACCGCCGTCGGCGACGAACTCGTCATCACCCACCCGTTCGGACATACGCAACCGGCCTGGATCGCCGTCATCCTCGGCGGACCCGCACTCTTCCTCGCCGGGCGTGCCGGCTTCGAGTACGCGGTCTTCGCCCGCGTATCCCGGGATCGGCCGATCGGCCTGGTCGTGCTGGCCGCCCTGACACCGGCGATGCTCCTCCTGCCGCCACTGCTGGTCGCCCTCGCCGCCACCGCAGTCCTCGCCGGGGTCGCCATCTCCGACGCCATTCGCGCTCGAGCACATCCAGCCGAACCACCGTCGCCACCAGGCGCACCATCGTGACAGGTCGCGGGCAGCTACCCCCCGGTCCGATCCACACAGAATCCCGGCCGGCCGCCGGCTGTCCGCCGGCATGTCCGCCGGCTGTCCGCCGGCTGTCTAGTACGGCAGCCGCCATTGGCGGTCTGACCTCGCGGGATGCGGTGGGGGCGTGCGAAGTGGACGCAGCCGCCTGTCGAT
>NZ_JBRIQN010000079.1:0-16079 GCF_052981855.1 Micromonospora sp. LZ34
GCCCGGGGCGGCCGGCGCGGCGGTACCCCGGCGGGCGCCGGGGACGGCCGCGGCACGGCGTCCGGCGGAGGCGGGCCGCCGCGGGGCCGGCGTCGGCTCCGGCTCGGCGGGCAGGCCGAGTGCCCCCTCGGCGCCGAGCCGGCGGCGCAGGGTGTTCAGCGCGCGGGAGGTCTGGCTCTTCACCGTGCCGGGCGAGATCTCCAGCAGGGCGGCGGTCTGCGCCTCGGACATGTCCTCGTAGAAGCGCAGCACCAGCACCGCCCGCTGCCGGGCGGGGAGGGCGCGCAGGTGCCGCCAGAGCAGGTCCCGGTCGAGCTGCTGCTCGATCTCGTCGACCCCGGCCCGCTCGGGCAGCACCTCGGTGGGGCGCTCACCGTGCCAGCGCCGCCGCCACCAACTGGTCGAGGTGTTGACCATGACCCGGCGGGCGTACGGCTCGATGGCCTCGATCCCGCCGAGCCGCTTCCAGGCCAGGTACGTCTTGGTCAGCGCGGTCTGGACCAGGTCCTCCGCGGTGGCCCAGTCCCCGGTGAGCAGGTACGCCGTGCGCAGCAGGGCGCCGGACCGGGCCGCGACGAAGTCGCGGAACTCCTCCTCCAGCGGGTCCCTGCTCGCCACATCCACCTCCGCGCCCCTGTCCTGCATGGCAGGCTGCCATGTCCGGACGGGTCGGGTCGACGGCAAAAGGTGCGCAGTTCATCCGATGTTCGGACGAAAAGCTTCACGCCCCGTCGTCGGCCTTGGCCTCGTCGGCCTCCTTGCCCAGCCGCGCCTCGACCGCCTGCGGCTCGTACATCTCTTCAACCACACGCAGGTAGAGCTCGTTCGGGTTGGGCAGGTTCTTGATCTCGCGCAGGGCCTGCTCCTGGCCGGCGGACTCCAGCACGAAGGTGCCGTAGTTGAGCGCGCGGCCGGCCGGGGTCTGCTCGTACTTCATGTCGGTGACCCGGACCAGCGGCATCATCGCCACCCGGCGGGTGATGATCCCGTTGACCACCATGACCCGCTTGTTGGTCAGGATGAACCGGTCGTACCACCAGTCGGCGACCTTCCAGGCCACCCAGCCCATCACCGCGAACCAGAGCAGCACGGCCACCGTGGTGAGCGCGCCGACGTCCTGGCCGGCGAGGAAGCCGGAGAGATAGCCGAGCACGAAGGTGGCGGCGATGCCGATCAGCAGCGGCGTGGAGAGGTGCACCCAGTGCCGCTTCCACTCGCCCCGGTAGCGCTCGGTGGGGAAGAGGTAGCGGGCCACCAGGGAACTCGGCTCGTCCTCCAGCGGCAGCACCCGGCGGGGTGTCATGCCGGCGGCGTCGGCGCGCAGCCCGGCCAGTTCCTCCTCGGAGATCTGCGGGTAGCCGGCCTCCGGGTCACGCACCCAGGCGCGACCGGAGCGGCCCTCGCCGGCGTAGCCCGGCCCGTCGCCGTAGCCGGCGTCGTCGGAGAGGGAGGGGCCGTCGGAGAGGCCCGGGCCGGAGCCGTAGCCCGGCCCGTCGTCGGGCCGGTACGGGGGGATCGGCTCCGTGTCGCGCTCCCGGCGCTCCCGGTCGGGGTCGTCGGGGTCGAAGGGTGGACCGGAGGGGCTGCCCATGCGCGGTCAGGCGACGAGGCTGGTGAAGAAGTCGCCGAACCCCTGAGCGATGTCCATGATGCCGCCGCCCAGCGACTTGAACACATCCGCCGCGGAGTTCGGCCGGTAGGCGACGAAGAAGATCAAGAATGCGATTCCGGCCCAGGTGAGGACCTTCTTGACCATGGCGGGCCATCCTCTCGCGCGGCGCCGGGTCCCATTACCGCAGCGGCACCCAGAGTATCAGTGTGGTGTCGTACAGTGAATATCTGCGTCCGTTCTCCGTCATTCCGGGAGGCATGTCAAGCCCTCCCGTGCAGGTACGGAGACGGTGCGCCGTACACGAGTTCGGGCGGCGTCCACTCGGTCAGGTCGTGTAGCACGACGTCCTCCGCGAGCAGGTGTCCCGCACTCGCCGGCCAGGCTATCGCATGCAGCCACATTCCCCGAGCCTCGCCCGCGTACGCGCTTCGATCCGCGGGCGAATTCACCAGCCACAGTGGAGTCGGGTGACCGCCCACCTTGATCCTGGCCTGTCCAACGTGCTCCGGATGGCCCGGCCCGGGGTCGGTCAGCGCCTCGGCGAGCTGCGGTCCCGGGTCCGGGCCCGGCATGCCGGCCAGCCGGGTGCCCAGGCCGACGCCCGGCTCCTCGGCCACGAACACCAGGTCGGCGGGGCCGCCGCCGAGTGGGGCGGGGCCGGCGCAGGCGACGGCGGTGGCCCGGACGCCGGTGCGGTCGTCCCCGGCGTACGCCACCCCGGTCATCGTCCAGCCCGGCGGCAGCGGCCACGGGCACCAGAGCGGGGCGGCCGGCCGCTTCGGCGGCTCGGCGGCGGCGTTGATCCGGTCGACCACACTGGCCACGATCTCCGCTCCGATGTGCTCCGGCACGTGCAGCGGTGGGACCGGCCCGCAGATCAGGCAGCGCGATTCGGTGTGCATCAGGTCCGGCGCCCGTACCGGGCCGGCGCATCTGGGACAACTCACCGCGACACTCACATCCCCACCGTCACCCCGCGCCGCCGGTCCGTCAAGCGGAGCGCCGGTTTCGGTGCGGCTGGCGTCAGTCCGGAGGCGGGCCGGCGTGGGCGCGGATCCAGGCGTGCATGGCGATGCCGCTGGCCACCCCGGCGTTGATCGAGCGGGTGGAGCCGTACTGGGCGATCGAGAAGAGCTGGGCGCAGGCGGCCCGGGCCGGCTCGGACAGGCCGGGACCCTCCTGGCCGAAGAGCAGCACGCAGCGCCGCGGCAGGGTGCTGGTCTCCAGCGGCCGGGAGCCGGGCAGGTTGTCGATGCCGACCACCGGCAGGTCCCGCTCCGCCGCCCAGCCGACGAACTCCTCGATCGTCGCGTGGTGCCGGACGTGCTGGTAGCGGTCGGTCACCATGGCGCCCCGGCGGTTCCACCGGCGCCGGCCGACGATGTGCACCTCGGCGGCGAGGAAGGCGTTGGCGTTGCGGACCACGGTGCCGATGTTGAAGTCATGCTGCCAGTTCTCGATGGCCACGTGGAAGTCGTGCCGGCGCCGGTCCAGGTCCGCCACCACCGCCTCGCGCCGCCAGTACCGGTAGCGGTCCACCACGTTGCGCCGGTCGCCCTCGGCGAGCAGCACGGGGTCGTAGCGGGGGTCGTCCGGCGGGTCCCCGGGCCAGGGTCCCACGCCGACGTCGAGCTGCTCACCGGTCACGGTCTGGAGAGGGTACGGCCCGGCGACCGGGCCGCCGGCGTGACCCCGGGGGCCGGTGCGGCTCAGCGCAGCCCCAACGCGGCGCCGAGGCGGTCGAGGAACCGCCGGTCGGCGGGCGACTCCCCGGCGAGGGTCCCGGGTACGCCGACCGGCGCCGCCCGGCACACCCGGGCGGCCACCGACTGCACCCACTGCCGGTACGCCGCCGAGTCGGCCGGGTCGGCCCGCCGGTGCAGCACCCGGACCGCGGCGCGGCAGGTGGCGAGCAGGTCCACCAGGTCGGTGAGCTCGTGGGTCGGCTGCGCCGCGCCGTCGTGCCGGGCGTAGATCGCGGCGACCACCGCACGGACCAGGTCGCTGTCGAAGGCCCGGCCGGCGGCGACCGCGTCGAGGCCGGCCAGACCGGCGGCGACGCCCCGGCGGGGCCGGCCGGGACCGGGCGCGGCGGCGGCCACGATGACCCGCCCGGGCAGGTCGGTCAGCAGATCCCACTCGGCGGCGGAGTAGACGGCGGTGGTCAGCGGTGCGGCACGGCGACCGGCAGAGGGCGGCTCTCCGGCGAGGGAGTGGCTCATGGGGACCTCCGGCGCCAGCATATGCCCCGGATCGGGAAAAGGGCCCCTTCCACCCGGAACCGGGGTGGAAGGGGCCCGTCGCGTCGCGTCGCGAACCCAGAGGTCGCGCCGGAGGTCAGCGCGGCTCGGGGAAGCTCGGCCGCTCGGGGTCGACGCCCTCAGGCACGGCGCTCGCCGCGTACTCCCGCTTGGGGACCATCACCCGGCGGCGGAAGACGCAGACCAGAGTGCCGTCCTGGTTGTAGCCGCGGGTCTCCACCGCGACCACGCCCCGGTCCGGCTTGGAGGAGGACTCCCGCTTGTCCAGCACCGTGGTCTCGCCGTAGATGGTGTCGCCGTGGAAGGTCGGCGCCACGTGCCGCAGCGACTCGACCTCGAGGTTGGCGATCGCCTTGCCGCTGACGTCCGGCACGGACATGCCGAGGAGCAGGGAGTAGATGTAGTTGCCGACCACCACGTTCCGCTTGAACTGGCTCGCCGTCTCGGCGTAGTGCGCGTCCATGTGCAGTGGGTGGTGGTTCATGGTGAGCAGGCAGAAGAGGTGGTCGTCGTACTCGGTGACCGTCTTGCCCGGCCAGTGCCGGTAGACCGCGCCGACCTCGAACTCCTCGTAGTAGCGGCCGAACTGCATCCTTGTCCCCTTCGACGGGCGGCGATGGAGTTCGGCACAGCATGCCTTATCGAGGGTTAAGGCGATGGGCGGGGCGCGGGCCGTGGGGAAATGTCACACCGGCCGACCCGGGGGGAGACGCAATGAGCGGCGGGGCCCTCCCCGGCACCCGCCGCCCACGCTCTGATGCGGAAGATTCTGCCCGACGCGAACGGGAGCGGACAGAGACGGGGGTCACATTTATCTTTTTGTAACACTACGCTCGGTTACTCCGGGTCGAGCCGTCAGCGATCTCCGGGTGCCGGATCCCCGCTTGTCAAGCCCGAAGTTACCAATCCGTCACGGGTATTCGTGCCGATCTCTATGGAAACGCTCCCATCACGTCGGGTCACGCAAATGCGTACTGCACTTGCGGAGCGCACGAGCCGATCCGACAGACGGCCGTCGATGATGCAGATCACCTGCCCGAGGACGTTTCCGCACCCCTGAGGCGGGAATCCGACGGGGTACGTCCTCGTTCCACCAGACGTAGCTATTTCGCGGTGATCGGAGAGACTCCCCATGGCAACCGTAGAGCTGACCACGGCAAACTTCGACGAGGTGACCGGCGGCGACGGTATCGTCCTGGTCGACTTCTGGGCCGACTGGTGCGGTCCCTGCAAGCGGTTCGCCCCGGTCTACGAGCGCTCGTCGGAGAAGCACCCGGGCATCGTGTTCGGCAAGGTGGACACGGAGGCGCAGCAGGAACTGGGCGCCAAGTTCGACATCCGGTCCATCCCCACGATCATGGCGATCCGTGACGGCGTGATCGTCTTCGCTCAGCCGGGCGCGCTGCCCGAGTCGGCGCTGGAGAACCTGATCGAGCAGGTCGAGGCGCTCGACATGGACGACGTCCGCAAGCAGCTGGCCGAGCACAAGCACTGAGCCGACCGCCACGACGGCCGGGTCCCCGACACGGGGACCCGGCCGTCGTCGTCTCCGCCGTCCGAACGACGGCGCGGCCAGGGCTTTTGAGGGACCCCACCGGTCACGCGGCGTCGCGTATCGTCACGACCCGATGGAGACTCTGACCGCCCGCGGCCGCGCGGCCCGACTCGCCGCCACCGCGCTCGGCCTGGCCGTACTGCTGGCCGGCACCGTCTGGGGCACCGACGACCACTTCCCGTTCGGTCCGTTCCGGATGTACTCGACGTCCAACCCACCGAACTCCCCCGCCCCGGACACCCGGGTCGAGGGCGTCGACGTCACCGGCGCGGTGGTCGGCCTGGGCGAGCAGGCCACCGGCATCCGCCGGGCCGAGATCGAGGGCCAGCAGGGCCGGTACGCCGCCGACCCCGCGCTGCTCGCCGAGGTGGCCGACGCGTACGCCGAACGCAACCCCGACGCGGCCCGGCTGGTCGAGGTGCGCATCGTGATCCGCTGGCACGGCATCCGGGAGGGCCGCCCCACCGGCCGGTGGACCGACGAGACCGTGGTGAGCTGGCAGGCGCCCCGATGAGCCGCTGGCTGACCGAGCCGGTCCCCCGCGGGCGGGTGGCCGCCTTCCGTACGCTGATCTATCTCTTCGTCGCCGCGGACCTGGTGGTCTTCACCCCCTGGGTGCGCACCCGGGTCGCGGTGCCCGGCGAGCTCTACCAGCCGCTGCTGATCGGCCGGTTGCTGCCGCTGCCCACCCCGACGCCGGCGGTGGTCGGCGTCATCTTCTGGGCGCTGCTGCTGCTCGCCCTGCTCGCCGCGACCGGGCGGGCGCCCCGCCTGCTCGGCTGGTCGGTCTTCGCGCTCTACTTCGAGTGGATGCTCGTCGCGATGAGCTACGGCAAGGTCGACCACGACCGATTCGGCCTGCTGGTCGCGCTCGCGGTGCTGCCCACCGCCGGCCGGGCCCGGCACGGCGACCTGACCCGCACCGAGGCCGGTGGCTGGGCGCTGCGGGTCACCCAGATCGCGGTCATCTGCACGTACTTCCTCGCCGCCTGGGCCAAGCTGCGCTTCGGCGGTCTGGACTGGCTGACCGGCTCGGTGCTGGCCCGGGCGATCATCCGGCGCGGCACCGAACTCGCCGACCTGATCGCCGGCGTGCCGTACCTGCTGATCGTCGCCCAGTTCGGCATCGTCGCGTTCGAACTGGGCAGCCCGGTGGTCTTCCTGCTCCGGGAGCGCTGGCGGCTGTACACGGTGGGCTTCTTCTACTCGTTCCACCTGGTGACCATCGCGACCATCACCATCTCGTTCGCCCCGCACCTGGCGGCGATGACCAGCTTCCTGCCGCTGGAGCGGGTCCGCCCGCTGGTCTGGGCCCGCCGGCTCACCGCCCGTCGCGGACCGGACGCCACGGAGCGCGCCGACGTGGCGGAGCCGTCGGCGCCGCCACTGGCCGGCCCGGCGGTAGCGGAGCCGGCCGGGCCGTAGGTCAGGCGCCGGGGCGGCCGGCCGGGCCGTAGAGGCGCTCCCGCGCCTCCTGCGGCAGCGCGCAGGCGGCGGTGCCGCCGGGCAGCCGGTGTCGGTTGCGCGCCACCCAGCGGTACGCCGGCCAGGCGGCCGTCCGCACCGGCGAAAAGCGGAGCCCGGCGCCGGCGACCCGCCAGAGCGGACCACTGTCACCGAGCAGCTTCGCGATCGCGTCCGGGCCGGCCGCACGGGAGCCGTCGGCGCCGACCCACTGCACCGCCTCCTCGCACTCGGCCTCGGTCAGACCGAGCGCGGCCAGGTCGGCGAACTGCCAGGGCACCACCCGCGCGCCGGTGGGGATCCGCCGCTCGATGAACTCGGCGCACCGGGTGCAGAACGCGCAGTCCCCGTCGTAGACGAACGTCGACCTCTCCATGCCCCCATCCTCCCCCGGACGCCGCCCGAGCCGGCGGCGAGGTGGCAGGGAACACGGCGGGTCGCTTGCGCTCGACTCGTACGCATGTTCGAATAGAGCCCATGCGCTGGGACAACCTCTCCGCTCCCCCGGACGAGGGAGTTCCCGGGCGGGCAGCGCCAGCGACGCCACCCCTGCCGCTGGCGCTGCCCGGCGCGGTCGCCCGCACCTTCGACACCCCCGGCTTCGCCGGGATGACCTTCTACGAGGTGCAGGCCAAGTCCATCATCAACAAGGTCCCCGGCGCCTCCCGCGTCCCCTTCGAGTGGACGGTCAATCCCTACCGCGGCTGCTCCCACGCGTGTGTGTACTGCGTCTCCGGCGACACACCGATCCTGATGGCCGACGGCCGCACCAGGCTGCTGCGCGACCTGGAGATCGGCGACCGGATCTACGGCACACGACGCCAGGGCCCCCACCGGCGCTACGTCGTGACGACGGTGCTGGCCAAGTGGTCGACGGTGAAGCCGGCCCACCGGGTGACCCTGGACGACGGCACCATCCTGGTGACCAGTGGCGACCACCGCTTCCTGTCGGATCAGGGCTGGCGATACGTCTCGCCGGAGCCGGGCCGGCGCCGGCGCCTGACGTGCGGGGAACGGCTGGTGGGCACCGGCCGGTTCCACGAAGGGCACAAGGGTTCCGCCGACCACCGCCGCGGCTACCGCTGCGCGACGAGCCACGACGGCCTGCCGTCCGGCTCGTCCCCGATCCCCGCCTCCGGTGGCGAGCGCGCCGAATCGTCCGAGCCTCCCGGTGACGACTGGTGGCTGGGCTTCCTGGCGGGGGCCTTCGACGTCGGGGGCAGGTGCAGCAGCGACGCCCTGCGGATCAGCGTCGCGGATGACGAGCGCCTCCACGGCGTCACGGCGGCGCTCGAACGCTTCGGCTTCACCTTCGTCCGGGAGGACCACAACCTGCCCGGCCGCCCCCGGCAGCTCCGGTTGACGGGCGGGCTGCGCGAACGGCTGCGGTTCCTGCACCTGGCGGAGCCGGCGAGCCGGCCGGGGCGGCTCATCGCCGGCGTCCGGGTGCCCCAGGCCGCCGCACCACGGGTCACGGCCGTCGAGCCGCTCGGGTTGGAGCTGCCGCTGTGGGACATCACCACCGGCACCGGCGACTTCATCGCCAACGGCGTGGTGAGCCACAACTGCTTCGCCCGGAACACCCACACCTACCTCGACCTCGACGCGGGAGCGGACTTCGACCGGAAGGTGATCGTCAAGGTCAACGCCGGTGAGCTGGTCCGGCGGGAGCTGGCCGCGCCGCGCTGGCGGGGCGCGCACATCGCGATGGGCACCAACGTCGACTGCTACCAGCGGGCCGAGGGGCGCTACCAGCTGATGCCGCAGATCATCGCGGCGCTGCGGGACTTCGCCAACCCGTTCTCGATCCTCACCAAGGGCACCCTGATCCTGCGGGACCTGCCGCTGCTGCGGCAGGCCGCCGAGGTGACCCGGGTCGGTGTCTCCTACTCGGTCGGCTTCGTCGACGAGCGGCTCTGGCGGGCCGTGGAGCCGGGCACGCCCAGCCCGCGCCGCCGGCTGGACGCGGTCCGGGCGCTCACCGACGCGGGCTTCGAGGTGGGCGTGCTGATGGCGCCGATCCTGCCCGGGCTCAGCGACGACGACGGGTCGATCGAGGCGACCGTGTCGGCGATCGCGGCGGCGGGCGCGGCCAGCGTCACCCCGCTGGCACTGCACCTGCGCCCCGGCGCCCGCGAGTGGTACGCCCGCTGGCTCGGCCGGGAGTTCCCGCACCTGGTGCCCCGCTACCGCGAGCTCTACCGCTCCGGCGCCTACGCGCCCCAGGCCTACCAGCGGGAACTGACCGCGCGGGTGCGGATCGCCGCCCGGCGGCACGGCCTGCACCGGGGCGAGCGCGGCGACAACCGCCGCCTGCCCGACCCGCCGCCGCCCCCGGCCGTCGAGCAACTGACCCTGCTGTGAGGCGCCACCTGTTGCCGGCCACGCGGCGACGGCCCCGTCCCGGCGGAGTTAGAGTCGGCGGGTGCGCTCCGCTCAGCAGATCCTCGCCGACTCCGCCGTGATCGCCGTCGTGGGTGCGTCCCGCGACCCCCGCAAGGCCGCGCACGGCGTGCCGCTGCAGATGCAGCGGTACGGCTGGCGGATCATCCCGGTCAACCCGACCGTCGACGAACTCTTCGGCGAGCGGGCCTACCGTTCGCTCTCCGAGATCCCGCACCCGGTCGACCTGGTCGACGTGTTCCGGCCGGCCGAGGACGCGGTCGAGGTGGTCCGGGAGGCGGTGTCGATCGGCGCGCCAGCGGTCTGGTTGCAGCTCGGCATCGTCTCGCCGGAGGCGCGGCGGATCGCCGAGGAGGCCGGCATCGACTACGTCGAGGACCGCTGCCTGATCGTGGAGCGGGCCGCCGCCGGCCTCACCCGGCTGAGCTGAGCCGGCGGCGGGCGCCGCCCGCCGTCAGAGCTTGTACTCCTTGAGCAGGCCGCGGGAGATGATCGTCTTCTGGATCTCCGAGGTGCCCTCACCGATGAGCAGGAACGGGGCCTCCCGCATCAGCCGCTCGATCTCGTACTCCTTGGAGTAGCCGTAGCCACCGTGGATGCGGAACGCCTCCTGCACCACCTCGGCGCAGTACTCCGAGGCGAGCAGCTTGGCCATGCCGGCCTCGACGTCGTTGCGCTGGCCGGCGTCCTTGAGCCGGGCGGCGTTGACCATCAGGCCGTGCGCGGCCTCGATCTTCGTGCCCATCTCGGCGAGCTTGAACGCGACGGCCTGGTGCTTGGCGAGCGGCTGGCCGAAGGTGCGGCGCTGCTGGGCGTACGCGACGGCGAGTTCGAAGGCGCGGATAGAGATGCCGCAGGCGCGGGCGGCCACGTTGACCCGGCCGACCTCGATGCCGTCCATCATCTGGTAGAAGCCGCGGCCGACCTTCTCCGCGCCGCCGAGCACGGCCGAGGCGGGCACGGTCACCCCGTCGAGGACCATCTCGGTGGTCTCGACGCCCTTGTAGCCCATCTTGTCGATCTTGCCGGGGATGGTCAGGCCGGGCGCGGTCTCGCCGAAGCCGGGCTCCTTCTCCAGCAGGAAGGTGCTCATGTTGCCGTAGACCGAGTCGGCGCCGGTGTCGGTCTTGACCAGGGTGGCCACCACCGACGAGTAGGCCCCGTTGGTCAGCCACATCTTCTGGCCGTTGAGGACGTAGTTGTCGCCGTCGCGGACCGCCTTCGACTTGATCGCGGAGACGTCGGACCCGCACTCGGGCTCGGACATGGAGAAGGCGCCGCGCACCTCGCCGGTGGCCATCCTCGGCAGCAGCCGGGCCTTCTGCTCGGCCGAGCCGTGCTGCGAGACCAGGTACGCCACGATGAAGTGGGTGTTGACGATGCCGGAGATCGACATCCAGCCCCGGGACAGTTCCTCGACCACCAGGGCGTAGGTCAGCAGGGACTCGCCCAGGCCGCCGTACTCCTCGGCGATGGTCAGGCCGAACAGCCCCATCTCGCGCATCCCGTCGAGGATGTCGGTGGGGTACTCGTCGGCGTGCTCGAGCCGCTGGGCGTGCGGGATGATCTCCTTGTCGGCGAACTCCCGGACGGTTTCCAGGATCGACCGCTGCTCGTCGGTCAGGCCGGGCGTCTGGGCGAGTCGAGCCATCTCAGCCTCCGGGGGATCGGCGCCTTACTCATGGGTAACTGAACGCTCGGTCAGTATCGGCCGCGCGGCCGGCGAGGCCAAGGTGACCAGTCCACACAACCGCTGTGAAAAGGTTCACCGCTACCGGTAGCGTCCGGCAAGAGGGGCGTATCCGCCACCGGCAGGAGGAGGTCATCGTGAGCCAGCCACCGCCGCCGGGCCCGCCGGATCCGGACCGGCCGCCGTCGCCCTGGGAGCCACCGCCCGGGCAGGAGCCGTCGTCGGGCTACGGGCCACCGTCGTACGAGCAGCAGCCGGCGTACGGACAGCCGTCGTACGAGCAGACCGGCCAGCCGCCGCACGCGCCGCAGTGGGGGCAGCAGCCGCCGTACGCCCCGCAGGGGCCCTACGGCCAGTACGGCCCGCCGTCCCCCGGCGGACCCCGCCCCGGTGGCGCCACGAACGTGCTGGCCATCCTCTCGCTGGTCTTCGCGTTCGTGTTCGCGCCCGCCGGTATCGTCCTCGGTCACCTGGCCAAGCGGCAGCTGCGCACCAGCGGCGAGGAAGGCGACCAGCTGGCCACCTGGGGGCTGATCCTCAGCTACGTCTTCACCGGGCTGGGCCTGCTCGTCTGCTGCGGCTGGATCGCGCTGGTCGCCTTCGCCGGCATCGACGGCACCACCTACTGACGGAACTGCGCCTCACGGACGCTGTTCCCGCCGTCCACCACCAGCATCTGGCCGGTGATGTAGGAGGCGGCCGGCGAGCAGAGGAACGCGATCGCCGCGGCCACCTCGTCCGGCGTGCCGGGCCGGCCGACCGGCGTACCGAGGCCCTGCTTGATCTCGGCCATGGTGGACGCCGCGGTGTAGATGGTGCCGGGCGCGACCGCGTTCACGGTCACCCCGTCGGCGATCATCTCCATCGCCAGCGCCCGGGTCAGCCCGACCACGCCCGCCTTGGCCGCCGCGTACGCCGCCTCGGTGGGCAGCGCGTTGACCGGCCCGGACGTCGCGGCGAGGTTCACGATCCGCCCCCAGCCGCGCTCGGCCATGCCGCCGATGAACGCCCGGCTGCACAGGAACGCGGTGGTCAGGTTACGGTCGATCTCGCCGCGCCACTCGTCGTAGCTCAGCTGGGCGACCGGGCGCAGCACCTCGGGGCTGGCCCGGCTGGCCAGACCGGCGTTGTTGACCAGCACCTCCACGTCGCCGAGCTGCTCGGCCACGGCGTCGGCGAGCGCGCCGACCTCCGACTCGTCGGTGAGGTCGGCGACGAAGCCGGTCACCCCCAGCTCGCCGGCGCGTTCGTGGATGCGCCGGGTGGTGGAGACGATCGCCACCCGGGCGCCCAGGTCGGCGAGCCGGCGCGCGGTCGCGTACCCGATGCCGTCCGCGCTGCCGGCCCCGGTCACCAGGGCGACCCGCCCGTCAAGCCGCATGGTCACCGGCTCCGGCAGGGGCGCCGGTTCGTCCTGTCCGGGGGTGGCGGCAACGGCCGCCCGGCTGCGTCGGGCCAGGCCGGGACGGCTCACGTCCCGTCTCGGTCGGCTGCCGGAGCGGTCCGCCGCTCGCGCGTCAAACACCATGCCAGGATCCTGCCCGGTCGCGGTCCCCCGGGCAACGCGGCACCCGGTGGCGGGACCACGCGGTTTGCCCCCCGGTGACTACCCTGACGGCGCACCCGCACCCTACGGAGTAGACGAATGACTTATCCCCCGCCGTCCGGCGGCTGGAACGACCCGGCGTGGTCGGGCCAGCAGTCGAGCCCACCGGCCGATCCGACCCTGCCGATCAGCGGTCAGCCCGTGCCCACCCAGCCCACCGCCGCCGAGCCGTACCCGGGCGGCGACCCGTACGCCGGGATGAAGTCGCCCGGCCAGCCCGGCGACCCGTACGCCGCCCCCGGCTACCCGCCGCCCCCCTACCCGGGCTACGGCTACGGCTACCCGCCGCAGCAGAAGACCAACGGCCTGGCGATCGCCGCCCTGGTGCTCTCCCTGGTCGGCGTCGCGTCCTGCATCACCGCTCCGGTCGGAGCCATCATGGGGCACGTTGCCCAGAAGCAGATCCGGCAGACCGGCGAGGGCGGGGAGGGCATGGCGAAGGCCGCCATCATCGTCGGCTGGATCCTCACCGGCCTGCTGGTGCTGCTGATCCTCTTCTACGTGGTGGCCATCGTCTTCGCCATCACGCAGGCCGACTCCGGCAGCAGCTACTGAAACGCACCGTGCCGCCCCGGTGTGGCCGGGGCGGCACGGGGAGAACCAGGTTCTACTCCGCCGGCGGCGTGAAGCTGGACGTCCGGGTCATCCCGGCCGCCCGCCCCTTGGCGGCGACCACCAGCGCCATCTTCCGGGACGCCTCGTCGATCATCTCGTCGCCGAGCATCACCGCGCCCAGCCTGCCGCCCGCCTCGGAGGTGTAGTGCTCGTACGCGTCGAGGATCAGCTCGGCGTGGTCGTAGTCGGCCTGGGCCGGCGAGTAGACCTCGTTCGCGGCGTCGATCTGCCCCGGGTGCAGCACCCACTTGCCGTCGAAGCCCAGCGCGGCCGACCGCTTGGCCACGTCGCGAAACCCGTCGACGTCGCGGATCTGCAGGAACGGGCCGTCGATCGCCTGCTTGTCGTGCATCCGCGCGGCCATCAGGATCCGCATCAGGATGTAGTGGTAGGGGTCACCCGGGTAGTCCGGGATCAGCGCGCCGACCACCAGCGACTTCATGTTGATCGACGCCATGAAGTCGGCCGGGCCGAAGATGATGGTCTCGACCCGGGGCGAGGCGGCGGCGATCGCGTCGACGTTGACCAGGCCGGCGGCGTTCTCGATCTGCGCCTCGATGCCGATCCGGCCGACCTCGAGGCCGAGGGTCTTCTCGAGCTGGGTCAGCGTCAGGTCGAGCCACTGCACCTGGGCCGCGTTCTGCACCTTCGGCAGCATGATGCAGTCGAGGTTGGCGCCGGCCCCCTCGACCACGTCGATGACGTCCCGGTAGGTCCACGGGGTGGTGAGGTCGTTGACCCGGACCACCCGGGTCTTGCCGGACCAGTCGCCCTCGTTGAGCGCGGCCACGATGTTCTTCCGGGCGTCCGGCTTGGCCAGCGGGGCGACGGCGTCCTCCAGGTCGAGGAAGACCTGGTCGGCCGGGAGGCCCTGGGCCTTGCCGAGCATCTTGACGCTGGAGCCGGGTACGGCGAGGCAGGACCGGCGGGGTCGCCCAACTGCGGCCATCGATTGCGCTCCTTCCAGCGTGCGGCGGGCACGCCGACGCCAGCTGACGAGAATCCGAGAACTTAACGATCCCAAAGGTCTTTGTGACGCCACGGTAACCTCGCGCCATGACCGGGGTGAATGGACCTGTGGAAGATGTCACTGGGCGCCGACTCGTGGTGGTGACCGGGGCCAGTTCGGGCATCGGCCTGGCGGCGGCGGTGGATCTGGCGCGCCGCGGTGACCAGGTGGTACTGGTCGGGCGCGACCCCGCGCGGTTGCAGGTGGCGGCCGAGCAGGTGCGGGAGGCCTCCGGGGAACGGCCCGAGCTGTTCCGGGCCGACTTCGCGGTGCTCGACGACGTCCGCCGGCTGGCCGAGAAGCTGCGGGCCGCGTACGACCGGATCGACGTGCTGGCCAACAACGCCGGCGCGATCGTGCTCCAGCCGCTCACCACGGTGGACAGGTTCGAACTGTCGATCCAGGCCAACCACCTGGCCCCGTTCCTGCTCAGCAACCTGCTGCGGGACCGGGTCGGCCGGATGGTGGGGACCGCCTCCGGCGCGCACCGCAGCGGTGCCCTGAACCCGGACGACCTGAACGCCCCGCTGCACCGCTACCGTCCGATGACCGCGTACGGCACCAGCAAGCAGGCGAACATCCTGTTCACCGCCGAGGCGGCCCGGCGCTGGCCGCAGGTGCGGTCGTACTGCTTCCACCCCGGCATCGTGCGCACCCGGTTCGGCAACGACAGCCGGCTGGTCGCGCTGGGCATGCGGGTGCTGCCGTTCCGCAGCCCGGAGAAGGGCGCGGAGACACTGATCTGGCTGGCCAACCAGGACCCGGCCCGGCTGCGTGACGGCGGCTACTACGCCGACCGGCAACTGCGCCGGCCGCTGCGCAAGGCGGCCGACCCCGGACTGGCCGCCCGGCTCTGGACGGCCAGCGCCGAGGCGGTCGGCATCGCCGAGTAGCACCGCGCGGGCCGAGGGCGGCCCTGCCATACTCCGCCGCATGACGACGGGGAACGACACCGCGACCACACCGCCCGCCGACCCCGGCCCCGACCCCGGCGGACAGGACGGCCCCCGGCCGGGCTCGGGCGACACGCTGACGGTGCTCGCGACAGCCGACCCGGAGCTGGCCGGCCGGCTGGACCGGGAGCTCACCGCGTTCAACAACCGGGCGACCGGCGCGCACGACGAGGCGGAGCTCAACGTCCGGGTCAGCGCCGCCGACGGCGACCTGGTCGCAGGGTTGACCGGCTGGACCTGGGGCGGCTGCGCCGGTATCAACATGATCTGGGTGCGCGAGGACCGCCGGGCCGAGGGCTGGGGCGGCCGGATGCTGCGGGCGTTCGAACAGGAGGCCCGCCGGCGGGGCTGCACCGAGGTCTCGGTGTCGTCGTTCTCCTTCCAGGCGCCCGATTTCTACCGCCGCAACGGCTACCTGGACACCGGGCGCCGGGAGGGCATCCCGGGCGGTCACGTCGATCACCACTTCTGGAAGTCGCTGGTCACCGCCCCGGCCGCCGCCGTTCGCCTGGTGGCGCTGGTGGAGTTCCCCGCCGACGCGGCCGAGGCCGGCCAGCGGTACGAGGACTCGGTGCTCGGCCTGCTCGGGCGGCACGGCGGGCGGGTGGAGCGCCGGTTGCGCACCGGCGACGGGGGCACCGAGGTGCACCTGATCCGGTTCGACACCCGCGACGGCTACGACGCCTTCCTGGCCGACCCGGAGCGGGCGGGCCTGCGTGCGGCCCTCGGCGACGCCGCCCCGACCACCCGCGTGCTGGAGGTGCGCGAGGTCTAGATCCTTGGCCGCCAGATTCTCGACGTTTGTGTCAAGTTTTTGAGCGGGCGTAACGTTGGGTTGCCCGCTCCACATTTTGCAGACATGGGTTCTGACCAGCCACTTTGGTGTGGCACAGCCGGTCGCCACGGCGGCC
>NZ_JBRIQN010000080.1:0-16052 GCF_052981855.1 Micromonospora sp. LZ34
ACAACGTGTGCGCCGAGGGCCAGCCACCTCCGCCCCGCCTCCTGGTAGGGGCGGCCCGGGTAGATCCAGTCCAGATCGTCGCCGCTGACCTTGACGACGTCGCTCAAACTGACAAAGGCGTCGATCCTCCCTCGGGCGCCGATCGGGTCGCTGGTCACAGAGGGACGGCAGTTCGGGTCGAAGCTGATCATCGTCGACGGGCGTGCCCGCCGCACCAGTGCCAGCACGTCGTCGGCTCCCGGCTGTAGGACCGTGGCGAGCGATCCGGTGTGCAGGCAATCGCCGTGCGCATCCTCGACCGCCTGCCCGGGGAAGGCTCGCCATTCGATGTTGAAGTCGTAGGTGGCCTGGCCCTTGGGATTCAGGTGCGTCGTCGCCACGCTTGTCTGCGCCAGGTCCAGGATCGACTGCTGGCTCAGGCGTACGCCGTTGCGTTCGATGTAGGCGCGGAGCATCCGCCCGTGTACGTCGTCGCCGATCTGCGTCAGCAGGGTGGTGGGCTGACCGAGTCGGGCCAGAGCGGTGGCCACGTTCGCGGGGCTTCCCCCGGGGTACGCCGCCATCGTCCCTGCTGCCTCCTCGATCAGATCCACGAGGGTCTCTCCCACGACAGTGATCACGTCTCTCCTTTCTGCATGGGCGTCGATGCTGTGCCTGGCCGTGGATCAGCCCGTTGCGTGGCCGGGAGGCTGTTCGAGGGTGGTGGCACCGGTCATGATGGCTACCGCCTCGGCCATGGTGTGCGACGAGGGGCTGACCACGCCGGCGCATCGACCGAGTCGTTGGATGTGGATGCGGTCGGCGACCTCGAACACGTGCGGCATGTTGTGGCTGATGAGGATCACCGGGAGTCCGCGTGACCGCAGCTCCTCGATCAGTCTGAGTACCTGGTTGGACTCCTTGACCCCGAGCGCGGCGGTCGGCTCGTCGAGCACGATCACCTTGCTGCCGAAGGCGGCGGCCCGCGCCACCGAGACGGCCTGCCGCTGGCCTCCGGAGAGCGTCTCGACCGCCTGCGCGACGTTCTGCAGGGTGCCGATGCCGAGGTCGGCGAGGGCCTGGGCGGCCTCGCGGCGCATGCCCTTCTGGTCGAGCATCCGGAAGACGGACCCGAGCGGTCCTCGGCGGCGCTTCTCGCGTCCGAGGAAGAGGTTGCTCGCGATGTCCAGCGCTGGGGCGACGGCCAGGGTTTGGTAGACCGTCTCGATACCGGCGTCCCGGGCATCCTGCGGGCGCTTGAAGTGCGCCGGCCGGCCCTCCAGGAACAGCTCTCCAGCGTCCGGGGTCAGCGCGCCGGTGAGGCACTTGATCAGCGTCGACTTGCCGGCGCCGTTGTCGCCGATGACGGCGAGCACCTCGCCGGGATAGAGGTCGAGGTCAACGCCGTCCAGCCCGACGACCTTGCCGAAGGTCTTCACCAATCCGCGGGCCGAGAGCACCGGCGTACGCTGCGCCGGTTCTGCCGCGGGCGGCCGACTGCCTGGGCTGTGCGTGGTGGCGGTCATGCTCGCACCCTTCTGATCCACTGGTCGACGGCCACGGCGAGGATCACCAGCAGGCCCACGGCGAGCACCCGGTACTGGTCGTCGACGCCGGCGAGGGAGAGGCCGCTGCGGAAGAACCCGACGATCAGCGCGCCGAGCAGGGTGCCGAGCAGCACTCCCCTGCCGCCGAAGAGGCTGGTGCCGCCGATCACCACTGCCGTGATGCTCTCCAGGTTGGCGTCGGTGATGGCGTTCGGGCTGGCCGCGCCCGCCCGTCCGATGAGGATCCAGGCGGTGATTCCGTAGATGGCTCCCGCTACCAGGTACACGCTCAGCAGGACCCGGTCGACCCTGATGCCGGCGAGCCGCGCGGCCTCCTTGTCGTCGCCGACCGCGTAGACGTGCCGGCCCCAGGCGGTCTTGGCCAGGGCGTAGCCCACCACGAGGTAGAGGAGCACGACCGCGACGACGCCGAAGGTGATCCGGAACTCGCCCACCGGGAAGGATTCCCCGGTCCAGCTGAGCACGGATGGCAGGTCGGTGGCCTGGACACTCTGGCCGTCGGAGTAGAGCAGCCCGATGGAGGTGAAGACGCTGAGCGTGCCCAGGGTGACGATGAAGGGCGGCAGTTTCAGCCGGGTCACCAGCCCGCCGTTGAGCGCGCCCGCCGCGGCGCCCACCGCGATGGCGAGCAGGACGGCGAGCGCGCCCGGCAGCCCCTGCCCCTCGGCCAGTTTCGCCGAGAGCATCATCGCCAGGATGAGGATCGCGCCGACCGACAGGTCGATCCCCGCGGTGAGGATGATGAGTGTCTGCCCGACGGCGAGCGCGCCGATCACGGCCACCTGCTGCAGGACGAGCGACAGGGAGTTCGGCGAGGCGAAGCGGGGGTTGAGGGTGGAGAAGACGACGAACGCGATGACCAGCACGAGGAACGGGCTGATCGCCGGGTGTGCGTGCAGCAGGTGCTGAACGCGTTGCAGCGGTGAGTGCCGGCGCAGCGCGAACTGCTGGGCTGCGGTGGTCGGTGGAGTGGTCGTGGTCACGGGTTGCTCCCTGCCGTGGTCGACGGAGGCGGACGACTGCCCGGTCGAGGGCGCGGGATGCGAGCTCCCGGGCGCCTCGACCGAGACAGCGGTGGACTCAGCCCCAGCAGCGCCCGGTGGCGTCGGCGCTGGTGATGCTCTCGACGCCGGTGGCCGGCTTGTCGGTGACCAGGGTGACGCCGGTGTCGAAGAAGTCGAGGCCACCGGTGACCTGCGGCTTCTCACCGTCGTTCGCGATTTTCTTGATGGCCTGCACGCCGAGTTCGGCCATCTTCAGCGGGTACTGCTGCGAGGTGGCGCCGATGACGCCGTCCTTGACCTGCTTCACCCCGTCGCAGCCGCCGTCGATGGAGACGACCAGGACGCCCTGGGTCTTGCCCGCCGCCTGGAGCGCCTTGTACGCGCCGACCGCGGCCGGCTCGTTGATGGTGTAGACGACGTTGATGTCGGGGTTCCTGTTCAGGCAGTTCTCCATGGCGGTGCGGCCGCCGTCCTCGGCGCCCTGAGTGGGCTCGTTGCAGGCGATGGTGTAGGTGCCGCCGGAGTAGTTGCCGGTCTTCGCCTCGTCGCCGTTCTTCTTCTTGTCGGCGGTGTCGATGCCCATCCCGGTCAGGAAGCCCTGGTCCCGGTTGTAGTCGACGGAGACGATCTTGTCGTTGAACAGGTCCAGCAGCGCGATGGTCGCCGGCTTGCCGGCGAGCTGGACCGCCGTCCACTTGCCGACGAGCTCACCCGCCTTGAAGTTGTCGGTGGCGAACGTGATGTCCACGGTGTCGGCCGGGTCGGGTGGGGTGTCCAGGGCGATCACGTAGAGCCCGGCGTCGCGGGCCTTCTTGATGGCGGGGTTCACGCCGGGACCGTTCGGGGTGATCAGGATGCCGTCGTCGCCCCGGGCGATCGCGTCCTCGATGGCCTGGACCTGGCCGGCCTCGTCGCCGTCCTCCTTGCCCGCGGCGAGGTTGAGCTTCACGCCCTCGGCGTCGGCGGCCTTTTTCGCCCCCTGCTGCATGGTCACGAAGAACGGGTTCGTGGAGTTCTTGGTGATCAGCGAGACGGCCACGGTCGAGTCGCCGTCGCCGGATCCTTCGTCACCGGAGCCGCCGCAACCGCTGACGACCATGCTGGTCGCCGCTGCGGCGGCGACCAGCAGCGCCGTAGGGCGGCGGCCAATGCTCTGGATCATGTCTTCTCCCTCGGAACCGTCCCGGCACCCGGCCGGGAAGGAGTAATGACAACGATGTCAGGGCAGTTTCCAGTGGGGTCCCCGAAGATGTCAATGCCATGACGAAGACTTTTCCGGTAGCCGCTCGTATTCGCACCCGCACGGTTGACATCGATGTCAGATGACCGCAGGATCGCTCCACCGGGCGCCCACCGCCGGCCGGACGGCCGACGCCCGCGCTGCACCCGGCACCCCCATCGCCGACCGGTGTCCAGCGCTGACACCCGGGCGCCCACCGCTGGCCGGACGGCCGGCGTCCACGACGGACGGAGGATGTGGATGAGGATCCGACGATGGTTGGCCGCGTGTGCGGCCGCGGTCGTGGTGGCGGCGATGCCCGGCGCCACCGCCAGCGGTGCGACCGCCGGCACGAGGGACGAGCCGTACCGCCCGCAGATCCACTTCAGCCCCGAGCGCAACTGGATGAACGACCCGAACGGGCTGGTCTGGTACCAGGGCGAATGGCACCTCTTCTACCAACACAACCCCGCGGGCGCGCAGTGGGGCAACATGTCGTGGGGCCACGCGGTCAGCCGCGATCTGTTCCACTGGGAGGAACTGCCGGTCGCACTGCCCTACTCGGCCGACGAGCACATCTTTTCCGGGTCGATCGTCGTCGACGAGAAGAACACCTCCGGCTTCGGCCGCCCCGACGCGCCGGCGATGGTCGCCGTCTACACCAGCGCCTACCCCGCGACCGGCATCCAGGCCCAGTCGCTCGCCTACAGCACCGACCGCGGCCGGACCTGGACGAAGTACGCCGGGAACCCGGTGCTCGACCTCAACTCCCGGGAGTTCCGCGACCCAAAGGTCTTCTGGGACGCCGAGGCCGGCTACTGGGTCATGGCGATCGTGCTAGCCACCGAACACAAGGTGCGCTTCTACCGCTCCGCCGACCTCAAAGCGTGGACCCACCTGAGCGACTTCGGCCCGGCCAACGCCATCGGCGGGGTCTGGGAGGTGCCAGACCTGTTCGAGGTGCCAGTCGACGGCGACCCGCAGAGCACCAAGTGGGTGCTGGTGGTCAACCTGAACCCCGGGGCGGTGGCCGGCGGGTCCGGCGCGCAGTACTTCGTGGGTGACTGGGACGGAACCACCTTCACCGCCGACAACGTGGTGACCGGCGAGCCGGAACCCCCGGCCGGGACACTGTTCGCCGACTTTGACGGCGACTACGCCGGGTGGACGATCGAGAACGACCCGACGCTGGCCCCCGGGCCTTTCGGCACCGCTCCCTACCCGGGGACGGTCCCCGGCCAACAGCTGGTCACCGGCTTCCACGGCCGTTCCCTGGTCAACAGCTTCCTCGGCTTCGACACCCCGAAGGGGCGGATGACCTCCCCCGAATTCACCCTCGACCAGGACTTCGTGAACCTCCTCGTCGGCGGTGGCGCGCACCCGCACCTGCCGGGCACGACCACCGAGTTCGTGCCCGAGGGCGCCGAGACCGTGCTCGACTTCGAGCTGCCCGACGGCCGGACGTACGAGGAGGCGGGCTGGACGGCCACCGGCGGACTGCGGGGCCGGACGCCGGTCGTGGGTCCGGCACGGTCCGAGCGCGGGCACGTGGGCGACAAGCTGCTCACCACGTTCTACGAGGCCGACACGACGACCGGCACCCTCACCTCGCCGGCGTTCCCGATCGATCGGAACCACCTCAGCGTGCTCGTCGGCGCCGGCGGCCACGTTGGCGCGGGCGCGCGGACGGTGGTGGAGCTGCTCGTCGACGGTGAGGTCGTACGAACCGGCACCGGGAACTTCTCCGGCTTCGTGAACTGGCGCAGTTGGGACGTGGCCGAGTACTGGGGCCGCAGCGCGCAGCTGCGCATCGTCGACGAGAACACCGGCGGCTGGGGGCACCTGCTGGTCGACCACCTGATCGCGACCGACGAACCGGTGTTGCCCCGGTCGGTGGAGACCGCGGTCAACCTGGTCGTCGAGGGCGAGGTGGTCCGCACCGCCACCGGTAAGGACAGCGAACGCCTCGACTGGGTCGCCTGGGACGTACGCGACCTCGCTGGCAGGCGGGCCCACCTGGAGATCAACGACTTCAACTCCGGCGGCTGGGGCCACATCCTCGTCGACCACGTCATGTTCGCCGACCGGCCGGCCGAGAGTGAACTGGAGCGCTACGACTGGGTCGACTACGGCAAGGACTACTACGCCGCCGTCTCCTACAACGGCGTCCCGGGCGGCAAGCGGGTGCTCGTCGGCTGGATGAACAACTGGCAGTACGCCGGCGGCATCCCCACCTCCCCCTGGCGCGGCGCGATGGCCCTGCCCCGGGAATTCGGGCTCGCCACGATCGACGGCGAGGTACGGCTGGTCCAGCGACCGGTCAGCCAGATCCGCCGGCTCCGCGGAGCCGACAGCGCGTACGCCCTGCGGGACACCGTCGTCGGACCCGGCGTGCGGGACCTGCCGGCGGCGGCCGACGGGACCGTGCTGGAGATCGAGGCGGAGTTCGAGCTGCGCGACGCCGACCGGTTCGGCCTGCACGTCCGCGGCGGCGACGGCGAGCGGACCGTGATCGGGTACGACGCCGCCGCGCGGCGGCTCTACGTCGACCGGACCCGGTCCGGCGACGTCGGGTTCAGCCCGCTTTTCCCCGGCGTGCACTCCGGCCCGCTCTCGGTCGACGACAACCGGGTACGCATGACGATCTACGTGGACCGCTCCTCCGTCGAGGTGTTCGGCGGGGCAGGTCAGACCACCATCACCGACCAGATCTTCCCGGCACCCGGCAGCGACCAGACGCGGCTCTTCGCCGAGGGCGGCGAGGTGCTGGTGCGGTCACTCACCATCCGGCCGCTGCGGTCCGTGTGGCGATAACCTGGGACCCGATCATCAGCAGTCCGGGGGCCGCGGCCACGTACCGCGGTCCCCGGCGTCGTCTCCGCTAGGAGCGCTCATGGACGGTGCGGTCTCCGCTTCGACGGTCGCCCGGGGCCGGCCCACCCTACGGGACGTCGCCCTGCTCGCCGGCGTGAGCACGAAGACGGCCTCCCGGGTGGTCAACGGCGAACCGGGAGTCTCCCCGTCGAAGATCGCCGCCGTGCAGCGGGCGATCACGCAGCTCGACTACCGGCCGAACTTCACCGCCAGCAGCCTGCGGCGCGCCGGCGGCCGCAGCGCGGCAATCGCCGCCGTCCTCGAGGACCTGGCCAACCCCTTCTCCTCTGCGTTGCATCGCGCGCTGGAGGACGCCGCCCGCGAACGGGAGGTGCTGATCTTCGCCGGAAGCGTCGACGAGAGCCCCGAGCGGGAGCGCGACCTGGTCCGGGCCTTCACCATGCGGCAGGCCGACGCGCTGGTGGTGGTGCCGGCGAGCGACAACCAGAACTACCTGATGGGCGAGGTCAACGCCGGCACCCCGGTGGTGTTCGTCGACCGGCCCCCGGTCGGGCTGCCCGTCGACGCCGTCCTCACCGACAACCACGACGGCGCCGCCGCCGCTGTCCACCACCTGGTCCGGCACGGCCACCGGGACATCGCCTACCTCGGCGACCTCCAGGCGATCCCCACCGCCCGGCAGCGCTTCCGGGGATTCAAGGAGGCGCTCAGCGACCACGGCATCCGGCCGGAGGCCGCGAACATCATCCACGACCTGCACACCGAACGCGACTCCGAGGAGGCGGCCCGCCGGCTGCTGACCCGCGAGTCCCCGCCGACAGCCCTCTTCACCTCGCAGAACCTCGTCACCATCGGCGCCATCCGGGCGCTGCAGCAACTCGGCAAGCAGCAGCAGGTCGCCCTCGTCGGCTTCGACGACTTCCCCCTTGCCGACCTGCTCCAGCCGGGCATCACCGTCGTCGCACAGAACCCGTCGGAGATGGGCCGGGTCGCCGCCTCCCTGATCTTCCGCCGCCTCGACGGGGAGCAATGGCAGCCGAGGACCCACCTCGTACCGACGCGGCTGATCGCCCGCGGGTCGGGCGAAATCGCGGGACCGCACCGCGACTGAGGCGCACCCGCAATGGGGGCAAGGTAATAGAAGGAGCCTCGAACGGCGCCCGGACGCCGGTCATGGCGGTATCACCGGATCGCCCCATGGATGTGCGGCCGGCAGGTGAGCGGGGCTCCGGTCCAACCGCAGTGGCGTGCTCGGGCTGGTCACCAGCGCCATCGCCACCACCCCGTACGCGGTGGGCATCGTCAAGGGCGCCCAGGAGGCGGCGGTCCGCCGTCACATGACCCTGCTGATCGTCGACACCGACGGCGGCGGCGGCGGCGAGTCGATGATCGACACCGCCGCCGGCATGACGCGCTGGCAGCCGGAAGGGCTGATCCTCGCCACCGACCACCATCGGGAGCTGTCGCTCGACGGCGAGGTCGCCCGTCTGCCGTCGACCGTGCTGGTCAACTGCGTCGAAGCGGAGCGGCGGCTGCCGGCCGTGGTGCCCGACGAACGGCAGGGCGGCCAGCTCGCCACCGTCACCCTTATTGAGGCCGGGCACACCCGGATCGGGCTGGTCAACGGCCCTCCCGACTACCCCGCGTCGGCGGGCCGCCTCGCCGGCTGGCGGGACGCCCACGTCGCGGCGGGTCTCCCGGTGGACGAGCGCCTGATCAGCACCGGCGACTGGTGGCAGGAGTCCGGGTACGCGCACGCCGCCGGCCTGCTCGACCTGCCGGAGCCGCCGACCGCGCTCTTCTGCGCCAACGACTGGATGGCGATGGGCGCGTACGACCTGCTCCGCGACCGTGGGCTGCGTGTACCGGAGGACGTCGCCGTGATCGGGTTCGACAACCGCGAGGAGATCGCGGCCCACCTCCGCCCCGCCCTGACCACGGTGGCCCTGCCGTACCGCAAGATGGGCCGGCTCGCCGTCGAGCACCTGCTTCGCGGCACCCTGCCAACCGGAGTCAGCGCGGTGGCCTGTCCCCTCGTGCCGCGCGCCTCGGCCTGACCCGGCGGCCCTCCCGGACGAGGCGATCCCGCCCCTTGGGCCGGCTGGCGGCGGCCGGACCGGCGTCTGGCGGTCGGGATTTAACGCGCCGGACTCTTGACCGACACGGAAGTGGCTCCCTACGCTCTGCCAAAAGCTTTTGCCAAAAGGTTTTGGCACTCGGTTCACGGCATCCCACCATCGCTCGGGTGCGCGCCCCCACGCGCCCCGACGACCCCTGAACGGAGCACCCATGGCAACTTCCGATTCCCCGACAGCGGCCGGCTGGCACCGCCGCGGCTTCCTCGGACTCACGGCCGGGGCCGGCGCGGCGGCCCTGCTCGGCACCAGCGCCTGCGGCGCCGGCGGGACGACCGCCGGTGGCTCGGGCGGTGACAAAACCCTCACTGTCGCCTGCGAGGGTGGCGGCAAGATCGAACTCCAGCCGGTGGCGGAGAAGTTCCAGCGCGACACCGGCACGACCGTCACGCTGGTCGAACTGCCCTACGAGGGCCTGTTCAACCGGCTGACCAGCGAGCTGTCCAGCGGCCGCCCGTCCTTCGACGTCTGCGCCGTCGACGCCGTCTGGCTGCCCCTGTTCGCCACCAGGCTCGCCCCGCTGGACGACCTCTTCACGGCGGAGGTCAAGGGGGACCTGTTCCCGGCGCTGGTCCAGGAGGCGCAGTCCGGCGGGAGGTTCGTCGGCATGCCGGTCTGGACCAACAGCGAGATCCTCTTCTACCGCAAGGATCTGCTCGAGGATCCGAAGGAGCAGGCCGCCTTCCAGCGCCGGTACGGCTACCCGCTCGCCCCGCCCACCACCTGGCAGCAGTTCACCGACATCGCCACCTTCTTCACCCGCCCGGACCAGAAGTTGTACGGAACCGACGTCAAGGGCGCGGTGGAGACCGAGTGGCTCGCCCACGTGCTCCAGGCCGGCTCCCCCGGCGTGGTGTTCGACGACAGCGGCACCGTCATCGTCGACAACGCCCAGCACGTCGCCGCCCTGGCCTTCTACGCCGATCTCAACAACAAGCACAAGGTCGCCCCGGCCGGTGCCGCCCAGACCGACTGGAACGCCGCGCAGAACCTGTTCAACCAGGGCCAGACCGCGATGACCCGGTTCTGGGCACACGCGTACCGGCAGATCCCGGCGGGCGCGAAGGTCGCCGGCAAGGTGGGCGCCGCCCCGATGATCGGCGGCACCGCCGGCGTCGCCGGCATCCCCGGACCCTGGTACCTGTCCGCCCCACAGGGCGGCGCCAAGGCCGACCTCGCGAAGCGGTTCATCAAGGCCGCGTACGACGACAACGCGTTGAGCATCGAGACGAGCCTCGGGCTCGCCGCCCGCAAGTCCGCCTACCAGCAGTACGCCAAGAAGCCGGGCTTCGAGTCGTTCGGCCCGCTGCTGGCCACCCTCAACGCGAGCGCCACCCGACCCCGCCCGGCCAGCCCGCACTGGCAGCGGATCGTCGACAGCGTCCTGGTGCCCACCATCCAGAAGGCCCTGGCCCCGGGCGCCGACTACGCCGCGCTGCTCAAGGCCGCCCGTACCCAGATCGAGGGCATCGTCAAGTGAGCCCGACAGCGCAGGCAGCACCGCCGCGGACCAGCCCGCCGGCGCCGGCCCCGGCCGGCAGGCGACGGTCCGGCTCCCGCCGCGGGCTCTCCGATGCCGGGTACGCAACCCTGCTCGCCGCGCCGGCCGCGGTGGTGCTGCTGGCGCTGGTCGGCTGGCCGCTGGTCAAGCTCGCGGTCGACAGCCTCTACACCGGCTCCGGTCTCGGCGACGGGCGCCACTTCACGGGGCTGGGCAACTACGTCACCGCCCTGACCGACCCGGGCATCCGCGCGGCGGCCGGACGGACCCTCGCGTACACGGCCATCGTGGTCGCCGCCGAGCTGCTGCTCGGCCTGGTGATGGCCCTGCTGTTCCACCGGCTCGGGCCGAAGGCCCGCATCCTCCAGACGGTGTTCCTGTACCCCCTGATGATCGCGCCGGTGGTCGCCGGCCTGCTGTGGCGGTTCCTGATGATCGACAACGTCGGCATCATCAACGAACTGCTGTCCCGGGTGGGGCTCCTGGATTCCCCCGGCGACGTGTCCTGGCTCAGCGACCCGGACCTGGTGCTCTTCTCGGTGGCGCTGCCCGACATCTGGCTCACCACCTCGTTCATGACCCTGGTGCTCTACGCCGGCCTCCAGGCCATCCCGCCGGACCTGTACGAGGCGGCCCGCCTCGACGGCGCCCGCGGCCTGCGGCTGCTGGTCAGCGTCACCCTGCCGCTACTGCGACCGGTCATCGCGGTGGCGCTGATCATTCGGGGCGTGGACGCCGCGCGCGCCTTCGACGTGATCCTCGTCCAGACCGACGGCGGACCGCAGTCGGCGTCGGAGACGTTGAGCCTGACCATCTACAAGACCATGGTCAGCTACAACGACCCCGGCACCGCCGCCGCCACCAGCACCCTGTTCATGATCGTCATGATGCTGGTCGCGATGGTCGCGGTACTGACCATCTGGCGGCCCGGTAGGGAGTCCTGATGTCCCACCTGCTCACCCGACGGATCAGGACCGGGCTGCTCTGGGCGGCGGCCGTCGCCATGGTCATCCTCTACGCGTTCCCCTTCGTCTACCTCATGCTCACGTCGGTCAAGCCGCCGGTCGACGCGATCGCCGTGCCGCCCACCGTGCTGCCCGAACGCTTCAGCCTGGACAACTACGTCACCGCGCTGAACCGGCCCGGGGTGACCGCCTCGTTCCTCAACAGCATGAGCACCGCCGTGATCGCGACGCTGCTATCGATGGCCCTGGCAGTGCCGGCGGCGTGGGGGATCACCCGGTACCGCACGCGGACCGGACGGGCGCTGATGGCCGGCTCCCTGCTGGTCCGGATGGCCCCGGCCGTGGCCGTCGGCATCCCGCTGGTCACCATCCTCGGCGCGGTCGGCCTCACCGACACACCGACCGGACTGGCCCTGGCCCAGACCACCGTGGCGCTACCGCTGTCGATCTGGCTGCTCGCCAGCTTCTTCGACAACGTCCCGCGGGAGATCGAGGAGGCGGCGCTGGTCGACGGCTGCGGGCGGTTCGCCGCGCTGCTACGGGTCGTCCTGCCGGTGGTCTCCGGCGGTGTCGCCGTCACCGCGATCTTCGCCTTCCTCGCCTCCTGGAACGAGTTCCTGTTCGCCCTGCTGCTCACCTCGGTCCAGGCACAGACCACCCCGATCGCCATCGCCAACTTCCAGAGCCAGTTCGGTCTGGACTGGGGGCCGATGACGGCCCTCGCCACCCTCTACTCCATACCCGCGGTCGTGCTCACGCTGCTGCTGCAGCGACGGATCGTCGCCGGGCTCAGCCTCGGCGCGGTCAAGGGCTGACCGCCGCTCCCCCTCGCACAACCCCTGAAAGGAACACCATGTCGTTCTGGCGACCCACCAGCCCCCTCGCGGGTCTCACCCGGGTCAAGGCCGGCCGCTCCAAGCGCGAATCGAGCTGGGACCGCACCGGCGGCAACCGGGACTTCGCCGTCGTACCGCCCGGTGGGACCCACGTCCTGGCCGACATCACCGGCACCGGCGTCATCGAGCACATCTGGCTGACCACCCGCTGCTACTCCGAGAAGTACCTGCGGAAACTGGTCATCGAGATGTACTGGGACGGCGAGGAGAACCCGAGCGTCCGCAGCCCGCTGGGCGACTTCTTCGGCGTCGGCCACGCTACCTGCACCCACTACGTGTCGCTACCGCTGAGCATGGTGTTCGGCCCCCGCCGAGGCCCGAAGGGCCCGTTCGCCGCCGCGATGAACTCGTACTTCCCGATGCCGTTCGGCAGCCACGCGAAGATCGTCATCCGGAACGAGAGCGACCAGCCGGTCGAGAACCTCTTCTACTACATCGACTACGACCTCACCGACGAGGCGAAGCCGGACGACGTCGCGTACTTCCACGCGTACTACCGGCAGGAGAAGCCCTGCACCCCGGTGCCGAACGGGCTCGCCCCCGGCGAGGTGCCCGCACCGTGGGACCTGCCCGGCACCAACCTCACCGGCGAGGAGAACTACGTCATCCTCGACGCCGAGGGCACCGGCCACTACGTCGGCTGCGTGCTCAGCATCGACAACCACAACGCCTCCAACCAGCCGTATACCTGGCCGGGCGAGGGCGACGACATGATCTTCATCGACGGGGAGCAGTGGCCGCCGTCGCTACACGGCACGGGCACCGAGGACTACTTCAACGCCGCGTGGGGCTTCCCCAGCGGCGCGTACGCAGGGCCGTACCACGGCATCAGCCTGGCCAGCAGCCCGCAGGAGCACTTCGGCCTGTGGAGCGTGTACCGGTTCCACATCGAGGACCCGGTGCGCTTCTCGACGTCGATCAAGGTGACGATCGAACACGGGCACGCCAACGACCAGGGCAACGACTTCTCCTCGGTCGCGTACTGGTACCAGCACCACCCGCACAAGCCCCTGCCGGAGCTGCCGCCGGTCGACGAACGCTGCCGCGCCGCTGGCCGGAACACGGTCTGTGGGACGAGTGAACCGTCCGATAGCGTTGGTCGGCCGTCCCTGGCGGACGGCCCGGCCCGCACGAACAGCGCGGTGGTGAGCTGATGGGACCGAAGGCGAGCATCCGGGACGTCGCGGCGGCGGCGGGCGTCTCGGTGACCACCGTCTCCCACGTGCTCAACAACAAGTCCGGCACCCGGGTCAGCCCGGAGACCCGCGAGCGGGTCGAGTCGGCTGCACGCCAGCTCGGCTACGCGGCCAACGGGCTGGCCCGGGGGTTGCGGCTGCAACGGTCGTCCACCCTCGGCCTGCTCAGCGACGTCATCGCGACCACCCCGCACGCCGGGCGGATCATCCTCGGCGCGCAGGAGGCCGCGTCGGCACGCGGATTCGTGCTCCTGCTGCTGACCACCGGAGGCGACCCGGACGTGGAGCGCCGCGAGATCCACGCGCTGCACCAGCACCGGGTCGACGGGGTGCTCTACGCGACCATGTACCACCAGGTCGTACGGGTGCCGGAGGAGCTGCGCCCGATGCCGGTGGTGCTGCTCGACGCCAGCAGCGACGACCCGACGGTCTCCTCCGTCGTGCCGGACGAGGTCGAGGGCGGCCGGTCGGCGACGCGGGAACTGCTCGCCCACGGCCACCGCCGGATCGGCTTCGTGACCAACGTCGACGACATCCCGGCCACCCGGGGTCGCCTCGCCGGTTACCGCGCGGCCCTGACCGAGGCCGGCCTCGCGTTCCGGCCGGACCTCGTCCGGGTCGACGTGTCCGACACCCAAGGCGGCTACCGGGCGGCGCGCGAGCTGCTGCGCCACCCGGAGCGGCCCACCGCCCTGTTCTGCTTCAACGACCGCATGGCGATGGGCGCCTACCGCGCCGCGGCGGAGCTGGGCCTGGACATCCCCGGCGACCTGTCGGTGATCGGCTTCGACAACCAGGAGCTCATCGCCGAAGGGCTACACCCGGGGCTGTCCACGGTGGCGCTGCCGCACTACGAGATGGGCGCCTGGGCGGTGGAGACCATGGTCGAGCTGCTCGACAAGCCGGCCGGCGCGGGCCGGCCGGACGTCCGCCAGGTCGTCATGCCCTGCCCGGTGGTCCGTCGCTCGTCCATCGCCCCGCCGCGCTGATCCGCCCGGCGGCCACCGCGTCCGCCGGCCCCAGGCCGGCGGACACCGTCCCACCCCGGTGCCACGCGCGCCGCCCACCCGTTCCGCGCCACCGGCCCCGGCCGGCGCGCCCGCACTCCCCCGCCGCCACCGCGGCCCCGACGCACCCCCGCCGCCCCGCGCGGCGTACGAGGAAGAGGTAACCACCGTGCTGCGACTGCCCGACGCCTGGATCTGGGACTTCTGGTTCGCCCGTGACGGCGACACCCACCACCTGTTCTTCCTGCGGGCCTCCCGCGCACTCGGTGACCCCGACCGGCGGCACTGGCGGGTCGGCGTCGGGCACGCGGTCTCCACCGACCTGCGCGAGTGGACGCAGCTCGCCGACGCGCTCGTCCCCGCCGACCGGCCGGCCTTCGACGACATCGCCACCTGGACCGGCTCGGTGGTCCGCGGCCAGGACGGCCGGTGGCACATGTTCTACACCGGCGCCGGCAGCACCGAACGGGCGCTGGTGCAGCGCATCGGCCTGGCCACCTCGGACGATCTGGTGACCTGGCAGCGGCACCCCGCCTCGCCGGTGCTCACCGCCGCCGGCCGCTGGTACGAGCGGTACGGCGACTCGACCTGGCACGACGAGGCGTGGCGCGACCCGTGGGTGTTCCCCGACCCGAACGGCGACGGCTGGCACATGCTCATCACCGCCCGGACCAACGAGGGGCCGGCCGACGACCGGGGCGTCATCGGCCACGCCCGCTCGCAGGACCTGGTGCACTGGACCACGCAGCCGCCGCTGACCACGCCGGGCAGCGGCTTTGGCCACCTGGAGGTGCCGCAGGTGGAGGTCGTCGACGGCCAACCGCTGCTGATCTTCTCCTGCCTGCGCGACCACCGTGCCGCGCGGTGCCGCGACGAGGGTACGTGCGGGGTGTGGGCGGTCCCCGGCCCGTCGCTGCTCGGCCCGTTCGACGCCAGCCGCGCGCAGCGGCTCACCGACGACAGCCTCTACAGCGGCCGCCTGGTCCGGAACGCCGAAGGGAACTGGCAGCTGCTGGCCTTCCTCAACCACGACGAGCAGGGCCGCTTCGTCGGCGAGCTGAGCGACCCGATCCCGGTCCGGGTGGACGCCGAAGGAACCGTGCGGCTGGACGATGGCCCGCCCGGCACGCCGTACTCGGTGCATGGCCGCCGGGAACTCGCGCCGGCCCCGTCCCGCCCCGCTAGGCCTGCTCGGCCGAGCCTTGCCGACGGCTCCCACAACAGTGGGTCTGCGGCGGGCGCTCTGGCTGCGGGGGCGTGAGCATGCTGACCGTCCTCGGCGAGGGCGTCGTCGACCTCGGGCCCGCCGGCGGCAGTGATCTGCTCTTCCCCCGCCCGGGCGGCAGCCCGCTGAACGTGGCGGTGGGTCTGGCCCGGCTCGGCCGGCCCACCACCATGCTGGCCCGCTTCTCCCGCAATGCGTTCGGGCGCCGGCTGCGCGCCCACGCCCTGGGGTTCTGGGCCGCGCTGCGCGAGGTGTTCCCCGACACCCGTGAGCAGCGGGACTGGGTCCACAAGACCGCCAACGTGCTCGCCGCGCTACCGAAGTCCGCGCACCCGGGCGCGAAGGCTGCCCTGGCTGATATCTGGGGCGCCGACTGACAGGCACGTGACGTGACCACCACGCGGAGCCGGCGGCATGAGCGGACGTCCGCGCACTAATCGTTGAGGAGCTGCTCTCGAAGAATGTCTGCGTGCCCACAGTGCTGGGCGAGCTCGCGCAGCACGTGGAGATACACCCACCGCA
>NZ_JBRIQN010000081.1:0-15880 GCF_052981855.1 Micromonospora sp. LZ34
CATGCGCACCATCTCACCAACGAGGTCCTCGCGGTGGTCGAGCAGCATCTTGACCACGCGTGACTCGTCCTCCGGCAAGGCCGGCGGCAGGTCCTCGCGCAAGGCCGCACGGGCGACGGCGAGAGCGTCGATAGGGTCGCTCTTGCCCTGGCCCCGACCGACCCGCCGGTAGCGGGCAGTCAACTGCGTCGGCACCCACACCGCCTGCTCGCCGGCCGCAAGCAGACCCCGCATCAGGCCGCCGGCGACATGCCGGACGTCCTCGACGGCCCACAGCCGTTCGCCGTACTGCCGAGCCCACCTCAGCAGGGACTTCACCCCGCGTGGCCGGGCCGGGGCGGACGTCACGTCGAGCTGACGGCCGTTGCTGTCCACCGCGACAACGACCAGCAGGTCTTTGTGGGGGTCGACACCAAGAACGATCACTTCTGCTGAACTCCCAGGTCGTGACGGCGAGAGGTGAACCAACCGGCGGACATGCCTCAATCGGGGATAGGGACCAAGCTCCAATCAAGTCACGCCGGCAGGTCGACACGGCGGCGGACGACATGACATGACCTCGTCAACCCGCAGGGCGACAGCACGGAAACGAGTCAGTCCGCCACCGTGGCGTATCTACCACGGCGGGGGACTAATACGGCAGCCGCCGTTTGAGATCTTGCTGGTGAGCAGGGGTGGACGTGAGGCGGCCACCGCGTGATCGTCTGTGCGTTGTGGACACAACATCAGATCTTGCGGTGGCCGCGTGCCACAGCGTAGCCGTTGCTCGGTGGGAGCGGGTGCTGGCCGAGGTGCTGGGGTGCTTCGCGGGTCGGTTCGGGCGAGTGGAACCGCGCCGTGCGGCGGGAGAGTTCATGACGGGGCTGTTGTCCGATCTTGAGGTGAAGACGTGTTGGCAGTTGGCCGAGCGGGCCGGGCACGTCCGGCCGGACGCGATGCAGCGGCTGTTGTACCGGGCGGTGTGGGACGCCGATGCCGTCCGCGACGACCTGCGGCAGCTGATCACCGATCGGTTCGGTGGTCCGGACGCGGTCTTGGTGGTCGACGAGACTGGCGATCTGAAGAAGGGCACCCACTCGGTCGGGGTGCAGCGCCAGTACAGTGGCACCGCCGGGCGGATCGAGAACAGCCAGGTCGGGGTGTTCCTCGGTTACGCCGGCTCTGACGGGCACACCCTGATCGACCGGCGCGTGTATCTGCCGGCGTCGTGGACCGACGACCGGGACCGCTGCCAAGCCGCTGGCGTGCCCGACGAGATCGAGTTCGCCACCAAGTCGGAGTTGGCCGCTGACATGATCACCGCCGCCCTCGACGCTGGTGTCCCCGCGCGGTGGGCCGCCGCGGACGAGGCCTACGGCAACAGCGCCGCCTTCCGCGCACACCTGCGCAAACACGAGCTCGGCTACGTCCTGGCCGTGTCCCGCAGCCACCTGGTTCCGCTCGACGGTGGCAAGACCCGGGTCCGCGCCGACCGGGTAGCCGCTGACCTGCCGGCATCGGCGTGGCAGCGCCGCTCAGCCGGCGCCGGGTCGAAGGGACCGCGCTTCTACGACTGGACCTGGCTCGATGACGTGTGCACCGACGCCGACCCCGACGACGGCGGCCGGCACAGCCTCCTGATCCGCCGCAACACCACCACCGGTGAGCTGGCCTTCTACCGCTGCTGGACCCCGAAGCCGGCCACCCTCGCCCAACTCGTCCGGGTCGCCGGCATCCGCTGGACCGTCGAAGAAAGCTTCCAGGCCGCCAAGAGCCAGGTCGGTCTGGACCAGCACCAGGTTCGCCGCTGGGACTCCTGGCACCGCTTCACCACCCTCGCCCTGGCCGCCCTCGCCGTCCTGGCGATCTGCGCCGCCGACTCCGCCCGCCACGACCCGGCCGACACCGGGCTGATCAAGCTGACCGTCAACGAGATCCGCCGCCTGATCAACGCCTGCATCATCCGCCCGATCAGCGACCTCACCCATCGTTGCGCTGGTCACAATGGCGGCGCCGGCATCAAGCCCGAGCCCGACGATCCCACTACACACGCCGCCTCAACCTCGAACTTCAGCCATGATCCCGAACGGCGGCTGCCGTACTAGGCCCGCTTGAGGTGGCTTCGGCCGCTGGCGTTGTCGGTGTTGATCGGCGGTGCGGTGGGCGCGGGTGGTGGCCAGTAGCGACGCACCGTGCGTTCCGAGCGGCCAATGCGCGCCGCGATCTCAGCGGGATGCAGGTCGGGGTCACGCCGATGCCAGTAGGCAACGGCGGCGGCGGTATCCGACGTCAGCAGCTCACCGCCCCTCTGGTCGTCGCCGCGGTTCGACCTCTTGGGAGGAACGTCCGGTGACTTCGCGAGGTCGTGGTGCCCGCCGGTAGGGCTGGAGCGGGCATCGACGTCACGGGTCTGGTGGGCGACGCCGACGGTGTCAGGCATTCGCTGTGCCGCACGCGGGGGCGTGGGGGATCCTTGAGGCCGGCCGTTGGGGCTGACGTGCTCGTCGCTGGTTCCAACGGAAGCCTGGGGGGACTCGTCGATGCCGTTGGCAGCCGCTTCCGCGGGCCGGTGGGGCATGGCGCTTCTCCCCGCGTCGGTGCTCGAGTCGGGTGCCGCTGCGCGTTGGTGTGCCGCGGGCGGTGCAGTCACGGCCGCTGCAATTGTGCCGGCGGCTGTATGCGGGCGTGGTTTGGCTTCCCAGGCGCGGATCCTGGCGGTGATATCGACGAGGCTGACGCTGGCCACGATGACCAGGCCGTCGACCGAGATGGGCAGCAGGTAGGCGGCTCCGGCTTCGGTCTCGCCGTAGCGGACGGCGACACCGACAAGGTGCCAGTACGACACCCACGTGGCGATCGCGGCGATGACGCCGGTGGCTGCGATGCGGATGAGGCCGAGTGAGCGGCGGTGGTGGGGGACGCGGGAAATCAGCTCAACGGTGAGCAGCAGCGCCAGTGGTGGCCACGCGGCAATGATTTGGCTGATCGGGCCTGGGCGGGCGTGCAGCACGTTCGCCGCCACCGAGGCGGCGACCCCGAGGGTGAGGGTCGCCCGCACCGCCCATCGCAATCGTCTGAGCTGCGCGACGTCTTCGCTCGGCGGCCACCCGGTGGGGCCGTCCCCGCCGCTCATAGTGGTCTGCGTCGGCGCGCTCACGACTGAGCCCCGTGGGCGTCAGGTGGGCCGTGGAGGCTGGATGTGTGCTGAAGCGTGGCGATGAGGCTGTCGGCGAGGGTGAGGGTGTCGTCGGCGGGTTCGGCGTCGATGTCGGCGAGCTGTCTGGTGAGGCTGCGGCGTAGCGCGCGGATCCCGTCGGCGTTGCCGAGGCGAGCGTAGGCGCGCATCGCCTCTTGGTACAGCGCCTCAGCGTAGGGATGGTGGGTGATCGCCGACCTTAGGACGGCGAGTTGTTCCGCCGGTTGGTCGGCGAGCTCGCTGGCGAGGGCGATGGCGGCGTTGAGCGCGTCCTGGCGGACGGCCTCCCGGTAGGGCTCGATCCATTCGTAGGCGCAGTCTTGTGCGACCGGTCCCCGGTAGGTATCGACGGCGCGGCGCAGCGCCGCGATGCGGTCTTGCGGGCTCGTGGCGATGTCCGCGGCGTGTATCGCGGCGCGCATGGCCCATAGGTCAATGGTGAAGCGCTCGGCGTTGAGCTGGTAGTGGTGGTGGGGGTGGCTGAGGTAGGTGCCGGGGCCGGCGTTGTGGCGCAGGGCGGCGCGCAGGTCGGAGACGTAGGTGTGCAGGCGGTGCGTGGCTCTACGGGCGGGTGCGTCGGGCAGCAGGTCGTCCAGGATCGCCTCGGTGGGCGCGCTGCCGCCGCGAACCGTCAGATAGACCAGCAGTTCCATCGACTTGGCCCGGAGGCTGCGCTGCGGGTCGGCGTCGATGATGGACGCCTTTCCGAGCACGGCCACCCGTACCCGGCCGGCTCGGCACCTGCAGAGGAATCGGCAATATCTGGTTCGTCTGTCCGCGCGTGCCCGGTGGTGACGTTCCCTGCGGCCGCGTCGTCCTTGACGGCGGTCTGTTCATCGACTGGACCGGCCGCGGTCATGGAACTGGTTGCGGTCGCCGGGCCGTTCGGGGTTGGGTCGGGCGAATCGGCGTCAGCGGTGTCGGTGGCGTTCGCGGTGCCCAGGTCATCGGTGGCGTCGGCAGGTAGTCCGCCGGTACCGTCCGGTGAGCGGGCGGCATCGGCCCTGGTGGAGGCCTGCCGCGGCGTGACCTCGTGCGAGCCGTGGGTCTGCGGGTGTCCGGTGTGCGCCTCGGCGAGAGTGGACATCAGGTCGAGGGTCTCGCCGGCGGTGAGGACGGTGAGTCGGCCGACGTCGGCGGGAGGCTCGTCCGGATGCCGGTCGGAGTCATCGGCAGTAGTGGCGCCGCTGTCGGCGACGGCGACGGTGCCGCCGTCGGGCCAGGGACCGAGTAGGACGCCGTGGATGTCCAGGCGGTGTCCCTGGGCGAGGAGCGCGGCGACGCGGACACGTTGGACGGTGGCTTCGGCGAGCAGCAGAATCGGCGGCAGTGGTTCCTCGTAGGGGTCGGTGGCCCGTAGGGAGGCGACGGTGTCGACTTCGCGTTGGTAGAGCAGGCGGGTGCGGTGCAGCGCCTGGGCTTCCAGCAGCTCGAGGGCCTCGTCGAGGTCGGCGGTGACGAGCAAGCGGGGCGTGGCGGGCAGCTGGGCCGGGGCGGTGCCCAGGAGCGTCACCGCGGTTGGTGAGGGCATCACGATCTGGGTGCGGGCGTCGGGCTGGTCCGGGCCGCCGGTGGCGAGGGCGGCGGTGAGGAAGCCGCGGGCGGCGGCGTGCGCGCCGGGCCCGGTCAGAGCCAGCCCGGCGGCCGGCCACGGCACCGGCAGCGGCCGTTCCAGCGCGGGCACCACCGGCGCCGGTCGGCTCTCACCGGGGTTGTCTGCGGTCCCAGAGCACGGACTGTCGTGTGCCGCGGGGCTTCGGTGTCGTTGGGCGTCGCCGGGCGGCACACGTTCTGGTCTGGGGTGGGCGGGTGCTCGGTTTCGGGCCGGAGGGCGCGACGGATCTGGTTGACCACGCGGGGCATGGGTGCAGGGCCCGAGTGGTCCAGGTGGGGCCGCGCAGGGGGCTGGCGGGGGGTGTAGCGGTGTCGGCGGTGCGCCCACACCAGGGCGACGGCGGCGGCGACGGCCAGGGCCAGGCCGATGTCCACCCAGCTGCCGGTCGGCAGGGTCACCCCTCGTGGACGGTGTTCCTCGTCCGGCGTATCCCGGGTGGTGACGGCTGCCGGGCCGGGCGCCGTGGTGGTGGGCGAGGCGATGCCACCGCCGGTGTCGGTCGGGGACGCCGGTGGGCGGCTATCTGGTGTGCCGGTGGCGGGCGTGGGGTGGGCCGGCGCTGCGGTCGTGTCGAGGCCTGGCTGCGGCTTACGTGGCCCAGGCTGCGTCGGTGGTGCCTTTTGCTTTGACGGCGGCGCGTCCGAGTTCGATGCTTGGGCGTGGGTGGGCAGGTGGAGGGTCCAGCCGGGATAGATCAGGTCGGGGTCGCGCAGTGTCCCGCCGGTGTGGGGGAAGTGGGTGCCGCGGTTGGCGGCGAAGATCTCGGGCCACCGGTCAGGGTCGCCGAGGCACCGCTGAGCGATGTCGGACAATGTGTCGCCGCGGCGGACGGTGTAGGTGTCGTCGCGTTCGCCTCCCGGCTGGGAGGCTGCAGCCGTGCGGCCGGCGGGGGTGATAGCCGGCGCCACCCGGGACAGCTCGGCGGCATCGGCCGAGGTGGTGTCCGTGGGCGCGCTGGCGTGCGCGGGCATGGCGCCGGCGGTGGCGCTCACGGCGGTGGCGCCCAGCAGGGCGGCCGTGAGGCTCCGCAGCGGCCCCGGTAGGTGCAGCGCCGGCAGCCATCGCAGCACCCGGTTGACGCGGGTGTAGGCGCGGGCAGCGACGGCGGTGGCGAGCAGCGCCCAGATCGTCCATGCCGCCACGTAGGTGAGGCCGGCGAGGAAGCCCGTGGTCAGGGGTTGCCGAACCCAGTCTCGCAGCGCGACTGTCCACGAGCCCTCGGGGTCTGGCCAAGCGGCGAGGTGGATGAGTACAGCCGGCGCGACCGCGAGCAGCAGCGTGCAGGCCACCGCGGTAGCTGCCGACGTTGCCCGGGTTCGCATCGCTTCCTCCTGCTCGATCGCGTCACCCGGACAGGACGGCTCCCGTGACGTCGTGCGGGGGCGACCGCAAAGCCCGGGGTGCGGGTGGTGGATCGACGGTATGGCGGCCGACCGTCCGCAGGCGCGGCGTGCCAGCTGACAGGACCTCACACCGCCTCACACGACCTCACACCCGCAGGCCAGCGGTCTTCGCCTCACACGGCGAGCAGACCTTCTCCCAGCGCGAGGGGACGGGTCACGTGACGGACCTGCCGGTGACCGGGGTCGGTGGCTACCGGCCAGGAACGACGGCGTTGCTCAGCCGGGTGGCTGTGTCGCGGACCTCGTCGTCGGTGTCGAGCCCGGCGGCGATGAGGCGGCGGGTGTAGCTGTCGTACAGCTCTGCAACCGCGTCGTGCTTGCCGAGGGCCGCGAGGGCGTTCATCGCCCTGACGTGCAGGTCCGAGTTGTAGGGGTCGACGCGTATGCCGCCCTGCAGCACGGCCAGAGCGCGGTGCGGGTCGGGTACGGCGGCGGCGAGGGCCACATGAGCGTCGATGACGTGCCGGCGGGTGGCTTCTCGGATCGGGTCCAGCCACGGCCACTCGCGTCCGGCGGCGAGGTCGCCGGGGTAGGCGTCGATGACCGCTTGCCAGGCGATCGTGGTGTTGGTGACGGCGGTGGCGGCGTGCTGGACCGCGGCGTGGAATCGCCACAGGTCCGTATCCACCAGGGCCGGGTTGAGCCGGTAGCGGTCGTCGGTGTGGTCGATGACCGTCAGCCCGCTTGCGGCCCGGACGGTGCCGCGCAGCTCGCTGAGCGTTGTGTAGAGCCGGCCGGTGAGCGAGTGCCGGGGCAGCCCCGGCCAGAGCGCGTCGACCAGCTGCCGGCTGTCCGCCCCATGGGGGTGGGCGGCGAGGAATACGAGGGCCTGCATGGCGGCGGTGCGGCGGATGGTCAACGGCTCAGCATCGGCGAGCAGCATCGGCTCACCCAGGACCCGCAGTTCCAGTCGCCGGCCCGGGGCACCGGGTCGGGGACGGGCGTCCTGCCTGGTCACCTGCCGCGGCACCCGCCGGCCAGACGAGGCCACGGCGCGCTGGGATGGGTTCGGCGTGGGCGGCTCGGGTGGTGCCGGCTCGGTGTGGGCGATCACGGTGAGTAGGTCTGTGGCCGCCACCGCGTCGAGAACACACAGCCGCGGCCCGGCCCACCCGGGCCGGCTCGGGTCGTGCGTGTGGCCGGCCGCGTCAACCTGCCAGCTGGTGCCGGCCGACCACCCGCCCAGCACCACGACGGTGCCCGCGCCCGCGGCCGATACGGCGGCCAACCGCTCAGCGACAGCACCCGACGGTGGCTCCTCGACGATCAGAACAGCAGCCGCGTCGGCGGCGATGGTCGGCCCGTTGGCAGGTCGCTCCGATTCGCTCAGCCCGTGACGGGCATGGCCGGTGGCTCGGGACTCGAGGACCTGCACCGCCTCATCGACGCTGGACACGACCTCCAGCCGTGCCGGGATCCGCCGCGAGATCTCGGCGGCGGAGCCGAGCAGGCTGGTCAGTGCGGTGCGGGTGATGACCAGCGGCGCCATGCTTGCCGGGTGACGCTGCCCGGTCAGCAGGACGGTGATCAGCAGACCCCTCGCCGCGGCCAGGGCACCCGGTCCGGTGAGCGCGATCCCAGCGGCCAGGAGACCCGGGATGAGGGCCGGCATCCGTCCGGACGACGTCCCACCGGTGGTGGCGGCGTCGGCGGCTGGCTGCGGGCGATCGGCGAGGGCGGCTTGCACGGCGAGGGCCGTCGCGGGCAGCGGGGCCAAGTCCTGGTCCTCGCGCGCGGACGGGCCAGGTGGGCGGGGCCGGTAGGTCCGGCGGCGGCGCAGCCAGACGAGGGCTCCCGCGGCGGCGACCTGGTCGGCGACCTCCCGGGGCAGCCAGCCGCCCGATACTGCTATCCCGGCGTCGCTCCGGGCACTGCTGTGTGGGTCGACGGGTGCGGGGGCAGTGTCGCCGGGACTGTCGAGCGTTCCTGCGGCAACCGGGAGGGGAGGTTCTGGTGGCGGCGCGGTCGTGGTGTGGGCGCTGACGCCGAAGACCGCCGCTCCCGCCATCCCGCCGGCCGTGGCCTGCCACGGCGTGGGCAGCGGCATCCGCCGCAGCAAGGCGGCGCCCGCCCGGATGCGGGTCAGGACCCGGACGGCGACCGCGTAGACCAACGCCAACCAGACCAGCCACGCCAGGACAGCCAGCGCGACGGCCAGGGTCTGCTCGGTCAGCGGCTGCTCAACCCACGCCCGAACCTGCTCCCCGTCCGGCCACCCGCGTATCGGCGGGCCGACCAGAGACAGCAACACCACCGGCGGGCCGACCAGAAGCAGGAGGACGAACAGCAGCGACGCCAACTGTCGCGGCCACCGCACCTCACCCACCCCCGCCTGGCGGCGTGACACCGCCGCGCATCGCTGCCGATGCTGCCGGCGAGGGCGGGGCGGGGCGGACGACGCGGGTCCACAACCGGGCCGCCCACCAGATGGCGATGGCGATGGCGTAGATGGCGCCAAGGATGCCGGCGGCCTGCCGGCTGACGATCGCCGCCGTGATCACCGCCAGGGGTGCGGCGAGGATGAGGCGGAACACCAGCGGGGTCACCAGGGCCATGACCACGCCGACGCCGAGCAGCAGGCCACCGACGCGGCCGGCGGTGTCGATCCACAGCACAAGCTCGGGCCACCGGTCGGCGGTCAGAGAGTACTGGATCAACACCATGCCAGCGGCGGCAACGATCACGGAGCCGGTCGGCACGGCCAGCAGCGCCGACCAGCCACCGTGCGGGGTGCGCCACTGGCGGGCGGCAACCACTGCCATGGCCACGCCCATCACCACGATCGGCGTGATCGGCCACAGCGCCCATCTCAAGAACCCGCCCAGCGGGACACCGAAGTACTGGGAGGCGACCACCGCGTAGAGGCCGGCGATCGCCGCCCCGAGGGAAACCGCGGCGAGAATACCGATGCTGACCTTCCCACCTTCCGTCCTGGTGTCCGGGGTGGGGCTGTGAGCGGCGATGAGGGACCCGAGGATCGTGCCGGCGCCGAGGCATGCCAGCAGGGCGAACACGGCGGCCATGGCCAACTCGCCCCAGTTCACGCTCACCGAATAGTGGATACCTCGCAGGATTCGGCTGCCACCGTGATACTCGGCGGTCATCAGGAACTGCCAGACCAGGCCCAAGGATGCGAAGCCAGGTACGGCGATGGCGACCGCCCGCCGGACCGGCGGCACGGGCACCTCCACCGGACTCGCCGTGGTGGGGTTGACGGCGCCGGCGTCTGCGGCGCCTCGGGCGGCGGCGGACGCCGGTTCGGTGACGACCATCGGGACGACGCCTGTTTGCTCGGCGATGGCCTTTTCCAGCTGCGGCAGGTGGGCGCTGCCGCCGACGCAGTAGATGCCGGCGAGGTCATCGGTGCTGATCTCGGCGGCGGCGATCGCCTCGCTGGCCAGCTGGGCCACGCGCTGCAGGACGGGGCGGGCGGCATCCTCGAGCATGACGCCGTTCGCGATGATCGGTGGCCGGTCGGGAAGCGGCACGGTGACGGCCGGGTGGCGCCCCAGCGCCTCCTTGGCCGCTTGGACACTGCCGACGACCGTCCAACGCGCCGCGCCATCGAGGTCCGGGCTGTGGTCGGTAAGGGAGGCGGCGAGCGCTTGGTCGATGGCGCTACCGCCGGCAGCCGGATCGGCGAGGGTCGCGAGAACCTCGAAACCGGCCGGGCCGCGGCGTAGGACGGTGACCTCGGCGCCCGCGCCGACGTCGCACACGGCGACGAACGACCCCACCGGCAGCTGCAGGCCGGCGGCCAGCAAGTGCTCGGCGACGGCCACCGGGGCCTCCACCAGACGTGGCTGCGGCAGACCGGCCCGGTGAGCGACCTGCCGCATCCAGGTGCGCCGCCGTGGCCCCCACCCCGCTGGAACCACCAACCGCACATCCCGCACCGGGCCGCCGGCGACGCGCTCGGCTTCGGCCGCGACGCGGCGCAGCGTCGCTGCTGTCAGGTCGACAGCGTCGACACGGGTTCCGTCGACGGTGAGTTCGTTATCGGCGGGGCGACGCGGGTTCGGGACGAACCGGTTCGGCTGGTCCGCTGCGGCCTGCCACGCCCGCTGCCCGGTCCACACGTCACCATCGGCGGACAGGTAGACGCCGCTGGGTAGGTGCGGAGTCCCGTCGAAGGACAGCGGCGCCGCACTACCGTCGGGCCACGCGAGCACGGCCACAGTACTGGTGGTGCCGCAATCGATCGCTAGCCGCGCCTCCCCCGCATGCATACGCATAGTCAAACATGAGGATCACAGCGACGTCATCCCGCCACTACAGACAGGAACCAGCCGGCAGTATCGGCCCTCCTCGGCGAGCCCCATCGACCGCTTGTGCGCACCGTCCTGCAATGCCAATCGTCCTGCGTCAGCGGGTTCCGCGTGATATGTCAGGCGAATGGAGGTGTTGTTGCGCGGGGGGCCCGGCGACGGGCACGTCGTTGACGGCGGCGGCGAGACCGTGGTCTGGGGCGCGTGCCTGTACGAGCGCACCTCGGACATCGGGCGGTCACGCGGCCGAGACCTGTGCGTGTACCAGCACCGGCCCGACTGCTGCGAGCCGTACGGACGCGGGTCGGAAGACCGCTGCGAATGACGCCGTCGGGCGGGCGGCGCAGAACGTATCAACCAGTCCAGCCCCGCGACTGAAGTCCCGACTCCTCGGCGTTGCCGCCTGCGAGTCACACATGGCGGGCGGCAGCACCATCATCAGGTCGTCAGTGCGGCCGCCATTCGCACCTTCTGCATTGCGCCGCTGGGGGCGAGCGCGGCGGTGAGCCAGAGCTAGATCAAGAGGGTCGCCAGCCGAGGCGGAGCCGCCGGCGGTCAGCGGTTGTCGGAGCCAGTCCCGCAGAGCGGCGGTGGATGGCACGTCAGGCGCCGACCATCCGCCGAGGTGAACGAGCGCGGCCGGAACGGCCGCGACCAGGAGCGCAGATGCCGTCCTGGTGGCGATCGAAGCCGCCCTGGTTCGCATCACGCCTCCTGCCTGATTCGTGTCGCCTCGCTGGCCTGCACATCACGGGAAAGCGCAGGCGTAGAGCTACTGGGGCGACGGACGGTAAGTGGGGGTGCCTGGTCAGTGGATCGACCGTAAGACCGCAGGCGGTCGAAGAGGGTGTCGTGAAGGCTGACAATGCCTCACACGGCCTTACCCGACCTCACATCAGCAGGTCAGAGGCCCGCGCCGCGACCACCACAGACGCCTCGCGGGCCTCCGGCGCGCTCGCCCATGCCCTTCCCTAGCGGGTGGCTAAGGGGCTGAGGCCGCCGCTCGTGCTGTCGCCCTCACATCGGGTGGGCGTTACTGTGACCGAGTGTCGACCTATCGGTGGGGTGGTGGGCTCCTAGCGTTGCCCGGCTTGGGGCCGCCGCACGGCGCCGTTGCAGCAGTCCGCCGATGGCCGTTCGTCGTGGCGACTACCTGGACGTCCCGCCCCGGCCGCCGCAGCCGCGGGCGCGATCAGGTCAGCGGGGGCTGAGAAGTGCGGAATCACGTCCGGTCCACGGGCCAGGGGGGCATTGCGTGCGCCGGCTTTAGCGTCCGCCGGTCCGCCGTCGCCGGAGAGCGGGCACGGCATGGCCGGTGAGCTGCGCGAGGCCGTCGCCGCGGCGCAGGCCGGTGACGAGGACGCCTTCCGCTTCCTCTACCGCACCCTCCAACCGGGCCTGGTGCGCTACCTGACCGCGCTGGTCGGTGCCGACGCGGAAGATGTGGCGTCGGAGACCTGGTTGCAGATCTCCCGGGACCTGCCCAGCTTCACCGACGGCGAGTTCCGCGCCTGGACGGTCACCATCGCCCGGAACCGGGCGATGGACCACATGCGCGCGCAGCGCCGCCGGCCATCAGTGCCGGTGCCGGTGCAGGCGCTCAGCGGGCTGGCCGCCGACGCCGATACCGCCGAGCGGGCCGGCGAGACCGTCGGCACCGAGGCCGCGCTCGCGCTGATCGCCACGCTGCCACCCCGCGAAGCCGAGGCGGTCCTGCTCCGGGCCGTCATCGGCCTGGACGCCGGGACCGCCGGGCGGGTGCTCGGCCGGCGGGCCGGCGCTGTGCGGACCGCCGCGCACCGGGGGCTGCGGCGGCTCGCCGGGCTGATCGAGCGCCACGACGTGAGCCCGTTACCGGCCGCGCCCGAGCGCACGGTTCCGCCCCCCGCCCGCGGCGACCGGAGCCGGCAGGCGCCGCACGCCGAACCGGCGGATGGTTGACATGAGGAGATTCAGGATGCGTGTCCGCCGAACCGGCCGACCCGCCGACCGCGCCGAGGCCGACCGGCTCCTCGACGCGGCCCGCGCCGCCACGCCCACTGAACCGGTCGACGCCCCGACCGGCCCGCTCGCCGGGCTGCTCGCCGCGGCGGCCGCCCCAGCGCGCCCAGAGGAGCTGGCCGGGGAGCAGGCGGCGCTGGCGGCCTTCCGGGCGGCCTGCGCTGCCCCGGCGTCCGCGCCCGCCCGAATTGCACGGCGCCGCCGGTTCACCGCGGGTGCCGCCCTGGCCTGGGTCGCCGGCGTTCTCGCCACCGCAACCGCCGGCGCCGCCTTCGCGGCGATCACCTTGGACCCTCCCCGGAAGCCGGCACCGCCGCCCCGCCCAGCCATTCCCGCCCCCACCACCGGCCACCCGGACGGAACCCCGACCGACGGCGGCACCCCCACCAGCGACGGCCCCAGCGCGTCCCCGACCGCCCCACCGGCCCGGCCGAGTCCAAGCAGCGGCCCCTCGCACACCGGACGGCTCGGCGGGCTCTGCCGGGCGTACCTAGCCAAGAAGCCACACCAGCGGGAGAAGGCGCTAAAGACCCCGGGGTTCCAGCCGCTGGTCGCCGCCGCCGGTAGCGCCGCGCAGGTCGAGGCGTATTGCCGACGCCTGGCCCCGGACCTCACGCCCGGCAGCATGAACGGGTCCGACGCGGGGAACGGGCCCGGCACGAACAACGACCCCGCCACCGGAAACGGGTCCGGCGCGGCGAAGAAGCCCGCCGCGACGGCCAAGCCGGCCGGCAAAGGTCAAGTTCGTCCCGACCGCGGATGATGGCGTCGTCGTCGGTACGCAGTCCGGCGCCGCGCATGGCGGGCAGCCCGGGGTAGCTTCCCGATCGCGGACCGCGTCGGCCCGGTGCGCGGCGACATGGGACAGAAACGGGTCGGCGCAGCGTTGGGTGTGGGCTGCCTGCCTGGCGACGCGGTCAGCGGCTCAGACCAGCGCGCTGGCCAGCAGGAAGATCGCGGTTCCGTGGGCGAGGGCGGCCGCGATGACACCGGAGCGCAGCCGCAGGAAGGCGCAGATCAGCCCTTCGTAGAGGGTGAAGGCCAGGAGCGGCCAGCCGACGTCGGTCACGGTCGAGGCCAGGAAGGCGTGGCAGGCGGCGAACAGCAGGGCCGACAGCAACGCCGCACGAGTGCCGTTGCCGTGTTGCTCCAGCCAGCCTTGCAGGAACCCGCGGAAGAGCACTTCCTCGGCGAGGTTGCCCGCCAGGCTGAACAGCAGCAGCACCGGCAGCAGCGTGACGGCGACCGCGCCGCCCCGCGCCGGCAGCGGTGTCGGCAGGGACAGCAGCAGCGCCGGAAGCGGCGGCCAGCACGCCGCCGCCGATGCCCCAGGCGAGGGTGACCGGGGTGAAGCGGCCCCAGCGCACCAGCGCGCGCAGCCCGCTGTCCACGCGCAGCACGGCGGCGGTCAGCGCCACCGTGCCCAGGGCGAACAGCAGCAGGATGCCGGCCTGGTCGGTGAAGCGCAGCCACGGCACGCCTCCCGCGGCGCCCAGGCGCCAGAAGCCGAGTGGTGTCATCGCGTCCCTGATCAGGATGAAGCCGAAGATGAGGGTCAGGATGCGCAGCAGCGAGTCCCGCTCGGCACGCGCCAGCGCGAAGCATGCGCCGATCAACAGCAGGCCGGGCAGGATCCGGACGCCGTAGGCCAGGAGGTCGGGCAGCACGAAGGTGTCTCCGTTTCTTGGAAGAAGGGGGGAGGCAGGGGAGGGCGGGGCGCTCGCCTCGCCCTCCCCTGCGAGCGGTGGGGGAACGACAGTGGTGGGCGGGCCACCGCGGCGGTGGTGTGGCCGTGGTGGTCAGGGACGTCCGAAACCGGCCGGGTTCATGCCGGTGGCCGAGAGCGGGATGACGGCGCGTACCTTGCCGCCCGCGCTGTGCTGGATCGGTTCGCTGGCGCGTTCGAGGCGAACATGGCCGAGGTGGTGGCGGGCCAGCAGGTCGCGCATGCGGGTCTCGATCTGGTGCCAGAGGGTTGCGGGGTCGGCGCCGGGGGCGGGGTGCAGCCGGATGCGTAGCGTGGCCGGCGCGGGTTGGACGATCTGGAACAGCTCCAGGCCGGGCACCGCTTCCAGCAGGGTGGCCAGCGGCAGCGGGGCGAGCGTGACTGGCGCCTGTTCCCCCGCCGGGCCGGGGCCGGGGAAGGTGAGCAGGTCGGCGGCGCGGCCCTGGACGCGAACGGCCGGGCCGGGGTGGCCGCACGGGCACGGATCGGGCCGGAGCAGGACGCTGTCGCCGAGGTCGTAGCGCAGGATCGGCTGCACGGGGTTGGCCAGATTGGTCAGCAGCACGGTGTGGGACGGCTCGCCCGGCGCGACTGGCCGGTACTGCTCGTCGACGGGTTCGAGGATGGCCCAGTCGGCGTTGATGTGCATCCAGCTCTGCGAGCAGCCGGAGGACAGGAACGGGCACTCGTTGCAGGCGTAGCTGGTGCGTACCTTCGCCCCCAGCGCGGCCGCGATGCGCGCGTACTCGCCGACGGGCAGGCCTTCGGCGGTGAGCATCACCAGGGCGGGGTTGATGTGCAGCCGTCCGGCTTCGGCCTCGCCGGCCAGCAGCGCGCCGATGCTGGCGTAGGGGGCCAGCACCGCCGGGCGGAAGGCGTTGAGCTCGGCCACCAGGTCCTGCAGCGGCTGGTGCACGCTGAAGGCGGTGACGCGGGAGCGGCCGCGCAGCCGGGCGGCGGCCACGGTGGAGGCGAAATGCCCGCCCTCGGGGATCACCAGCGCCATCCGGGCGCCGCCGCGCGCGATGCGGGCCACGTCCCGCAGGCTCAGCCAGCCGGCCAGCAGCCGCGCCATCATCGCGGAGGTCACCGCCGTCGCGCGGGCGTCTTGCAGGAAGATGCCGTGCGTGCCGGTGGTGCCGGAGGTTGTGGACAGCGTGTAGCGGCCGGCGAACGGCTGCCCGACACGCGCCGGGTCGTCGGCGAAGGCTCGTGCCTGGGCCAGGGTGACGGCTGGGTCGGTGACCCAGTCGTCGAAGGCGGCCATCAACTCGCGCTTGCTGGTGGGCGGCAGCAGGGCCAGGTCGGCCACGCTGGACGGCAGGTCCCGGTACAGGTGCTGGTAGTAGGGGGAGCGGGCGCGTGCCCAGGCCACGAGTTCGGTCAGGCGGGCCCGCTGCCGGGCGGCCATCGCCTGCTCGCCGCCCGCTTTGACGGAGCGGGCGTCGGCGAGCAGCCGCAACGTCGAGGTGTTCATGGTGCTGTGGTGTCCCTTCATGGTCGTGCGGTCGGGCGTGGCGCGACGGGCAAGGCCCGGCAGGAGTCACGGCGTCGGTGGCCGGCGTCTACCGGGGTGAGAACCTGATAGCCCGAGGCGGGCGATGAACGCGGGCAGTGTCAAGCCCCGGGTTTGATGGAGAGTTGGTTAGCTGGTTTTCAGGGGTGCGGTGACCGGCTGGGTCATCGCGTGTA
>NZ_JBRIQN010000082.1:0-15231 GCF_052981855.1 Micromonospora sp. LZ34
TGCTGCCGGAGGTGGTCACGCACCGTCGAGCCGGCCGGCACCTCCCCGGCGCCGGCCAGTCCCGACGTGACCCCCGCCGCCCACACCAGGCGGCGCGAGGATCAGTTGGCCCGCGGAGGCCCGCCCCACCACCCAACGGTGGGGAGTCGCTCACCCCTCACGGTGAGGATCCACAACACCCACCGAACACCCGGTGAACGTTAGTGGACACCGCACTAGCGCGAGGCGCCCCCTATGCCCGGGTCGATCTTCGTCGGTCCGGCGGCCAAGCAGAGCCTGAAACCGGAGACCTCGTGGACACAGCCTGGAAACTACGCCAGGCCCGGATCTCGCGGCACGAATCAGGCGCTGGCGCCGGCGGTGCGGGCGGCGAACCGTCGGGCGGCCCCGGTGAGGCGGTTTCGCCGGGGATCGGCGGCGAGCGCGGCTAGGTCCGGCAGGTCGACCGGGCGGTCGCCGGGCGCGGCGTCGGCAGCGAGGGTGACCAGGTCGGCCAGGCCCGGCCGGGCTCCGGCGGGCAGCAGCATCGGCAGCGCCGCCGACGTCACCTGCCAGACCGCCTCGCGGGCGCCGGCCCTGAGCACCTCGGTCAGCGGCTGGACGACCCGCTGCAGCACGATCCGACCGGCGGCGGCGAGGGCGCCGATCTCCGCCCCGATGCCGGCGCTGTCCCAGTCCGGTCGGGCGGCGAGGGCGATGAGCGCATCTCCGGCCGCCAGCCGTACGGGTTGCCGATGGTTGGCGAGCGCGTACGCCATGGTCGACCACATCGCCGGGCCGGGCGGGCCGTCGGCGGTCGCGAGACCGGTGAGGAACCCAGTGCCGATGTTGCCCCGCTCCACCGCCGCGGCCACGAACGGCTGGAGGTGCGCGGCCATGACCTCCCGGTGCGACGGCGCGATCATCGGCCACAGCGCCAGGTCCGCGGTCCACCGGATGTAGTTGATCCGCTGGACCACGTCGAGCGGGTCGGCGAGTTCGGCCGGCAGGCCGGCCGGGTCCACCATCGCGATCCGCCGGCCGGACCGGTATGGCTGGGGGCCGACCTCCTCCACCCAGGTGCGCGGCTCGACCCGCGTGGCCAGCGCTGCGACAAACCGGCACCCGGCGGGGGAGACGAGACGCCTCGCGCCGGCCTGGACGGCCTCGTCCACCTCGCGCGGCAGCCGCAGGATGGCCTGCGTCAGGTCGGCGTGGCCCGGCTGCCAGCCGTCGTGTTCGGCCTTCCGCAGCAGGTCGAGCACTCGGGCGGGATCGACGTGCCCGGCGACGGTGGCCGGCGTGGCCAGCAGCGCCGGTGGCGGCTCCTTGAGTAGCCGTTCGGCGAGTTCGGTGACCCGGCGTTCCAGGAAGCGCGTCACCGGATGCGGCTCCGCCACCCGGTACGGCGTCTCATCCGACACGTAGCTGCCGGTGGCGGCGGCGACCACGGCCGGCCACGGTCCGGCCCACTGCGGGATCATCGGCTTCAGCACCCGATCGGCAGCGGCGCGGTCGCCCCGCGCCGCCCGTACCAGCCCGTCGAGCAGCAGCTCGTGCCGGACGGGGTCGTCGTTGCCCTTGCGGAACACGATCGCCAACTCGCCGGCAAGCGCGCCGAGATCCAGCGGCGGTGGCATCTCCGCCGGCGGCTCCGCGACGCGCGGGGGAACGGCAACGGGAGCGGGTGGCGCGGCGCCGAGCAGCCCGGCCAGCCGGTGCGCGACCGCGCCGTCAAGCGCCGGCAGCTCGTCCCGCAGCCGCTTCCGGGAGTCCTCCGACAGCGCCGGCAGCCCTCTATCGATCAGGTCGAGGGTGCGTTCGGCGAGTTCGGGCACCGGATGGAACAGTCCGACCACCAGCCCGTCCAGCATCTGCTCGAGCGGAAGCGTCCGTAGCCACTTCAAATGTGCCCGCACCAGCGTCTTCTCCTGGCGGGACAGCATGCTCTGGGTGATCTCCAGGAGGGTGGCCGGATGCAGCGCGGACACCCGGTGCAGGTCGCGCAGCGCGGTGTACGCGAGGTTCGCGACCGTCGACATCGGTGCGGTCAGCAGGCCGATCAGCTCCTGCCGGTGCCCGGCCAACTCGTCGAGGGTCGGTGCCAGCTGCCTGAGCAGATCGAGGTACGGCTGGAGCAGCCCCTTCCGCCCCCCGGCCCGCAACCGACGCAGGCACCCCGCGATGAGCGCCCGCCGGTCGATCCGGCCGCTGGCGGCCAGCTCGAGCAGGGCCGGAGGCCAGTCCCGGCCGGCGACGCCGGTCACGAAGGCGGCGGCCACCCGGTCGTCGTCGAAGAGGTACGGCACCACGTGGTCGAGCCACGGGTCGGCGGCCAGGACAGCGGCCAGGGAGGAGTTGCCCCGCCGCATCGCCACGTACTGCGCCACGGCCGCGGGCGTGTCCGGCGGCCCGGCACCCACGGCCCGCATGAGCGCCTCCGTGAACGGCCAGTGAGCGGCCCCCCGGATACGCGAGCCGGACCGGCGCAGCAGGTGCCGGGCCAGGCTGGCACCCCAATCGGCGCCGCGCGCCCGGAGCAGGCCGGGCACCAACTCGGGTGACACCCGCAGCGACGGGCCCGCGGACCACGGCCGGTACAACCGCTTAACCGCGTCAGCGATGGTGGGAGTGCACGCAAGCACGGCCATGGCGAGGACTGCGTGGCGGCGCTCGTTCAGCTCTCTGGCCTCGTGCATGGCCCGCCACTCCAGTCGCTGCTTCTCGAAGCCGCGCTGGCGTTCCTGCCTCTGCGACCGCTGGCGGGCCATGAGCGCCCGGATCCCGGCGAGGTCGCGGGGAATCTCCTCCCCGGGAGCGGTCATGAACACGAAACCGAAGGTGCCCGACGTGGGCAACTCCGGCTCCGGCTCGGGCTCGAGCGGGGGCAGCACGACCGGCTTCGGCTCAGCATGGGTCGGCGTGTGCGCCTCCAGCGCCGGCAGCAGGGCGGCCCGCCCGCCGGCGTCCAGACCCGCGAGCGTCTCCCCGAGCGCGTCGAAGTCGGCCTCGTCGATCCGCGCGCACACCTCGCGCCATACGTCACTCACCGCGCGTCACCCCGTTCTCCTCGCTGAACATCGCTGCCACGACGTGCTTGCACGGCCCGCGCAAGCCCTGATGCTCGGCCCACCAGGCGCAGGTGCAGGCGTACCCGGCGCCGCGTCGGTGCACGAGATAGGTCGAACCGCCGGAGGTGATCTCCACGCCTGCGGCGGTCGGCACCACCCCGCCCGCCGCCGCCAGCGCCCGCGCCGCCGCCAGCCGTGGATGCAGCGCGGCCACGAGATCGGCCCGGTAGGGCAGCGGACGGTGGAACGACGACGCCGCCGCGATGTCGTAGCCCACCTGGCCCGCCGTAGCGAGCGCGGCGAGGGCGGATGTGGCCCGCGGACCGTCCCAGCCCATCCGCTCGGCGACCGACGACCGGTCGACGACCGGGTCGGTGACCAGCAGCGCGCTCAACGCGTCGGCGTCGATGTCGGCGGACCCGGCTCTGAGGTCGGCCAGCAGTTGACCGTCCCCGGCGAAGCCGTGGTGCACGGCGGTCGACAGCAGCAGCGTGAACCGGGCCGTGCCGAAGTCGAGCAACCAGCCGCTCACCTGGGCCGGCGCGCCGCTGACGGGCGGCGCGTAGAGGGTGACGGTGCGCGCGAGGGGAAGCAGCGAACGTAGCACCGACAGGCGGTATCCGTCCGCCACGCAGATCGCGCCGCGATCCGGCCGGCTCGAGGAGCGCCACCCGGCCGCGGCCGGCAACAACCAACGCGTCCGCCGGCCGGTGCGCGCCGACACCTCGGCCAGCAGCGCGACTGCGCGTCCCGGACGAAGCTCCAACCGCGGGTCCATCGGCAGCGCGTGCGCCGACACCTCGGCCAGCCCGCGCAGCCACCGTTGCGGCAGGGGCACCCGCTTCTCGACGATGCGCCCGTCGAGCGTCGACACGGCGAGCTCGTCCTCGCCGACCGCCAGGCGCAACGGGTCCCCGGCCCCGACGCGGGTCAGCGCGGCGTACAACTCGGGGTTGATATCCACGTTGGTCACCCCCTGACCCACCGGCGCGCCGTCCAGTTCGCCAGCGGCCAGGTCCAGGCGCCCGTACACGCCGCCGCAGGCCGACAGCGCCTCGAACCGCAGCCGTTCGCCGTCGCCGGTGACCACCGGATCGCGCCCTCCCGGACTACGCACCGGCCGGAAGTCGGCAGCCGCGATATCGGCCAGCGCCAGCAGCCCGCCGGCCACCACCCGAGGCGTACGCACGAAACCGGCACAGAAGGTCTGCTCGTCAACCCGGTCCGGCGCCGACGTCGCAAGGGCGACGGTGTCGCCGATTACGCCCGACGCGTGCCGGTAGATCCTGGTGTCCACCACGGACGCGCTCGCACTCAATGCTCGGTCCTTCCTGGGGTCACGCTTCGCGGTGTCCGGGAATGGTGCCACGTGCTGCGGATGCCGCGCTGTCCTCGGCAACCGTCCACTGTCAACAACGGATTGGCGGTGACCCCGCTCCCGGCGGTGAGACATACTCGGCAGCTAACGGGACCCGTACGACATTTCCTCGGCTTCCGCCCCATCCTGAAACCCGCTAGGTGCTCTGCCCATGGACGTTGGTGACACGGCGGGGATCTTGAAATAGGTGAGGACCTCCGGGTGAGGTGGAGCTTGTCGAAGGTTCCGCAACCACCCGGGAGGTCCTCGTGCCCCACGCTAACGCACCCCTGACCGAACGCGGCCGGCTGCGTCTGGCCAGCTGTGTCGTTGATGACGGCTGGCCGCTGCGGCGGGCCGCGGAGCGGTTCCAGGTCAGCCCGACCACGGCGAAGCGGTGGGCGGACCGCTACCGGGCTGAGGGTGTGGCGGGCATGGTCGACCGGTCGAGCCGCCCGCACCGGTCACCGCGACGCACCCCAGCACCAGTGGAGCGCAGGGTGTTGCACCTGCGGGCGAAGCGGCGGTGGGGACCAGCGCGGATCGGCGGCCGGCTCGGACTGGAGCCGGGCTCGACACCGTCGAGATCGCCACGCTTGCGCACCTGTAGGACGCGGTACGCGACCTACGCCCGCCTATCAAGGCTGCTGGGAATCCCGATGCGGGCTGTCCACCGACGTGGACGTCCCCACCACTGGTGTTGTCGTTATGACCTACAGGAGGTCATCTCTTGGATACCAGGATCCAGAACGTCCGACTGAACGCCACGTCAAACGAGCAACTCATGGCTCTCGCAAACGCCGGAGCCGCAGCTTTTGGCCATACCGCCACACTCCAGGTGGAACAGGCCCTGGCCCAGCTTCTGCGGTTACGCGTCGCACAGATCAACAATTGCAGCTACTGCCTTCTGGTGCACCACGCCGCTGCCCGCACCGCCGACATCCCGCCGTCCAAGGTCGAGACCCTCACCGCCTGGTGGGAGACGCACCTGTTCACCGAGGAGGAGCGAGCCGCACTGGCCTACGCCGAGGCGTTGACCCGAGCCGCCGACGCCACCGTCAACAACCGGGTTCAGGAGGCACACGACAGGATGGCCACGCACTTCACGGAGGACGAGATCCTGGAGATCGTGGCCGTTGTGATCAATATGAACATCTGGACGCGACTCAAGCTCGCCGAGGGTGCCATGCCCACGACGGCGCCTCCCGTGTGAGTTGAGACCCGGCCCTGTCATCGGAGCAGGCTGGCAGCCGTCCGTCTGCCTGCTGGCGACCTCGAACTCGTCGTTCAGGCGGTCAGAGCGTGTTGAGATGGGGTTGATCAGGTCCAGGTGAAGGTGCGGCGGGCTTGACGGCGTGCCGGTTTGCCGCGGGTGATACGGCGGTTCATGCCGGCGATCGCGGCCCAGCGGATCAGCGCTGCGGAGACGGCAGGTGGCGTTCGTAGTCGCGGGCCAGCCGGCGGCAGACGGTGAGCCAGGACAGGGTGCGTTCCACCACCCACCGGCGGGGGTGCACTGCGAAGCCGCGCTGGTCGGCGGGTTTGCGGACGATCTCCAGCGTGGTGCGCAGGGTGTCGCGGATCCAGTCGACCAGCAGGCCGGTGGAGCCCTGCACCATGCAGGCACTGAGCAGGGCGTCTTGGCACCGTCGCCGTCCTGCCAGCGCGCAGCGATCACGGTCACGGTGACCAACAGGCCCAAGGTGCCGGTGATGATGATCCGCGTCCGACCGTTGATCTTCATCCCAGCGTCGTAGCCTCGGCTGTCCCTGCCGACGGTGTCGGCGCCCTTCACGCTCTGCGAGTCGATGATCCCCGCCGACGACTCCGGCGCCCGACCCTGCTGCACCCGAGCCTTGACCCGCAGCGTGGCCAGCAGCTTCTCCGTCACGGCGGCTTCTTCCCACCGGGTGAAGCGGGCTCACCGCCATGCGTGACCGAGGAAGGCTGTCGCCGGAAGCCGATCCGGCCGCCCTCGCCGAAGCGATCATGGCCGCGCTCCAGGGCGGGTTGCTGCTGGCCAAGACGCGCCGCAGCAGTCGTCCGCTCGCTCGGGCTCTGGACATGGCTATCGCCCATGTCCACAGCCTCGCCACCGCCTCTCCGGCATGACCGGTTAACGGCCGGACCCGGCGAACCGAAGTTCTGACTGGCCTGCCGGAGTCGGTCGGCGGCACCATCTTTCGGCGGGAGTTCATCCGGCAGCCGATGCGGGCCGCATCTGTGACGCCGAGTTCCGCCCTGGTGGCGGCGCTGATGGTGGCGCCGATTCCAGAGCGCGGGGAGCCGGTGGTCGAGCTCTGATCGGGCACCGGGCCGTTCACCTCGGTCATCCAGCAACGCCTCGGTGGTCGCGGCCGGCATCTCGCGATCGAGCTGAACGAGCGGTTGGCGGCGCGGCTCGCCCGCCGCTTCCCGAAGGTCGAGGTGCTATGCGCGGACGCCGCCGCCCTTCCGAACTGCTCGACGAACACGGCGCCCGGCCGGCCGACGTCATCGTCAGCGGACCGCCCTGGGTCGCCTTCCAGGGCAGCGGCCCGACGATCATTGCGAGCGATGACAGCCCGTCCGGCATGGGCGGCGAGTTGCTGGGCGCGTGTCTGGCGTTGCTGGTCGGAGTGGTCGGCGTGATGCTGCTCGACCGAGAGCCGGCCCGCCGTCTCATCGCGGTCGTGCTGGCCGCCGGCCGCCCACGGCATCGCGCCTGGATTCGGGTGCGGGCGCCGACGCTGGCGCAACTCTGCCTTCTGCGCATGTAGGAGAAGCCTGCCCACCGCCCCTGGTCGCCGCTCGGCGCAATGCACGGTGCCGCCGGTGACGGCGGCGCGGTTACGGCGCGCGCCGCCCGGCGGCGACGAGGCGACCAGACCGGTGAACGCGAAGGCGGTCAGCACGACGAATCCGGTGTGGAAGCCGGCGGATCCCGTCGTCAGGCTCCAGGCGATCACGGCGGTGGTTCCCAGCCTGCGCGCCACGTTGCTCACTTCCCCGGCGGTGCCGGCCTGCCGGTCCGGGGCCGCTGAGAGCAGCAGCGTCCTCGTGGGCGCGCCGCGCCGCCCCGATCATCAGCATCCGTCACGACAGGTAGACAAAGCCGGCCTCCAGGTGAATGGGGGCCTCCGGGCGTCCGAATGATCGGCGGCCCAGATCGTCCTCAGTGACGACGCATTTCGCCGGGCGCCGGGGTCAGGAGGGAGTCGCCCGGGCCGTGACTGCCCGCCGGGTACTCCTGCAACGGCACCGCTCCCGCCCGCCATGCCTCGAGCACCGGCTCCACGATGCGCCAGGAGTCCTCGACGGTGTCGCCCCGCACCGACAGCGCCGGGTCGCCCTCGAAGGCCCCGCGCAGCACCTCACCGTACGGCGGCAGCTCCCCCGGCCCGAAGTCGGCCGCCAGGTTCACCTGATCGAGCTCCAGCGGGTTGCCCGGACCGTTGATGTTGACGTCAAGGCCCAGCCGGTCCGGCCCGAAGCCGATCCGCAGCCGGTCCGGCTGCTCGTAGCCGGTCAGCCCGGTGGGGACCCGGGGCGGCTGTTTGAAGGTGACGACGGCTTCCTCGCGCTTGCCGGCCAGGGCCTTGCCGGACCGCAGCCGGAACGGCACGCCCGCCCAGCGCCAGGTGTCCACGGCCAGCACCACCTCGGCGAGCGTCTCGGTCCCCCGGTTCGGGTCGATGCCCGGCTCGTCGGCGTACGCGGGCAGCCGCCGCCCGGCCGCCTCCCCGGCGGTGTACCGGGCCCGCCTGCTCCATCGCACCGGGTCGCCGTCCCATACCCGCGTGGCCCGCAGCACCTGTGCCTTGCGGCCGCGCAGGTCCCGGGCATCCAGTGTGGGCGGGGCGTCCATCGCGATCAACGCGAGGACCTGCAGCAGGTGGCTCTGCACCATGTCGACGAGCGCGCCAGCACCGTCGTAGTAGCCGGCGCGGCCCTCAAGGCCCAGGGTCTCGTCGAAGACGACGTCCACGCAGGCCACGTGCGCCGAGTTGAGCACCGGCTCGAAGATCCGGTTAGCGAAGCGCAGCCCGAGGATGTTCACCACCGTGGACTTGCCGAGGAAGTGGTCGATGCGGTGCACCTGGTCCTCCGGCACGAGCCGGGCCAGGATGCCGTTGAGGGACCGCGCCGAGACGGCGTCGGTGCCGAACGGCTTCTCCAACATCAGCCGGGTGCCGGGCGGCAGGCCGATGCGGGCGAGCGCGGCGGCGGCCCGGGCGGTGATCATCGGTGGCAGCGCGAAGAAGATCACCAGCCGGCCGCGACAGTCGGTCAGCAGCCGCCGCAGGTCCTCCTCGCGGGCGACGTCGGCCGAGACGTACCGACTGGTCCGGAGGACCTCGGTCGCCCGGGGACCGTCGGCGCCGACCGTCGCGAAGGCGTCGGCCACGCGGCGGCGCCACCGCTCGTCGTCCCAGTCCTCAGTGCCGCTGCCGATCAGCGTGAGGCCGGGCTGGGCGCCGGTGGCCACCAGTCGGCCGAGCCCGGGCAGCAGCAGGCGCGCGGCCAGGTCACCGGTGCCGCCCAGCAGCAGCAACGTCTGGGAGACGCGGTCCCCGGCGGCGGGAAGGTCGGCCACGGGACCGGGGGCGCTCGGAGGCGATGTCGTCATGCAACCACCATGCCCTGCCGGTCGGGCAGGTTGGCGCCCCTTTAGGGGGACGCGCCCCGGTCGTTGCGCATCGGAGCCGGCTCCGGTCAGGTCGGAATCAACGTCCAGGAGTTTCGGCGGGCCGGCTCGCACGCCGATCTTCATGGTGGCAGGCATCACCAGCACCGCCGAGTGGCGGGCCCTGCGCAGGCATGTAGATGAGATCCGCAGGGTCCATCTGCGTGACCTGCTCGCCGCCGACCCGCGCCGGGGCGAGCGGCTGGCCCTCCCAATGGCCGACTGCTACGTGGACTACAGCAGGAACCTCACCGATACCACGTTGGAACCGCTCACCGCGCTGGCCGAGCGGGTCGGGCTGACCGACCGGATCGCCGCGATGTTCTCCGGCGCGCACCTCAACGCCATCGAGCACCGGGCCGTGCTGCACACCGCGCTGCGGCTGCCCGGCACCGCCGCGCTGACCGCGGGCCGGCTCCGGGTGCTGCATCTCGGCGGCAGCCTCCGCGGCGACGTGCGCACCGAGCTGTCGACGCTGCTCGCCGGGCGGACCGCGCTGTCGCCTGCGGACGTGGACGACCTGAACCTGCGCCTCGCCGCCGAGGACCGCACCGACGAGTCGTGGCTGCGCGCCGCCGTGCCCGTCCGGGAGACGAAGGCCGGGTTCTGGCGTGGCTACTCGTGGACCCGGTCGACCCGGCCGCCGTCGAGGCGCACGTGGCCGCGCTGGTCGACACCGCCACCGACGTGCTCCGGTTCCTGGTCGCCCGTTCGGGCGGCGAGTCGCTGATCGACCGGCCCCGCATCGCCCCGGTGTCCCGGCCGCTGCGCCGGGTGCTCCTGGCCGCCCTGAACCGGATCGGCGCGGTACATCTGGTGGAGGACATGCGCCGGCACCGCCGGGCGTGGATCCTCGCTCGCGGGCGGCTGCACCCGGGCGAGTACGCCCACCGGTGGCCCGCCGTCGCGCTGGCGTTCGCCGTGCTGCGCGACACCAAGCTCAACGTGCAATCAACGTGCGCCCCTCCGCCCCAGGGCGTCGGCGCATCACCACCTACTGCGGCGTGCCCAGCGATTCCGTTTTCACTCCGCGGCGGATCAGCAACATGGTTGGCGGCCAAGCGGCGAAGAAGCTGATGATCAACCCGACCTGAATAATGAGCCAAAACACCGGACTACTAGGCCGCAGGGTCTCGTGGAAAACACGAAAATGCATTAGCGCCAGCCAACCTAATAGGGCGAGCTCGAAGACGGACACGGTCAGCAGGTCGCCCCTGAAAAATTTCCGCATTGCGGCCCACGCTCTTCGACCACCGGTGTGAGCTTCGCTAGAGTAGCGAAAGGCAACGCCTACGGCCACTGCGCCTACATAATCGCCGACGACTTCGGGCCACAGTGTGCTGCCGAATATTTCGAGGCCAACGCCGTAGGTGATAGGCGTAGCAATGATGACACCCAGAGTGCAGTGGGTCGCACAATGATAAGTTTGGATTATCGAATGAGCATGCCGCGAGCTCCCGGGCGGGTTGCCGTGCCGGTCCAGCCACCGGGGCGACTGGGGTCTACCCCACTTTCGGTAGGTCAGGACGGCTGCTGGGCCAAGGTAGAGGGCGGTTGCCGGCCAGACTATCTCCATGACCTTGACCGGCTGACGATATCCAAAAACAAATTGGTCAACAGCGACAACGGCGGTGCTGGCCAACACCACGAACAGCACAGCCCACGAAAGCATCACGAGCCACGTCGGTTGCACAATCATCTCCGTCCGCTCCAGGGCGCCCAATGCAATGTCGGTGGCGGCGGATGTGACGAACTCCGCCACCAGGTGAGCAGCGCGACCCAAGATGCCGTCTCAGACATGAGAGCACATCGGGCGGCAGGGCCCCGGCAAAGTCGTCAGGTGATGCCGAGTAGTGCCAGCGGGCGGCTGCTGTCGCGGGCGTGATGCCGGTTGGCGGCAGCGATGTTGGTGATGCCGGTGGTGCGTAGCGCACCGATGGCCGCTGCGGAGGGCGGCCATGACCTCGGGGCCGGGAGCCGGTGCGGATCTGGCTGCGGTCTTCGTCGTAGGTGACGTCGCGGACCCAGTGGATCTTGTTTTCGATCGCGCAGTGCCCTCGGGACCAGTCGGCGAGGTGGGCGGGTTTGGCCTGGTGAACGCGGAGGTCGGTGATTGCGTAGATGGTCTCGGTGGTGAAGCGTTTCGGCTCGTCCAGGCGGTGCCTGCGGCGGCGGATCTGCGTGGCCTGGGCGGCGTGCGGGAAGTCGATGCCGGTGGAGATCGTCAGGATCTTCCGGGTGCGGATTTCGCGGCGGCCGTGCCCGCGGTTGTCCTAGCGGATCGCGTCGGGGACGGCCCGCCAGGGCAGACCGGCGAGTTGAGCATGCAGGCTGGGCTGGTTGCCTTTCACGGTCAGGACCCAGTGCCCGCCGCGTTCGGCGAGGTAGGTGACGTGCTCGCGCTGGCAGTGCAGCGCGTCGGCGGTGACCACCGCGTCGCGTAGGTCGCCGATCTGGTCGAGCAGCGGCTGAAACCGGGTGATCTCATTGGTCTTGCCGTACACATCGGTGCTGGTCAGCACCACGCCGGTGACCTGGTCGCAGGCGCGGGAGATCGGGCGCGGCAGGTGCTGGCGACACAGGTCTGGCAGGTCACGCCCGGTCACCACGCCAGCCTTGGCCGACAGGTACTGCACCAGTATGGCCATCAGGTTGGCCACCACGATCACCCAGGCCGGCGTGTACCCGAACCTCGCGCCGGCGGTGAAGTTGGCGGCGAATTTACCCGGGTAGATGTACGCAACCCCTGCCACGAGCGCCGGATCGAGCAGCGCCAGCACCCCGCGCAGCCGCCCGCGGGAGCGCAGCAGCTGCAGCGCGCTCACCCTCGATGACGGGTGCGGCGGGCCCGGTGACGGCCGGTGGCCGGCCGTCACCGATCACGGGGTCCATGCCTCACCCGACCGACGGCCCAAGCCCGAGCGACTGCGGCGTACTGGCGTCCGGCGACGGCTGCTGCAGCCCCTCGTCCAGCGGCCCGAACTGGGTCATCGGCGCCGGGCTGCCATCCCACGGTGTCTGCTCCTCGACGACCAGCGTGTTCGGGGTCGGCAGCAGGCCGGCCACCGAGGCGCCGTTCTGCAGCGCCGCGCGGGCCACCGGCGGTGGGTCGACGATACCCATCTCGATCATGTTGCCGAAGCCGCCCTGCGGCGCGTCGAACCCCTCGGTGGATCGGGTGGAGTTCAAGGTGCATTATGTGCTTCCGATCCTGGTCGTCGCCCGGCAGTGAAGGCGGCGATCCGGTGCCGCTGGGGTGGAGTCTGGCGCTGGCCGTGTGCCGGGCGTACGGGCCGTCCGGTACGGGCCTGGGAACACGCACCGCAGTGCCCGCCGGGACCGCGGCGATGGCCAGGTGATTAGCTGGCGGCCCCGCCGCTCATCGCGATGTCGCCGTTAAGGCCGGAGGGATAGAAGCCGCCGGAGTTCGCCGGGCTCGCGTTGAGGTACACGATATTCAGGACCGACTGGGCCGAGCGGCCATAGGCGATGCCGTTGGCGTCCGTGGGAATGAGGTTCGCCTCGGCGCTGGTGCCGATACCCTGGTCGTCGTCGACCGGTCCGTCGAGACTGTTGCGGGCGTCGGAGAGCTTCTGCACGCCCGCGAAGACGGCATCGTCGATCATGCCTTCGTTGTAGAGCGCGGAGCGGACGATCCCGGCGTGGTACGCCTCCGTGGCGAGCAGACCCGCGGCAGCGTCCAGGTACGTCTTGTTGGACAACAGCGGTGCCGCTCCTTTGAAAGCGGAGACGCCGACGTCCTCGAACAGGAACGCGGCGAACAGGAAGTTGAGATCGTTGGCGTACGGGTCGAACATCTCGCCCGACTTGATGAGCCCGGCCGCGGTGGCCGCCGCGGTGAAGCTCGTGTCAAGAGAGATCGCCGGACGGGAAACGGCGTGCTCCCCGAGGGCGGACCGCAGGAAGGCCACATGCTGCCGCTCGTCCGAGGCGATCTCCCGTGCGAACTTGCGCACTACCGGGTTGCTGAAGTTGACCATGCCCCCACCGGTCACCTCACCCCGGGTGCCGGTGCCGGTGGTCATCTCGTCAGGCAGTCCCTGCCCCGTGGTGGCGCGAAGGTAGAACTCGGCTTCGAGGTATTCGAGGTTGAGGGCGAAGTTCAGGATCGTCGCGTCACTCGGCCCCGAGCCGTCCGGCGATGGCGCGGCGGGATTCGTCGGGTCCGTCATCGACGCGAGCTTCCGTCGATCGTCATCCGACTCCGCGCTGCGCGACACCGCCTCTTTGATGAACTTCTTTACCATGGAAGTCCTCCCCCGTTCCGATCCACGACACGCCGCGCACTCCATCGATATGTCGCCGGTGTGCCGCACGCTACTGCCGTCGGCGTTCACGCTAGTGCGTGGCTGTCTCGGCCGTGCTCCTTTCCCGAACCTTCATCGGCGGGAGGTGCACGGCGGGGATGGCGCCGCACCACGCCGCAGGCTAACCATGAGCGATGACAGATGGAACCGAAGACGATCGCGAACTTGTCCTGCGACCCAGATCTGGTTCAACGGGCACGAGTGGGCCAAACGCCAAGCCACCAAGGCCGGCATCAGCTTCCGTGAGCTGTCCAACGGCTTCGCCGTCAGCGACGACCCCACCGGTTTGCAAGGCATCTGTGACCGGCTCGGACCCGGCACCATCACCGTGTTCACCGAACGCTGGTGCGCGCGGCTGCCACTACCGTTCACCACCCGTGATCGGGCCGCCGGCTACTGGTGGGACAGCTCCATGCGCCAGATCGAGGTCGCTAAAACCATCGTGTTCACCGCACCCCGCCACGCCCGCGGCTTCTTTGAAGCCCTCACGCGGACAACCTCGACATCGGCCGCCCCGACAACATGGAGATCATCTTCAACCGGCAGATCCGCTCCACCACCAAAGGCGTGTTCCGCGCCGCCGTCGACCGTGACAACGACGCCGTCGTGGTCAACGCCTTCTACCGGCACTCGCGGATCAAGTACTACCTCAAAGACCAGCGAGCGCTACGCAGACGAAACCGTCATCAATGACACCTACGACATCGGCGTGCTGCGCCGCCTGGAACACCTCAACGAGGTCGTCGCCAAAGCCGGTGACGCCAACCGCCGGCTGCTGGACACTATCCGTGCCGGTCAGAGCTGCGTCCTTGCGAACCCAGTCATCGAACGGATCGCACAGCCCACCCTCTTCGAGGATGGCAGGAGGCCCTAGCGCGTGGCTTCGCCGACCCTCGGGTCATGGCCCTGACCGGCGCCCTATGCCTGAGCCTGTTCGCCGTCACCGTCGTCACCAACAAGAGCCTTCGCGCCTTGACGCCCGACTGCTCGGCACCCCCTACACCCCCAGCCAAATGACCTACGACCTCCGCCGCCTGCGGTTCAACGGCCTGATCCGACGCATCGAACACACCCACACCTACGTCCTGGCCCCCCGACGGCCAACGCCTCACGATCTTCTACACCAAACTCAACGACCGACTCCTACGACCACTCCTCGCCGCCGACCAACCCTAAGCACCACCCGCCCTGCGCCACGCCCTCACCACCATCGACCACTACATCGCACGAGCACGACTCAAACCGCAGCATGAAACGTGACCCGCGTGTTCAGATTCTCGAACCCAAGGATCTAGTGAAAGCGGGAACGGTCGCGGATGAGTGGCGAGGCGCTCTCGGACGCGGTAGCCGCTGGCAGACGCAATGCTCATACCGCGAGCGCCTGGCAAGTTGAATCGCGCCGTGAACGACCGACAAGGCCGAGGCCGCTTCCTACCCATGCTCTCCATGATGCTGGACATCCGCCCGTAGCCCGCCCACCGGCTCCTGATCCCAGATGTCCGTCAAAGCGGGTCAACCCCACTGTCGCCGCACCAGGGGGTGTCGACCGCAGCCGGGTCGTAATGAAGTCGCGTCGGATCAAGTCCGGGCGCAGCATGGCGGCCGGGTCGGGAATCGTAGTCGCGCGCCACCGGCGGGGAGACTTGCCGCGGATCCCGGCAGCACGCATCAGCCGGGCCACCCGCTTGCGGCTGTGCCGCAAGCGAGCGTCGGAGAGTTCCGCGTGCACGCGCGGCGCCCCGTAGGTGCCTTTTACGGCAGCCGCCAATTGCTAGCTGACCAGGGCGTAGTCCCGGTTCAGCCGTGTGCGTTGGTGGAACCAGCGTGCGC
>NZ_JBRIQN010000083.1:0-15138 GCF_052981855.1 Micromonospora sp. LZ34
GACCGGAGCAGCCTGCGCGGTAGCCGGACCGGCGAACACACCACCGGCAAACGCCAGACCAGCAACACCCAGCACGCCCTTACGCAGAATCGTGTTCACGATGAAAGCTCCTTGGGGGTTGGCGCCACCAGCCCAGGGGGAAGGGCGTGGAGACGCAAGCACCGTCCGGCGCTCAAAGACTTGGGGGAAAAGATCCGGCACACGCTCGCGGGCGGGGGATGCCCTTGCCGCGCCGGGACTGTGTGTAACGACCGGCGGCCCGCCACCATTCCGGGGCCCGGACCCTCACCGGCTCGGCCGACGGGGTTCGTTGCTGCGATCGCCGGGGGATGTAACGACCGGCCGGCCACCATCATTCCGCGGCCCGGCCCCGCGCCTTAGAAGGGGGCGGGCTCTTGCTCGATCGTCCGCATGATGTAACGCCCCCGACCCGGCCCCGATTCCACCACCCGGATGCGGCCGGTCACACCCACAAACCGGACACCCACCCCACCACCCGACAGACGTGCCACGAGGTCGTGCGGCCCGGGCGGCAAGATGCACGGCTACCGAGCAGGGCGACCCGAACGGCATCGACATCCCGACACGAAGACGCCATGGCGGGAGCGAACGCGATACCTCAGAGTCATCAAAATGCCTCTCAGGTATCACTCTCGCAGGACAGCATGCCGACCCGTGACGACACGCCCATCCGGCGGACGCCGACCGAGCTGGAGCGGGCCGCGACGCTACGCCGGCTCAGCAAGCCACCCGCGCCACAGCTGACCGATCCCCGGATGCGCGCCTGATGAGCCGCGGCCCGGCACTGCTCCTGCACGGAAGCCACCTGCGCGAGCCCGATAGGCGGCATGCCGGACCACCGATACGGCGGACAGGCCCCTTCCCGACAAGCCGCGTGAATCCTCCATGGCGGCCGGCAGCTCGGGTCACCGACCATTGCGCCATCCGTGCGGGAGATCGACTCGATCTGCGGTATGTCGCGGTATCCGGCTACGTCGGACACCCCACGTTGCCGCACATCGAGTGGATCACGCCCGACCGTCGCCGACCCGCGCACCTGATCCAGACCGGCACGGATCTGCGGGAGCGGACGGGACCGGACCACGACCGGGGGTGTGGCCCGCCGTGACCGGCGCAGGGATCAAGCCTGACCGCCCGAAGCCGGGCACGGCGGGCCACCCCCAACCGCAACCGACCACGGACCTGGACCCGACGGACGACGCCGGACGAGGCCGGAAACCGCACCCGCAAGCAAGGACCCCGAGACAGGGCTGGCGCCCGTCGGAGGGTTCCGACGGGCGCCAGCCCATGGGTGTCCGGGCCCTGCCCGGGACGATCAGCCCGTCAGCGCGCCGCTCCGCCGAGGCGACGCCGACGCCAGGCCAGCGTCATGAGCAGCAGCACCGCGCCAGCGCCAACCAGGCCACCGCCGAGCTTCATCGGCGTGCCCAGGCTGTCACCGGTGACCGGCAGCGGCTGCTGGTCAGGGCGCCGGGGCAGCACCCGGACCTCGGTGGAGGCCGAACGGTCGGACTCGTCGCCGGTCGCGGTGAAGGTCAGCAGGCCCGTGATCGACGGCTTGTACGGCACGGTGAACCGGCCCCGGGAGTTGGTGAACGCATAGAAGGTCAGCGGGGCGCTGGCCTGGAACGCCACCGGGGCCATCGCGACCGTGCTGCCGTCGCTGCGACGCGCCTGGCCGGGGGCCGGGGCGGCGAGCGGGGCGACGCCGACCACGATGGTCACGCGCTCGTTGCGGCCGAAGTTCCGGCCGGTGAGGACGACGGTCTCACCGAGGGTGATGGTCGTCCGGTTGACGGTGAGTGTCGCCGCCTCGCCCGGCGGGTACGGCGGTGGTTGGGGCGTCTCCGTCAGCGTGGGCGCCGGCTGCGGCTGTGCCGCCCCCGCTGCGGTCGGCACGGCCACCACGGCCAGACCGACCGTGAGCGCCATGATGATGCGGGATAGCCGCATGTTGGTTCCTCCTACTGGTCACAGCTTTGTGCGGTAACAACTTGAGTGGTCCATGGGGTGGCGGTGGGCGTGAGCCACAGCTCGGCCGCTCCGGCGCCGGTTTTCGCCGTCAGTGCGGTGACCTCCAAGGTGCGGGAGGCTCCCGGGGCGACGTCGACCATGGCCGTGGCCACCTGGCGACGCCGTTCGGTGCCGGAGCCGAGCGCCACCTCGACACCGTCGAGGCGGGCGTCGATCACCGACCCGCCGGCCGGGCTGTACACCGACACGAAGGTCCGTGCGGTGTACGGGTCGCCCGCCAGGCCGAGGCCGAGGACCGACTTGGTGAGGCCGGTCTTCGGCGCCGTCGAGCGGAGGGTGACCCGCAGCCGGAGCTGACGGCGCCCGTCGGGCCGGCAGTCGCCGACCGCCAGGTCCGCCGCCGGACGCAGGTGGTAGCCGAGCTTCGCGCCGCTGCCGTCGTTGAGGAACACGCCGACCGTCGGCACGGTGTCCTGGTCCGGAAGCGTCCCGGCCATCCGGCTGTCGCCGAACGTCCGCTGTTCCTCCGGGCGGGCACTCCAGAACAATATCCGGCGTTCTTGGACAGCACGGTCGAATACGGACAACAACACCTTTGGGTTGACATTCTTCTTGAAGAAGCTGTCGAAGACCGCGGCCGCGGCCGCCGCGAAGTACGCGTCCTGTTGCCGGGTGTCGAGCCGCTGGTAGCTGTCGCTGAGCAGGGTCCGCACGGCGGTCTCGCTGTCCAGCGGGGCATGCCCGGGCACCAGCACCGGCCCGGTCGCCTTGAGCAGGTACGACAGCACCACCGGGTCGACCGCGAGCACGCCGTCCGCCTTGATGCCGGTACGCCGACGGACCATCTCCTGGTACAGGTTGGCGGCGGTCGGGAAGTGCGGGCTCAGGTTGACGTCCGCCGGGTAGATGCCGGGCAGGTCGGCCCAGAGCCGGCGCACCTCGGCGGGGATCTTCAGCGGCGGGGTGAAGCGACCCAGCTCGCTGCTGGTGCCCTGCTTACCCATCCGCACCCGGCCGTCCTCGGCGTGCAGTACGGCGTACGCGCCGATCATCCCGCCGGTGGCCCGCAGCTCCGCGTTGTTCTGGGAGACCAGCAGGTAGCGGCGCGGGCCGTCGACGCCGAGCAGGGGCGGCAGCAGCCGGGCGGCCTGGTCCGCGGCGGCGGTGAGGTCAGCCAGCCGGTCGATCTCGCCGCGCAGGTCGGTGAGCGCCTGTCGGACCTGGCTGACCAGGTCGTCGACGGGCACCCCGGCGAGGCTGGTTCGGGTGTCGCGAACGCTCTGGTGCACCGTGGACAGTTCGGTGGCGAGCGAGCGCAGCCGGGCCACGTCCAACTGCCCCTCGGTCGGCACGAGGCCGCCGAGGTCGGTGCGGAGCAGGGTCGGGAACGCCCGCCGGGCCAGGTCGTCGATCGCGATCGAGATCTGGCGTACGGCGGCCAGGTCGTCACCCGCGAACGGCGCCCGCCGGCCGACCCACCAGCCCGGGTCGGCGGTCGCGTCCCGCGCGGCCGCGGACTGCTCCTGCAACGCGGCGAGGGTGCGTTGCGCCCGCGCGGTGTCCGCACCGACGACCTGGGCGCTCAGCTCCCGGGCCAGCCCGGCGGCGTTGAGCAGGTGGGCGCGGGCCTGCCAGCCCCGGAACCCCACCCAGCCGGCGGAGACCAGCAGCAGCGAGCCGACCACCAGGGCGCTGAGCAGGGCGCGACGCAGCCGGGCGCGCCGGCGCCGCCGGGACCGGCTGCGCCGGCGGGGCGCGCTTTCGCTCTCCGTCACACCATCTCCGTTTCCGAAATCGGACAGAAGCGCACGATTTCTCCGACGTTCTTAGCACGTAACGAGCGTTCTATGCCGGAAATGACGGTCTGGGGCGTATGCGAGGATCGCTCGTCGGTCAGCGGGTGGCGGACCGGGCCGCGACGGCGTCGTACAGCAGCCGTTCGATCCGCTCGACCCCGGCGCTCAGCGACATCTCCCGCAGGTACGCCTCCCGGCCCCGCCGGCCCATGTCGACCCGGGCGGGCGGCGGAATGGTGGCGGCCAGCCAGAACCGGTCCGCCAGCGCGGCCCAGTCCTCCGGCGGGCAGGAGAGCCCGGCCCGGGCCCGCTCGACCAGCCGGGCGGTGTCCCCGCCGGCCGACGCGACGACCGGCGCCGCGCAGGAGAAGGCGGCCTGGAGCTTGCCCGGCACGGTGGCCCGCAGCTCCGGCAGGTCACGCAGCATGACCAGCTGGTAGTCGGCGGCGGCGTACAGGTCCGGCATGTCCAACGGGGACCGGCGCTCGACGAAGCGCACGTTGTCGGCCCGCAACTCGGCGGCGAGCCCCCGCACCCGCCGCTCCTGCGCACCCGAGCCCACCAGAACCAGGTCCATCGTGCTGTCCAGCGCGGCCGCCGCCCGGACCGCGGTCTCCAGTCCCTGCCGGGATCCGATGGTCCCGGCGTGCATCACCACGCACCGGCCCTCCCGGCGGACCAGTCGCTGGGCGGCGGCGCTGGGCCGGGCGGGGCGGAAGATCCGCTCGTCGGTCCAGTTGAGCACCACCCGGACCCGGGCCGGATCCGCGCCGGCGGCGACCACCGGATCCCGCAGCGACGGCGCGGCCACCGCGATCGCGTCGGCGGCCCGGTAGGTACGCGCCATCGCCGCGCCGATCCGCCCGACCCACCGCCCGTCGGCGCCGGCCGGCTCGTCCTGGGCGCAGACGTCCGGCACGTGCAGGACGGTCGGCACCCGGCCGAGCAGGCGCAGCAGCCCGGCCGCGGCGAACGCGGTCGCCGGCGGCTGGTGGACGTAGAGCGCGTCCACCTCGGCGAGGTACCGGCGCCCGGCCACCACGGCACTGCCGGCGAAGGAGAGGTAGCTGGCCATCCGGGCTCGCACCGAGGCGTCCCCGCCGGCGTACCGGGGCACCCGCCGGACGGTGAGCCGCTCGCTGCGCGTCTCGTGCTGCCAGCGCTGGCGCCATCCCGGATAGACGTACCCGCCCGGGTAGTCCGGGAAGCCGGTGAGCACCCGGACCTCGTGGCCCCGGGCGGCCAACTCCTCGGCCAGGCTGCCCGGGATGAAGGCCGGCTCCGGCGGGAAGTGGTACGACAGGATGCCGATCCTCACCGGGTCACCCCCGTCCGGAGCGGACGGCTCGGCGCGGCACCACCGGTGGTGGGGGTCCGGCCCGCGTACGATGCCGACAACCCCTCCGCGGTCGGCCGTCCCCGGCCGGCCGCCGTCGCGACGACCCGCGCCGCGACCGCGCCGACGAGAGGGGTCCAGATGACCGACCGGGTGCTGTTCGTCTGCCACGCCAACCTGTGCCGGTCGCCGATGGCCGAGTACCTGGCCCGGCGGCTGCTCGCCGACCGGCCGGTCACCGTCGCCAGCGCCGGCACCGACGCCGTCGAGGGCCTGGCCATGCACCCGTACGCGGCCGAGGTGGCGGCGGAGACCGGCGCGGACCCGGCGGGGTTCCGCAGCCGGTTGCTGCGCCCGGAGTACCTCGAGGGCGCCACGCTGGTGCTGACCTCGACCCGGCGGCAGCGGTCGGTGTGCACCGCGATGGCGCCGGCGGTGCTGCACCGCACCTTCACCCTGCGCCAGTTCGGCCGGCTGGCCGCGGCGGCCGAGCCGCCGGAGGACCTGGCCGACGACTCGTTGCAGGCCGCCGTGGTGGCGGCCGCCCGGGCCCGGGGGCGGCTGCAACCCGCCGCCCCCGGTACGGACGACCTGCGGGACCCGATCGGCGGCACCGCCGCCGACTTCCGAGGCTGTGCCGAGGAGATCGAACGGTCCCTACGACCCCTCGCCGCGCTCATCGGGGCAGCCGGGTGAGTTCCTGCGTACGGTCCGGGACACCGGCGGCCGCGCGCTCGGCGTGCCGGCCGCTGGCGGCCCGGTCGGCCGGTACGGAGGCGGTGGGGGTCGAGGCGACCCGGTAGGCCTCGTACTGGTACGCCTCGGTCTTCGGCACCTTGGCCATGTTCAGCACGCAGCCGAGCAGGCGGACCGAGACCGAGTTCAGCGCGCGGGCGGCGGCGGCCACCTGGGTGCGCGAGGTCCGGCCCTGCTGCGAGACGAGCAGCGCGCCGTCGGCCTGCACGGCCACCACCACGCCGTCGGTGACGGCGAGCAGCGGCGCGGTGTCGATGATGACGATGTCCGCCGACTCCCGCAGCGCCAGCAGCAGGTCCGACATCGCCTTGGAGCCGAGCAGCTCGCTCGGGTTCGGCGGCGCCGAGCCGCTGGGCAGCACCAGCAGGGACTTGTCGCCCCAGCGCTGCACCACGTCCCCCACCTGCACGTCGCCGACCAGCACGTCGGTGAGGCCGACGCCGGCGTCCAGGCCCAGGTAGTCGTCGACCTTGGGCCGGCGCAGGTCGGCGTCGACGAGCAGCACCCGCCAGCCCGCCTCGGCGAGCGCAATGGCCAGGTTGCAGGAGAGGGTGGTCTTCCCCTCGCCCTGCAACGCGCTGGTCACGGCGATCACCCGGGCCGGCTCGTGCACGTCGACGAAGCGCAGGTTGGTACGGAGCTTGCGGACCGCCTCGGCCCGGGCCGAGTTCACCGCCTCACCGACGATCAGCGGCTCCGACCGGGCGCTGCCCTCGAACGGGATCTCGCCGAGCAGCGGGCTGCCGGTGGTCCGCTGCAGGGTCGCCGCGTCGCGCAGCCGCACGTCGGCCAGGCCACGCAGGATCGCCAGGCCCACCCCGCAGAGCAGCCCCAGCAGAGTGCCGATGGCGAAGTTGCGGACCGGCTGCGGCGAGACCGGGCTGGAGCTGACCCGGGGTCCGCTGACCACCTCGATCTTGATCGGCCCGGCCTGGCCGTTCGCCGGCGTCTCGACCTTCTGCACGAGCTCGACGAACTTCGCCGACAGCGTCTCGCTGACCCGCAGCGCGCGGGTCTGGTCGGTGTCGGTCACCGACGCCCGCAGCAGCACCGTGCCGGTCTCGGTGGAGGTGCTGACCCGGCGCTGGACCTCCTCCGCGGTCAGCCCGACCGCGTTCTCGGCCACCACGGCCTGCGCCAGCCGGTCGCTGGTCAACAGCTCGGCGTACGACTTCACGCGCTGCTGCATCAGCAGGCCGCCCTGGTAGGCGTCGGTGACGCCCTGGCTCGGCGTGGTGACGAAGAAGGTCACCGAGGCGACGTAGCGGGGCTCGGCCCGGACCGTGACGAGCGCGGTCACCCCGAGGGCCACCATGACCGTCACCAGGACGATCCACCAGTGCCGGCGCACCAGGCGAAGTTGGCGGTACAGGTCCATCAGGCGCGCCTCCGTACCAGGCCGGTAACGCCAAAGAACTTCACGAAAAACCCCCAAGGTCGACTTAATCTCGTGAAACCATTAAAGCGGCTCTTACGCCTTATGTCCGGAGTTATCTGTTTTCGCCCCGCGAGAAGGCGCGCCCGGAATTACCAACCCGAGAAGTGGTCGTTCGGCATCGCCCCCGGAGGCAGAAAAGCCACCCGGGACGCCGGAAATGAACCGACCGGCGCCGGGCCGGCCTCCCGTTCGCCGGGCGAGGCCCGCCCGGATAGGGTCGGAGACGGTGTGCCGGGAAGTCTGGTCGGCGGATGCCCCCTGCTGCCCTCAGCCTCCCGAGGTGGACGCCCGCATGCCCGACCACACTCCGCACCCGCGCCGCCGCGACACCGCACGCCGCCTGTTCACCCGCACCTCCTGGCCGGAGGCGCGGTTCCTGGCCGACGTGCTGCGCACCGAAACCGTCGGCGGCGCCCTGCTGCTGGTCGGCGCCGTCCTCGCGCTGCTCTGGGCCAACTCGCCGTGGGGCGAGACGTACGCCGACCTGCGGTCCTGGGTGCCGTGGCCCGGCGGCGCGCCGCTGCACCTCGACCTGGACCTGGCCACCTGGGCCGGTGACGGCCTGCTGGCCCTCTTCTTCTTCGTGGTCGGGCTCGAACTCAAGCGCGAGTTCGTCGAGGGTGCCCTGCGCGACCCGCGCCGGGCGGTGCTGCCGGTGGTGGCCGCGGTCGGCGGGATGGCGATGCCGGCGTTGATCTACACCGGCGTCACCCTGGCGGCCGGGGGCGAAGGGCTGCGCGGCTGGGCCATCCCCACCGCGACCGACATCGCGTTCGCCCTGGCCGTGCTCGCCGTGATCGGCTCCCACCTGCCGCAGGGCCTGCGCGCCTTCCTGCTCACCCTCGCGGTGGTCGACGACCTGCTGGCGATCACCGTCATCGCGTTCTTCTACACCGACGCCTTCACCGCGCTGCCGCTGCTCGGCGCGCTGGTCCCGATCGCGCTCTTCGGCCTGCTGGCGCAGCGCGGCCGGACGAGGTGGTGGGCGCTGGTCCCGCTGGCGCTGGCCGCCTGGGCCCTGGTGCACACCTCGGGGGTGCACGCCACCGTGGCCGGGGTGCTGCTCGGGTTTACCGTGCCGGTGCGGGGCCGGAACGCCCGGACGCGCGGGCTCGCCGGGCGCCTCGAGCACCGCTGGCGGCCGGTGTCGGCCGGCTTCGCGGTGCCGGTCTTCGCCTTCTTCGCCGCCGGGGTCGCGTTGCGCGGGGCCGACCTGACGGCGGTGGTCACCTCCCCCGTCGTGATCGGCATCGTCGCCGGGCTGGTGGCGGGCAAGGCGATTGGGATCTTCGGCTCGACGTACCTGCTGGCCCGGTTCACCCGCGCCGAACTCGACGAGGACATCACCTGGACCGACCTGTCCGGCGTCGCGCTGCTGGCCGGGGTCGGGTTCACCGTGTCGCTGCTGATCGGGGAACTCGCCTTCGGCCCCGGCAGCGCGGCCGGCGACCACGTCAGGACGGCGGTGCTGACCGGATCGGTGGTCTCGGCGCTGCTCGCCTCGGCGGTGCTGGTCCGGCGCAACGCCGCGTACCGGCGCATCGCGGCCAAGGAGCGGGTCGACGCCGACCGGGACGGCGTGCCGGACGTCTTTCAGCGGCCCGAGGACTGAGCCGCGACGGGGGCGCCGGCACGGCCGTGCGCCCCCGCCGCGTACGCCTCAGCGGCGCCGGTCGGCCGGCGCCCGCCGCTCGGCCTCGTCGGCGAGCGCGTCGGCCGCCGGTTCGGTCAGATCGTCGCCCGGCACCGCCACCTCCTCGGCCCGGTCCTGCTCGTCGATCCGCCCACCGGGCGGCGGCTCGGGAGCGGTGGCGCCGCCGGCGAACCCGTACTCGTTCGGCTCGTCGTGCTTGCTCATGTGGTTATCCTCCCGCTTTCTCCGCTTTCGCCTGCTACCGCTCACGGTAGGTGGTGATCCCTGTGCCCGCAGGACGGCGGGGATAGTCACCGCGGCGGCCGGTCAGCGAGGTGGCTCGCCCACCTGGCGCTGCTCCTGGCGGATCTCCCGGCCGAGGAAGTAGTTCAGCGCGGTCCGGATGGCGGCCACCGCCGCCAGCTGGCCGAGCTGGTCGAAGGTCGGCGAGACCGCGGTACGCAGGACGTCCGCCGCGAGCTGGAACTCCAGCCCGAGGGTGAGGAACCGGCCCAGCGAGAGCCGGATCGGGGTGAACACCGCGGCGCTGCGCTGCCGGACCCCGTCGACCACGAACCGCAGCGCCGCCCAGGCCGCCCCGACCAGGATGACCACCGCCCCGGCCACCTCCACCGCGGTGACCAAACCGTGGTAGCCGTCCCGGAGGAAATGCTCGACCTCCACCCGCGGTCGTTACCCGCCCCGGCTGCGGGTAGTCGGCGCTCAGCGCAGCTGCGCCACCGCCTCCAGGATCAGCCAGAGCCCGCAGATGGCGAAGAGCATCGCGGCGCCGTAGCGGATGGCCCGCTCCGGCAGCTTCCGGCCGAGCAACCGGCCGACCAGAATGGCGAGCGCGTCCGCCGCCACCATGCCGACGGTGGAGCCGAGCCAGGTGCCGAACCAGCCGTACTTGGTGGCCAGGGTGATGGTGGCCAGCATCGTCTTGTCGCCCAGCTCGGCGAGGAAGAACGCGACCGACACCGCGACGATGGCCGACTTGCTGGTCTTCTCGGCCTTGCGCCGCTCCTGCTCGGTGAGGGAATCCCCGCGCAGGGTCCACGCCCCGAAGCCGAGGAACGCCAGACCGGCGAGCAGCGAGATCCAGCCGGTCGGCAGCGTGGCGCCCAGGCCGTAGCCGATCGCCACCGAGGCCAGGTGCACCACGGCGGTGGCCACGGTGATCCCGATCAGCACCGGCAGCGGCTTGAATCGGGTGGCGAAGGTCAGCGCCATCAACTGGGACTTGTCGCCCAGCTCGGCGACGAAGATGACGCCGAAGCTGACCACCAGCGCGACGAGAAAACCCTCCATGACATCCTTCCGGTCCAGGCCGGGAGGAGGTACAGGGGTGCCCTCGACCCGGCTGCACAGCCTGGGTCGAAGGTCTCGCCCGCCCCGCCGTCTAGCCGGGCCGCGTGGCCGGATGCGGAACGCACCAGTGTGTCGACCACGACATTGGGGGCTACTCCCCTTCGCGCCGCCAGCCTAGCCGATCACGGTCCGGCCGGCCGCACGGGGTGGAGATGCTCACCCGCTCAGTCGGCCCGGGCCAGGGTGACACCGAACAGGCCGTCCGGGTCGGTCCAGAACTCCTCGACGGCGAAGCCGGCCGTGGCCAGTTCCGCCGCGATCCCCGCCGGGCGGAACTTCGCCGAGACCTCGGTGCGCAGTTCCTCCCCGGCGGCGAACCGGAGGTCCAGGTCGAGCACCCGCACCCGCATCGGCCGGCGGGCCCGCAGCCGCATCTCGATCCACTCCCGCTCGGGGTCCCAGCGGGCCACGTGGTCGAACGCCTCCGGGTCGAAGTCCGCGCCGAGCTCCCGGTTGATCACCCGCAGCACGTTGCGGTTGAACTCCGCGGTCACCCCGGCCGCGTCGTCGTACGCCGGCACCACTACGGACGGGTCCTTGACCAGGTCGGTGCCGAGCAGCAGCCAGTCGCCCACCTCCAGCGCGGACCGGGTGTCGGCCAGGAACCGGGCCCGCTCGGCCGGCAGCAGGTTGCCGATGGTGCCGCCGAGGAACACCACCAGCCGACGCCCGCCGGTCGGCAGCCGGTCGAGGTGACGGGTGAAGTCCCCGACGATGCCGCGTACCCGCAGCGCGGGATAGTCGGCGGCGATCTCGGCGGTGGACTGGCGCAGCGCGCTGACCGAGACGTCCAGCGGCACGAAGGTGCCGAGCCCACCGTGGCGGGCGAAGGCGTCCAGCAGCAGCCGGGTCTTCTCCGACGAGCCGGAGCCGAGCTCGATCATGGTCTTGGCGCCGGTCAGCTGCGCCACCCGGTCGGCCCGCTCGGCCAGCACGGCGCGTTCGGCGCGGGTCGGGTAGTACTCCGACAGCCGGGTGATCTCCTCGAACAGTTCGCTGCCGCGGGCGTCGTAGAACCACTTGGGCGGCAGCCACTTCGGATCAGCGCTCAGGCCGGCGCGCACGTCGTGGCGCAGGCCGCGGTCCAGGTCCCCCTGTTCGAGGTAGATCTCCAACGGCTCGGTGCTCATCTGGGCTTCCCTTCGCTCGGGCGACACGGTCCTCTCCCCGGCCGGACGGCGGTCACACCTCCCCGATGGCGCGCAGGCGCACCTCGGTCGCGGTGCCGGTCACCAGGTGCCCGTCCGGCACCGGCCGCCAGCCGGGTTCGTCGTCGTGCGGTTCGGACGCCAGCAGCACCGACCGCGGCGTGGTGCGGATCGACAGCGCATGCCCGGCCACGCTGGCCACCACCGTCCGCCCGTCGGTGAGCAGCAGATTGAGCCGGGAACCGGGGGCGGCCGCGGCGACCGCGGCGACCGTCTCGGCGACCGCCCGGCCCGGGTCCACGCCGGCGCGCAGCCGGTGCCGGACCAGCGCCCAGAGCAGCGCCGAGTCGGTGGCCGCGTCCAGGGTGAGCAGGTCGCGCACCGGCAGCGCGGCGGCCAGCGGCACCATCGAGTCGGGCCAGCCGCGGATCACCCCGTTGTGGCTGAACAGCCACCGCCCCTCGGCGAACGGGGCGGCGGCGTTGTCGAGCACCGCCATGCCGACCGTGGCCGAGCGCACCGCCGCCAGCACCGCGCCGGCCGAGGTGACGGCGGCGAGCTGGGCGATCGTCGGGTCGCTCCAGATCGGCTGGGCCCGCCGGTAGCGCACCGGGTCGCCGTCGCCCGGATACCAGCCGATGCCGAAGCCGTCGGCGTTGATCGTCCCGCCGCCGCGCATGTCGCGCGGCGCCCAGGACTGGCGCAGCAGTGAATACGGCGGGTCGAACAGCAGCTCCCGCAGGCTGACCGGCGGCCCCAGGTAGGCCAGGTGGCGACACATCAGGCGGCACCGCCGCCGGCCCGGCCGCGCCGGTCGGCCCGGCCGCGCCCCGCCCGCACCCGTTCGGTGGTACGCGCCGCGGGTGCCGGCGTCACCCGTGCGCCTCCTCGGCGGTGGCGTCGCGGGCACAGCGGAAGCCGCTGAAGATCTGCCGGCGGATCGGGTAGTCCCAGTTGCGGAAGGTGCCCCGGCAGGCGGCCCGGTCGGTGCCGAACGACCCGCCACGCAGCACCCGGTAGTCGTCACCGAAGAAGACCTCGGAGTATTCCCGGTAGGGGAACGCGGTGAACCCCGGGTGGCCGCGGAAGGAGGTGGTGGTCCACTCCCACACGTCGCCGATCAACTGGTGCACGCCCAACGGCGAGGCGCCCTGCGGGTAGGCCCCGACCGGCGCCGGCCAGAGGTGCCGCTGGCCCAGGTTGGCGTGCGCGGCGGTGGGGTCGTCGTCGCCCCACGGGTAGCGCCGGGACCGCCCGGTGGCCGGATCCCAGCGGGCCGCCTTCTCCCACTCCGCCTCGGTGGGCAGCCGCCGGCCCGCCCAGGTCGCGTAGGCCTGCGCCTCGTGGAAGCAGACGTGCACCACCGGCTCGTCGTCGCGGACCAGGGCCCACCGGCCGAACCGCCGGTAGGCCCAGCCGTCGCCGTCGCGGCGCCAGTGCATCGGGGCGGTCAGCCCGGCCTCGGTGCGGTGCCGCCAGCCCTCCGGCGTCCACCAGCGCGGGTCGTCGTAGCCGCCGTCGGCGATGAACGCGCGGTAGGCGCCGTTGGTGACCGGCGCGGCGTCGATGACGTACGCCGGCAGCTCGACCCGGTGCGCGGGGCGCTCGTTGTCCAGCGCCCAGGGGTCGGCGTCGGTGCCCATGGTGAACGGCCCGGCCGGCACCAGCACCTCGGCGCCGACCCGCACCCGCGGCTCGGGCGGTGCGGGGGCGTCCAGCACCGCCGGGCCGGCGCGCAGCTGGTGGGTGGCGAGCATCGTCTCGTCGTGCTGCTGCTCGTGCTGCACGATCATCCCGAAGGCGAACCCGTCGGCGACCAGCGGCCGGTCGGTGAACCGGATCCCGTCCAGCAGGTCGAAGACCTTGTCCCGGACGGTGCCGACGTAGGCGCGGGCCTCGGCCGGCGGCAGCAGCGGCAGGGACGGGCGGTCCTTGCGGGGCTGCTTGAACGCGTCGTAGAGGTCGTCAATGTCGTGCCGGACCGGCGGTCGCCCGCCCACGTCCCGGACCAACCAGAGCTCCTCCTGGTTGCCCACGTGGGCGAGGTCCCAGACCAGCGGGGACATCAGCGGCGAGTGCTGCCGCACCAGGTCGGCGTCGTCGACCGCCTCGGTCAGCAGCGCGGTACGGGCGCGGGTGCGCGCGAGCTCCTCGGCGATCCGGCCGCGCAGCCGCTCCGTGCCGTCCCGCCCCGTGATGGCTCCGGTCACCGGTGCCCCCTCTCCGCGGCGGCGCGCCGCCGCCGTACGCCTCGGTGGATCTCGTCGTGCAGCGCCGCCGGCAGGTCGAGCCGGGGCAGCGCCGCCAGCGCCAGGTCGAACAGGGCCGCCGCGGCGGCGGCCAGGCCCGGATCGCGCAGGCCGTGCCGGGCGGCGGCGTGCCACCGGTGCGCCACCGGCGCGGCGACCGCCCGGGCCGCGTCGACCGTGTCGGGGCCGGTGAGCAGGGCGGCGAGCACCGCCAGCGGCAGCGTCCAGCCCCGGCCGGGCTGCGCGTCGAGGTAGCGCAGTTCCAGGTAGCCGCGCGGACGCACCGGCGGGAAGAGCGTGCTGACGTGGTAGTCCAGGTCATCGGTGGTGGGCGGGCGGGGCAGCGCGCCGCCGATCCAGTCGGCGAAGGTGACCCCGGGCGGCGCCGTCCAGTCGGCGCCGTCGCCGCGCAGGCAGAGCAGCGGCGCCTCGAGCACGTACGCCGTCCAGGCCGCCACCGGGTCCGCATCGGGCCGCTGCGGCGTCCACACCGGGCGGGTGCGGGCCGGGTCGATGGCCAGCCAGGCCGCCATCCGGGCCGACGCCCAGCCGGTGCGCCGGCCGGCGTGCCGGTCCGCGGTGGCGAACGCGGCCAGCAGTGGCGGGCCCACCGCGTGCGCCAGCGCCCAGCGGGCGGCGGACCGCTCCGGCTCGCCCGTGTCGAGACAGACCTGCAGGCCGGCGGTGCTGTACATCATGGTCCGGCCGGCCGGGCCGCGCCGGTCGAAGACCTGTCGCATGGCCCGGTAGCGGGGCGTCTCGACGACCGGGCGGGGAGCGCGGTGGGGATCGATGCCGGTCTGCCCGAGGGTCAACCCGGCGGCGGCCAGCAGGCCGGTGAGCTGGGCGATGTCGGCCTCGGTGGCCTGGATCAACGCGGCGATCGAGGGTCGCGGCGCGGTGGAGATCTCCAGTTGCCCGCCCGGCTCCACGGTCACGGTGCTGCCGTGCCGGAGCTGCTCGGCGGGGCTGGTGGGATCGAGGGTGGCGGGGCTGTGCCGCCCCAGCGCCGCCCGGAGCCGCTCGCCGTCGACCGGGCGGGCGGGGTGGGCGGCGTCGTGCACGGTCCATTCGAGTTCGACGCCGGTGCGGGTCGGTGGGCCGGTCTTGAAGCAGATCCGGGCGAGGTGCCTGGCGGCCGCGCCGGACTCGCGCAGCACGGTGGAATGGTCCAGCTCCGGCGACGTCACCACGGGATGCCCCCTTCCCCTGCCCGATCATGCCGGGGCCACCGTAACCCGACCCACCGACAGCGCCGGGTGCGCACGCGTCGGGACATCCCCTGTCTAACAGAATCCGGGCGGGTGCCGGCGTGAAAACGGGCCGGGCGTTTAGCCGCCCGGGCGGGCGGCGGGCCGGCCGGGCGGCCGGGCGGGGCGAGCGCCCGGACCGGCGGCCGGCCGGGCCTGCGGGCCC
>NZ_JBRIQN010000084.1:0-14885 GCF_052981855.1 Micromonospora sp. LZ34
TCCGGGGTATAAATCAAATTGGCACTGGCTTATCAAGCACCCTGTTGAGTTCTCAAAGAACAACCACACACCATCCGGAAACCCCACAACGTGAGGCCCCCATCCGGGGCTGTCCCACCCGCCGCTCCCGCGCCGGGCACTTTTACTACGTTACCTCACCGTCTCTGCCGTGTCAAACCGTGTGTCCCGGTCTGTCGTGCTTCGTACGGGTTGGCTCCGCCGAACCCGCGCAGCGGCTAACCACCACGCTTGATCGTCGGATTTGGCAGGCCGGACGCCGCGGTTTCCCGCTAGCTCGCCCGGTGCCCTGCCGGTCGTCAACCATACCCGGTCGGTTCCGCCTCACCAAATCCGCCTCGCAGCGAATCCGGGGCACCGCCCGGACCGGTTCCTCAGGGTGTAACCCCCGCGGCTCCGGTGCCATTCCCGGTCCGAGCCTCCAGGACATTCGCCCTGTTTGCCCGTTCCGCGCTGGCAGAGAGAAAGTTACGCGGCTGCGGGTTTGATCGTCAAATCGGGGTGACGCGTCCCGCGTCACACCCCGCCCGTCGGCGTCGTCCGCGCTGGTCAGCGGCAGTTTCGACGTTGAGGCGGAGGGCGCCGGCCGGCAATCAGGGGCCCGGATCTCCCGCAGACAGGGGGCACAACGCAAGCCGCGGCGCCGGCATTCCGCGACCAGGCGCAGCCGGCGTCGGCCGCTGGCCGGTGACCGGATCCAGGGCGTTCCGGCCGTCCAACCAACGGCCGACGGCGGTGGGCGGCCACGCCAGACGTGCTCAGTCGGACGACGGCAGCCCGACCACGCCGGACATGCGCAGACGGACGGTGGACGACCCCACCAGGACGCTCAGTCGACGGGCGGGCGGCGGGCGGCCCGCCAGGCACGGATGCCGAGGACGCCGACGGTGGTGCCGATGACCAGGGACGCCGCGATCAGCAGGGCGTGGACCCAGAGGAAGCCGGTCGCCGGGAACTCGCCGACCCGGCCGGTGGACCAGGACCGCGGGTCGTTCCAGATGGCGACCGCGAACCTCGGCCAGATCACCCAGGTCCAGATACCGACCCCGGTGAGGAAGAGCGCCCAGCCGCGCGACAGCACCATGGCTGCCGAGTATGCCAGCGGCCGATCCCGCCGGCGGCGCGACGGGCAGGGCACTGCCGCAGGTCAGCCGGCGCGAAGCTGGCGGAACGTGATCGAGTAACGCAGCTCGGGCACCGGGGGGATGCTGTGCTGCCAGCTCGACCGCGCCGCCCCGGCGAGCACGTACGCCGACCGGGGCGCCTGCTCCACCTCGTACACCCGGCGGTCGTCGGCCTTGCCGCGCTGAAACCGCAGGCGGCAGGCGGAGCCCAGCGACAGCCCGACCACCGTCGGTCCGAACGCGGGCGCGTCCCGGTGCCAGCCGATGACCGACCCGGGCGGATAGCGGGTGACCAGGGCCTGCGCGAGCGCGGTGGCCGGCAGGCCGGCGAGCGCGGAGCAGCGCCGGCGGACCCCGTGCAGCTCCACCGGCAACGCCTCGGCGGCGGTGAGCTGGAAGGAGCCGTAGTCGTAGTCGTAGCCGAAGTGCCGGACGGTGCGCCGGGCGATCTGCCCGTGCATACGGACCTCGCGGAAGTCGTAGGCGGCCAGCGCGGCCAGCAGCGACCGCTCCTCGTCGACGTCGACCAGTTCCGGCTGGTAGGTCAACCCCGCCGGCCGTTCGTGGATGCCGCGCATCCGTCCCATCAGCCCGACGGTAGCGGCACGCCGGGGCGGCCGCCGGGCTTCCGGCGCCGGCCGGGGAAGGCCCGCGGCGGGCGCGGGCCTCCCCGGCGACCTCAGAAGCAGGTGCCGATGCCACCGATCGCGGGGTTGGCCCGCTCGTGGTAGTGGATCGTGCCGCTCGGGTCGGCCATGAAGCCGCCCCAGATGATGCAACCGCCCCTGACGTACGCCCTGGTGGGGCCGGCCGCGTAGAGCCGGTTGCCGTCGTCGGTCCGGGTCGGCAGGTACTGGGCGGCGAGGTAGACCTGGGTGCGGGTCGACTCGCCGACGTAGGCGGACTTGACGGTGACGGTGCAGCCGTAGCCGACCATCGGGTTGTAGAGCAGGTAGACGGTGCCGAGCAGGGCACCGGTCTGCGCGTGCCGGATCGGGTCCTGGTCCTGGACGACGTATCCGAGCCCGCAGGCCGACTGCGGCGTCACCGGGTTGACCGTCGCGGCCTGCGCGGTGGCCCCCGCCCCGCCAACGAGACTCAGCGCGAGCGCGAGCACGACGCCGAGCCGCCGAATGGTGCGATACATCTGCTCCCCCTTTTTCCCTCTGTAGCGGATGCGGGGACCAGAATGGGCGACCAGTGCCCACCCATCGAATGTGCCGGGCGGACACTCCGTATTGCGCGGGGATGTGTCGCAGTACGGTGCCGACCGTTGCTACCTGGGAATACGTCGCCCTGCCCATCGACGGGCGACGACTATGACGAATTTCGCACGAGACATTTCGGTGAACCGATAATTGCCGCGTTGTTTCCCGGAACGGCCGGCTGGGCACTGTGATCCGACGGGTTGTCGACACAAATCGGAGGTGACCGTGCAGCCGTTCAATCCCTGGAGATGGCGCGACCCCGCCGCCCTCGCCGGTGGGTACGAGCAGGCCACGCCGGACGCGGCGCCGGCGCAGGACCGGTCCGGCGACGGCCCGGACGCACCCGGGCCCGGCACGCCGGTCGACCTGACGGGTTACCGGGTGGAGGCGACCGACGGCCGGATCGGCTCGGTCGACGAGGCCAGCGGGGCCACCGACGGCCGGTGGCTGGTGGTGGACACCGGCCCGTGGATCCTCGGTCGCAAGGTGCTGCTGCCGGTCGGCACGATCGCCCGGGTGGACCATCTCGAGCGCACCGTGCAGGTGGACCGGACCCGGGAGCAGGTCAAGGGATCACCGGCCTTCGACCCGGAGGCGTACGACCGGCCGGAGTACCGGGACCGGGTGGGCGGCTACTACCGGGACAGCTACCAGCAGGGCTGACGCGCCCGCCGGGAAGCGGATACCGTAGCGGCATGGTCCGGGCGAGCAGCTACGCGCCGGAGGTCGTCGACCCGGTCGACGGTCTCCCGCTCGATGCCGTGACCACGTTCCCCACCCGCTCCGGCGACGGCCGCGAGCGCATCATCGACGTACTTCGTGCCGGCGGGCTGCGGTTCCGCGACGGCGCGCGATGGCGGTCGGCTCACTGAGTCGATCCCACCGACCCGCGGGGCGTCCGCCCCGGGTCGGTTCGCGCCCACCTCTTTCTTCGGCACGAAAGGCGTACCACCATGTCCACGGCACGGATGCTCACCGGGGACCGCCCGACCGGGCGGCTGCACCTCGGCCACTACGTCGGCAGCATCGCCAACCGGGTGCGGCTGCACCACCGGTACGAGAGCTTCTTCATCATCGCCGACCTGCACATGCTCACCACGAGGAACAGTCGGGAGGACATCGAGCGGGTGGCCGGCAACGCCCGCGAGATGGTCACCGACATCCTCGCCGCCGGCGTCGAACCCGGCACGGCGACCTTCTACCTCCAGTCGGCCATCCCGGAGGTCGGCGACCTGAACACCCTGCTGCAGAACCTGGTGACGGTGCCCCGGCTGGAACGGGTGCCGTCGCTGAAGGAGATGGCCCGCGACGCCGGCAAGGAGGAGATGCCGTACGGGTTGCTCGGCTATCCCGTGCTCCAGGCGGCGGACATCCTCTGCGTCAAGGGCCAGGTCGTCCCGGTCGGCAAGGACAACGCGGCGCACGTCGAGGTGACCCGGGAGATCGCCCGGCGCTTCAACCACCTCTACGGCGAGGTGTTCCCGGTGCCCGAGATGATCCCCTCGGAGACGCCCACCCTGATCGGCACGGACGGCCGGGCCAAGATGAGCAAGAGCCTGGGCAACGCGATCTCGCTCTCCGACGACCCGGCCACGGTGCGCCGAAAGGTGATGGGGATGTACACCGACCCGAACCGGGTGCGGGCCGACGTGCCGGGCGCCGTCGAGGGGAACCCGGTCTTCGCGTACCACGACGTGTTCAATCCGGACCGGGGCCGGGTGGCGGAGCTGAAGCAGCGCTACCGGGCCGGCCGGGTCGGGGACGTCGAGGTGAAGGAGGAGCTGGCCGTCGCGCTCAACCGGTTCCTCGACCCGACCCGGGAACGCCGGGCCCGGATCGAGGCGAATCGGGGCCTGATCGACCAGTTGATCGTCGAGGGGACCGAACGGACCCGCGCCGAGGTGCGGCAAACCCTGCTGGAGGTACGCCGGGCGATGGGGCTGACCAGCGCGTACACCCAGGTGCGGCGCCGGGCCGAGCGGTATCGCAAGGGCGCGGAGACGGCGGCCTGACCGATCGGGTACGGCCGGCCCGACGCCCAGCCCGCGGACCGGCCGGTCAGGCGAAGACCAGCAGCGGGTCGGTCGCCGACCGGACCCCGACGAAGCAGGCGGCCGAGGTGCGGCAACCCTTGCGCACCTCACGTACGCCGTGCATCCGGCCTGCCTCGACCATGACCAGGTGGCCCCACCCCCACCGGCGCGCACCGGCGACCCGGCCCCGCCTGGCGCAGGGCGCGACCACGACGGTCCGGCTCGTTCGGGCTACCTCAGCTCGGTGTACCGCGGGTAGGGGCGACCACCTTCCAGGCCGAGTCGGGCCACGCCCTCGGCGGTGCTGATCACGACGCACGTCTCGCGAGTGTCGAGCAGCCAGCCGACCGGGCGGCAGCTTCGCCCACCGGTCGGTGCCGGCCAGCCCTGCCCCACCAGGTGGTCCCAGAACCGTCGGGCCACCTGGTCGGCCGGCTCGCCCGGCTGACCCACCAGCCGGTAGGAGGCCGCACAGCCACCGGTGCCGCACTCCGGGTCGCTGCCTGTGCCGCGGATGGCGAGCCCGCCCGGCAGCGGGCCCACCTCCCGCACCGACGGGACGAACCCGTCGTCGTTGACGTCCCAGGCGAGCGCTGGCATGCAGCCGCAGGCGATGACCAGAGCCAGGCCCACCCCGATCCGGTACGGCCAGCGCCAGCGCACCCGGTCGCCGCCACCCAGCCTGCGGCGCTGCACCCACCGGCCGACGATCAGCGTGGCGGCGACCCCGAGGAACAGCAGCAGGCGTGCCTCCACCGCCGCCCGGGGCTGGACAGCGGCGAGGGTGACCGTGGCGGCCGCGAGCAGGGCCAGCACCGCCAGCACCACGACGCTGAGCCACCGAAGCCGGGCGACGGTCAACCAGACGAGGAACGCCAACACGGTGACGAGGGCGGCCAGGAACATGGAGGAATGGTCGTTCGTGGCGGCGCGGCGCGCGACCCCGTCCGGGGCGAGGACCGTCGAGCGCGCCGTGAATCTTGATACTGGGACCATGCCTGCCCTGACACTGCCCATCCGTACGGAGCGACTGCACCTTCGCCAGCACCGGGTCGACGACGCGGACGCCCTGCTCGCGTACTACAGCGACCCGGTCGTTGCCCGCTACATCCCGTGGGAGCCGTGGACGCGCGAGTTCGCGGCCACGGTGGTCGCCCGGCGGCTCGGCGCCACGGGCATCAGCGGGCCCGAGTCCCGCCTGGCACTGGTGGCGGAGCACGAGCGTCGGGTCGTCGGCGATGTCATCCTGTGGCCGGCCGACGGGACGCTGTCCCGCGGGGAGATGGGCTGGGCCTTCCACCCGTCGGTGTCCGGCCGCGGGTTCGCCACGGAGGCGGTCCGCGCGCTGATCGACGTCGCCTTCGGGCAGTGCGGCATGCACCGGGTGTTCGCCCAGGTCGACGCCCGGAACGAGGCGTCGGCGCGGCTGTGCGAGCGGGTGGGCATGGTCAGGGAAGCGCACCTGCGCCGGGACCACTGGACGAAGGGCGAGTGGGTGGACACCGTGGTCTACGGGCTGCTCGCCGAGCAGTGGCACGGGGCGGGCCTCGTTGCGACCCGCGGTCGGCAGGAGGCTCAGCAAGGATGAGCTGGTATCGGACGGCGGAGGTACACCTTGAGGACTACGACCCGAGTTGGCCGGTGCGCTACGCGGAGGAAGCCGAGCTGCTGACCGGCACCCTCCAGGGCCGCCTGGTTGCGGTCGAACACGTCGGAAGCACCTCGGTCCCGGGCCTGGCGGCCAAGCCGGTCATCGACATCCTTGCCGCCGTTCGCAGTTTCGACGGCTTTCCGCAGCTCGTTGAGCGGCTGGCAGGAATCGGCTACATCTACACGCCCGAGTCCGAGGCAGACGATCCGAGCCGCCGGGTCTTCCGGAAGGGCCCCGAGGACGTCACCCGTCTCCGAACCCATCACCTGCACATCACCGAGCAGGGCAGCCACTACTGGCGTCGCCTCGTCGCATTCCGCGATTACCTGCGCTCGCATCCGGCAGACGCCGACCGGTACCTCGCCCTCAAACGCGACCTGGCGGCCCGGCACGCCACCGATCCTCAGCGCTACACGAGGGAGAAGCGGGAGTTCGTACGGGAGATGGAGACGAGAGGCCTACGGCTCGCCGGCATCCTCCAGGATCGCGCGGAGGCGTGACAGGCATTCGCTCACGAAAGAGGGGTAGGTGCCCCAGTAGTACGACACGCCACTGACTCCCACCGCGAGGGCCCACGCCCGGGCTCGGAGCCACGTCACCTCGTCGAGGTTCAGCGTGCTCCAGTAGGCCTGTCGAGCCTCGGACGGAAGATCCCACACGGTGGCGTGCTCGGCGTCGGGAAGGCCGACCGAGAGGCCCCCGAAGTCGATGACGGCGTGCAGCCTTCCCTCCCGTACCAGAAGGTTGGTGGGTTTGAGGTCGCCGTGCAGCCACACGTGTCGGCCGGTCGGCTCGGGCAGGGCGAGAGCGGTCCGCCACATGTCCTGCAGGGTCGCGACGTCGAGGTCGAGGCCCGAGATCCTGCGGCAGTCGTCGAAGCACCCGGTGATCCACCGATCGCAGTCGCGCAGGGAACCGCCGCGGTACCAGCTGAGCTCGTCCCGCCGCACGGCGCCCATGAGCGGGGTGGAGTGCAGGCTCCGCACTGTCGCTGCCAGGTCGGCACCGAAGGTCGACCAGTCGGTGACCGTTCCCGGGCCGACCTCGTCGCCGTCGATCCAGCGGTACACCGACCACGCGAGCGGAAACGCGGATCCGGGGGTGCCGGCGTGCACGGGCTCCGGGATGCGACAGGGAAGATGCGGCGCCAGCCGCGGTAGCCACGTCTGCTCCTTCCGCACGGCCTCGGCGTTGTCCGGGGTGCGCGGAAGTCGCACGAGCAACTCGTCGCCCAGCCGGTACATGGTGTTGTCCGTGCCCGCGCCGGCGGGCGAGATCGGAAGGGCCGCCCACTCCGGTCGCTGTTCCCGCAGCAAGGACCGGACGAGCGCCTCGTCCACCTGGATCTCGTTGTCGTGGAGGATCACGGGTGGAAGGGTTCCTGCCCGGGCGTCGCTGCCGCCAGTGATTTCTCCGACGCCGTGGCAGCCTCGCGCTTTCACCCGTGCCCAGCCGAAGGGTCGCCGCGCGGCGCACTATGACCGGTGTCGAAGTCGGGATCGCCGCCGGGCGACCAGTCGCCAGCCCACCGCGGACAGCACCAGCCCGACCAGCGCCACCAGAAACTGTCCGAGGGGCCACCAGATGGCGAGCAGCCACCGGACGGCCCCCTCGGCCCGGGACGGCGACGGTCCGCCGAAGTTGTCCAGCAGGTCGGCCGGCACGTCGACGAAGAGGGCGCTGGCTGGCAGTTCGACCAGCTCGGGTCGGGACCCGTCCGGGCGGAACTCCCGCAACTCGACCGCGCCGACCTGCGTCCAGCCGGTTTCGGACCAGAGGTGGTCGTCCGGCTGCTTGGTTATCCCCTGTTCCGGCTGGTACTCGGCGACGACGGCGTCACCGTCGCGCTGCCATCCGAGCAGCCTGGCGGCCAAACCCCGCGCGGGGGGTAGCGCCGGGCCGGTCGCCGGTGCGCCAGTGCGTACGTCCCGGTAGCCGATGCGGATCTGCCGCCGGGCCAGGCGTTCCTCGTCGCAGCTGCCGCCGTCCTCGCAGTCGCCCATCGACCAGGTGGCGATCCGGTCGCCGCCGGGCAGCCAGGCGCCGGGCCCGGCGAGCCGGTCGCGCGGGGTGAGGGCAGCGAGGGTACGCGCCGTGCCGGCGGCCAGGTCGACAATGTGCAGCGCGTCGGTCGTCGCCACGGCGAGGCGGGAGCCGTCCGGAGCGAAGGCGGCGAGGTTGCCCGCGCGGAACTTCCCGGTAATCCGGGGAAGCTGGCGGAGCGCCCCGGTGGCCGGGTCGAGCAGGCTCAGCCGTCCCAGCCGACCGTCGATGCTCTGTGCCATGACCAGCAATGACCGGCCGCCCGGCGCCCAGGCCACCGGCAGGCCACCGGCGTACTGCCGCACCCGGCCGGTGGTCAGGTCGAGGATCGCCGTCTGCCCGACCGGGTCCTCGGGCCAGTGGCTGCCCTCCAGCCAGGGTTGAGCGGCCAACTGGCGACCGTCGGGCGAGAGCAGCAGATCGTCCGTCCCGGCACCGGTCTCCCCGACCGTACGGGCCAGCCGGTAGCCGCCGTCGCGTCCCACCACCAGACTGCGCCCCTCCCAGCCCCAGATGTCGCTGCCGCGCAGCTCCCGGTCGCCGGCCACCACCAGGACGGCCGGGCCGGGCGGGTCCTCGGTGACGGTCGCCTCCCCGGTCAGCGGTGGGTAGACCCGCGACGGCACCACCGGCCGGTCCGCGCCGGCCGGCGTGGGACCGGTGTCCGGCGGCGCGGGCAGCAGCAACGGCGCGCCGGCCAACACCGCCACGAACGCCGCCAGCGCCGCCCCGACCTGGCGCCGGCGTCGCCGCCGGCCACGTCGCCAGGTGTCCGGTGAGATCCGCGCCGGACGGGACTCCTCGGCCATCCGGCCCAGCACCTCCGTCAGCACCCGATCGCTCACGACCCCACCTCCAGCAGCTCCGCCAGCTCCGGGGCGAGCACCCGCAGCCGGGCCAGCCCGTCCCGCAGTTGGCTCTTCACCGTCCCCACCCGACAGCCGAGGGTGTCGGCGATCTGCGCCTCGCTGAAGTCGCCGAAGTACCGCAGCACAATTGCGGCGCGCTGCCGGGGAGCGAGCCGGGCCAGCGCCGCCCGGATCGCGAGCGTCACGGCGACCGCGTCCGTCTCGTCCGGCACCGGCCGGTCGATGGCCTCCAGCGGAGCCTCCCGAACCCGCCGGGCCCGCCACCGCCACCAGGAGACGTGCTGGTGGTAGAGGACGCGACGCACGTACGCGTCCGGGTCACCGCCAGCCACCACCCGCTTCCACCGACCGGCGACCCGCAGCAGCGTCTGCTGGACCAGGTCCTCGGCGAGATGGTGATCGCCGGTGAGCAGGTAGGCGTGCCGGGAAAGACCCGGACCACGGGTCTGAACGTACGCCTCGAACGACTGCCGGTCGGCATCCACGCGCCACCTCCTGCTCTGCTCACACGCTCATCCGACGGATCGTGGAGGGGCGTCGGCGCGAGGTTTTCGCCAATCATGGCTGCCATGTCCGGCGTCGTTCGTCCGGTGAGCGGGGGCCGATGGGTCCGATGACCGCCTGATCCGACCCCGATGCACACGAAAAAGCCCCCGACCTCGCCGTTTCGGCTGGTCGGGGGCTTCCCCAATTTGCTGCGCGCCCGAATGGACTCGAACCCCTAACCTTCGGCTGGCGCGCGAAGCGCGCCTGGCTCGGCCTCGGCTCCGCGGCCGCCTGCGGCGTGGGCGACTGTCGCTGGTTTCGTGTAGCGGGCTGTCGAGACTTGGGGCAGCCCGGAAGGACTGATGGGCTTCGTTGCCGGTCGGTGGGGATGTGTCGTCGTTTGAGACGGGTTGAGCGCAGCGTGCTTAGAACGCGGCGAGATTCCAACCCTCCCACCCGATGCCTCCGGCGCCAGTGGGGTTCGCGCCGGTGACGCCGGAGTTAGGTTGGCACAGCGACCGGGGCGGCGGTTGGAGCGGGCCGGTCCATCAGCCGCCAGGTGCGCCGACGGACCAGCGGGTCCAGGGTGACCAACAGGTACGCCGTGCCCACGATGAGGATGCCGCCGGTGGCGCCGAGCGTGGAGGCGAGCACGCCGCCGACGAGCCCGCCGAGCGGGATACCGGCCCACGCCAGGCCGCCGACCGCGCCGAGGACCCGCGCCCGCAGGTCGGCCGGGATGCGTTCGAACTCCGCGGCGGACAGCAACGGGTTGATGGCCCCGATCAGCACGCCGCCGACGAGCGCGACGCCCGCGATGACCGGCAGTCCGACCGGCAGCGCCAGCACGAAGATCCGCGGGACGGCGCCGAGCAGGAAGGCCAGGGCGTACGTGCGCCACCGCGGCAATCGCGCGCCGTAGACCGACACGAGCAGCGACCCGACGAAGGCGCCAGCGCTGAGCGCGCCGAACACGAGCCCGACGGGTGCGGCGTCGTTGAAGCGCTCGGCCGCCCACACCGGGATCAGCACCGCCGTCATTGCCTGGTCGAGCAGGTTCGTCAGCAGCACCATCGCGACGATCGCCCGGAGCAGTGGATCGTGCCGGACGAAGCGCAGCCCGGCCCCGAGGTCGGCGAGGTAGCCGCGGACACCGGTGCGCTGGCCCGTCTCGGCCGGATCGGTTTCGGCGCGCCGGACCCGGACGAGTGTCGCCACCAGCGCGGCGGCGAGCAGGAAGCTGGCCGCGTCCAGCGCGATGACCGCGGGAGCGCCGACCAGAGCGATCAGCACCGCGCCCAGCGGCGCCCCGATCAGCGACCCGAGGCGATGAACGCTGTCGGCCAGCCCGGCGGCACGCTCGTTACTCCAGCCGGCGGTGGCCGCGACGTCGGGCACCATCGCGTACTTCGCGTTGTCCGACGGCCCGCGGAACAGCCCGACCAGGCCGACCATCACGAGCAGGACCGGATAGGCGAGCAGGCCGGCGGCGTACAGCAGGGGCACCACGCCGAGCACGAGCCCGGCGATCACGTCACCGCCGACGCTGGCCATCCGCGACCCGATCCGGTCGACCAGTGGCCCGCCGAGTATGCGCGCCGCGACCAGGGCGCCCATCTCCACGAACGCGGTGACGCCGGTCAGCAGGGCGTCGCCGGTGGTCTGCAACACGAACCAGGGCACCGCCACGACCGACATCCGGGTGCCGGTGACCGAGACCGCCTGGGCGATGAGCAACCCGTACGCGGACCGCTGACTCATCCTCGGCCCCCGTCCGCGGCATCGGAGGGTTCATCGGCCGCGGTCCCGGCCGATTCATCACCCGCGGTGCCGGGCCCGCCGACGGACTCGGCTCGCGTCGCCAACAGCGCGTCCAGTTGGCCGCGCCGCGGGAAGATCTGGAACTGCGTGGTCATCGCGACGCGTTCCGATCCGTCACCCGCCCGGTCCGCCGCCCGGTCCCGATACCGCACCAGCAGGGCCATCATGTCGTCGGCGAGATGCTGTGCCTCGGCGGCGCTCAGGCTGACCGTGAGGTCGCTCATGCTGGCCGCCCGCACCCACTCCTGCGGCCAGTCGGCCAGCTCGGTGATGGACCGCTCGACGTTCTCTGCGTACATCCGCGCGACCGTGCGCAGGTACGCCTCGCCGAGCTCACGCTCCGGCGCGTCCCGGTCGGGAGCGTCGAACCAGGTCGAGCGATGCACGGCGCGCCAGAAGCGTTCCCGGCCGCGGCCCAGCTCGGGCGCGTCGGTGACGAAGCCGTGAGCGGCCAGTGTGCGGAGGTGGTAGCTGGTCGCTGCGCTGGACTCGCCGAGTCGGGCGGCCAGCTGGGTGGCGGTCTGCGGTCCCTCATGGCGCAGTGAGCCGAGCAACCGCAGGCGCAGTGGATGGGCTACGCCGCGTAGCGTCCGTGCGTCGAGAACTACGTCCTGCGTGGAGTCGTACCCAGGCTTGTGTGGATCCTCGGTCATGATGCCAAGATAACTATGCAAAGCTATCTTTGCAACGAGTCGTTGGCATGTTCTTAGCCGCGGCCCGCGGACCGCTCGATCGGGACTCTTCGTAGGAGTAACTAACCGCGCGCGGCTTGAACTGCTACGCGACGTGGTGGAGCGGGCAGAGTCTGGCTGTTCCACATCCATGACTGCTGGCAAGTACCAGCAGCCCGGCACCTGGCACGAGTCCACAAGTGGTACTCGCCCGCCGAGGTCGCCGCGCTGCTCGGCTCCTTCGGTCTGTCTTCACCACCCGCTACGGGACGCCGATTGAGCCGCGGAACTTCAATCGCGCCTGGGAAGCTCGGGTAAACCGTTACGGCCTGCGGCGGCTCACTCCGCCCGGTGCCCGGCGCACCTGCGCCAGCGTCCTGGCGGACCTCGACGTGCACCCTCGGGTGGCAATGCAGATCCTGCAGCACGCCGACTTCAAGGTCACGATGGAGATCTACACCAAGGTCGGCTCCAGGCAGACCCGCGAGGCTTTGAAGCGCCTGCGCGAGCGGATGAGCGGCCCGGGGACGGAGTGATCTACTGTTGTACTTCGCTGCTGTATGGGACGGGTCCCGCCTGGTTGACATGGCCTCAGGCGGCCTGGAATGCCCTCCGTTGACACCGGCTTATGGCCCGTGAATGGCCCAGGCCCAACCGCCAAGGTAAGACGCGGACCGGGGCCACCCGTGGAGTTGGCGGCCCCGGCACCGGTAATTCAGTTGAGTCGATCGGTCCAGGCAGTATGGAGGATTACCTGGTAGGCGTTCATTCGTATCGGCGAGAGGGCTAGCTGCTCGTGGGCGAGCAGATCGCCGGTGTTGGGGTCGAAGATCAGGAGGGACTGCTGGTTGTGCTCGCGGTCGTCGAAGGTGATGGCTACGCCCTTCCGGCCCACCCGATCGGTCACCTGTCCCCGCCACAGGAACCCAGGCACGTCAGCAAGGACCCGCAGGATCTCAGCGCGCGTCTGACGCGGAACGACATACCGCCCGTAAACTGTGCTGACTTCCTTGCTGACGGCGCCAGCGCCGAACCTGATCTTGAGCATTTCGTTCAGCTGTGCCCGTCCCGACGGCAGTGGCGCGAGGTCCATCGGTGGCAGGGGCATGTTGTCGGGAGCGGGGGTGGCGGAGGCGGCAGCCTTGGGCTTGAGGTTGCGCTGCCAGTAGTCCCGGGACTCCTGGTCTGGATACTGCGGCTCAAGTTGAGTCGTGACCTGCTTACCGGTCCCGTCGGCCGCCTGCCAGACCTTGGTCTCGTCCGCGAAAGCGACGTGGTGGCGACCGTCGGGGGACGTCATCACTGGGTCGCCCCACGTCTTCGTGTGGTGGTACATGTACCGGCCGGTGCGGTTGTCGTACTCCGCGTCGACGAGCCTGCTCGCCAACGCGCGCAGCTGGCTCCCAGCATCACGGGCGCCAGAGCCGTACGCCACCGGCACGAGCACCACCCCCGGATCCCCCCCGGATGGACTGACGATCTCCGAGGTGTCCGGGCTGGACGGGCCGAAGGTTTGGGCGATTGCTGCGGCGCCGACCGCTACGGCCAGCGTCCCGGCCGTCAGAACCAGCCTGCGGGTCGGGCGTGCCTGACGGCGATGGGCGACCGGCTCCGCGACAGCCTCAGCCCGGTTGATCAAGTCGTGTGCCGACAGCCTGGGCGGTGCGATGGTGCTGTGCCGGGCCGGGTCAATCGGCTTGAGGAGGGTGCGGGTTCGCTCTTCTCCGAACATCACATAACCTTTCGCGGACTAGCCAGCACCGGCTGCTGCGCCGGCGATCCAGGTCGGTACGACATCGCGTCGTTGAGGCGTCTACGGGCGCGGTGCAGGCGCACTGCGGCGGTGGTGCGGGTACAGCCAAGGACCTGAGCGGCCTCGGCAACCGTCAGCTCCTCCCAACCGACCAACCGGAGGATTTCCTGATCAAGGTCGGTGAGGGTCGCTAGGGCGGCCTGAAGATCGGCTACGCCCACGGTCGCGTCGGCGCCGGACGAGCCCGGTTTCTGCAGAAGGCCAGCGTCGGTAATCGGTAGTACATTCGGCGCAGCTCTCCGAGCTCGCCATTCGTTCGCAAGCAGGCGCCGAGCCACCCCGTACAGCCAGGGCAGGCTGCGGTCCGGAACCTCGCGGCGACGCCGCCAGGCGATGACGAACACCTCCTGAGCAAGTTCAGCCGCCGCTTCCATGTCGGCAAGCCGGCGCTGGCCGTACTTCACAACCTGTCCGTAATCGGCCGCGTAGACCCTGGTGAACCAATCCTCATCGCGTTTCCCCGGTGGACCCACCCAAGACTCCCGCCTCGTTGACGAACTCTCACCGTGGCTTGTGTCATCTCCGGCCCGATGATTACCGGCAACCACCTACCAGAGCCTCACGCCGCGGCAAAGCTGCGTCCGGGTACAACAGCTTCGCCAGGTGGGACCCTCGACGCTCCCACACGCTCAGCGCCTGATTCCACTCCCTGCGGCTCAAGTTACGCGGACTCAGCGGATCTCCTCGTCGGACAGTCGTAGACCGTCCAGCCTCCCCGGACGGGGACCAGGTGGAGCGCCCTACCGGACGAACGACCTGGTCCCCGTCCGGGGAGGCTGGTAGCCCTTGTGGTGCCCGGCGAGGTGATCCGCCCGGCTGATCTCCGAGGAGGGCCGGGGTTCGGGGCGGAGCCCCGAGGTCTTCAGATCGTGTCCTCTCTCAGCGTGGCCGGCCGGCCCGGCCGATGCCGGCCGGAGGTCGCCAGCAGGCCGGGGCCGGACCGGCGCGGCCCGCTTTGCGGGCCGCCTTGATCTATAAGAGGTCAATTCGGCAACGTCTTCGGTTGTCTTCGGTTGTTGAATCCTCAAGACGCGTCTCAGTTTCGAGAGGCTCGGCGTCCATGCGCTTCTAAGGGCGCGTCTCATTTGGTGAGGCGGCGGTAGCAGATCAGGGTGCTCGCGATGGTGGCAAAGGCTTCGAAGTGGTCG
>NZ_JBRIQN010000085.1:0-14753 GCF_052981855.1 Micromonospora sp. LZ34
GCACGGCGGGTTCGGCGAGCGGCCTGGAGAAACGGACCAGCGGCAACGCTGACACCGCACTCCAGGCCGACTCAACTAGATTCCCAAGACCACTCCGCAGCCGTTCGGCAACGTTCCCGTCGCGCTGGTCGCCGCACGCTCTGCAACGGCATCGGTCCAGGCTCGTCCGGCTCCGTTCGCCCCGGTGGCTCCCATGCATGGCTCCCAAGCCAGGCTCTCAGCGTTACCTTGCCGCCGAGTCTCGGTACCCTGCGTCGCCATGGGCATGTTCGCGTCCGTACGGGGATGGGTCGAGCTGACGCACGACCAGCGGGCAGCCGCCGCGGAGCACGTCACCCAACGAAACCTCCCCGACGTACGAGCAGCACGATCCGCACGCCCGTCGCACTGGCTGACTGAAGCCACGACACCTGCAGGTGTGGGGCCGGCTCGTGAGGGTAGGGACAAGTCACGGGTCGAGACATGCGCCCTCCAGTGCCTTCCTTTGCCGCGCTCGCGCGGCACGAGGGACGTCGGTGGACGGCGGAGGCGCCATGTCAGGAAACGCGACATCTCGTACGCGTGCAGGCCGTCGGTCTGCTCTGGCGGTCGATCGGGTCCGTGAGCCGATCATGTCGTTGGCCCTGACGAGTGACGGTTCGGCAAAGCTGGTCACCGTCTCGGGTGAGGTGGACATGAGCAGCGCGCACCTGCTCACCGAGTTGGTGGAGTGCGTCTGCCGCCTACCGGTGCCGGTGATCGCGGTGGACCTCTCCGCGGTGCGGTTCTTCAGCGCGCATGCCGTGAGCTGGCGACAGGGATCGCAGGGTCAGGCCGATACGGGCCAGGCTGACCGAACCGCCACGAGCATGGGCCACGGGTCGAAAGGCCGGCGGGCGGCCGCCTTTGGGTCCCTTGGCCTGCGCCTATATCAGCAGAGGCACGCCGTGGAATGCGGCACCAAATTGCCTCAAACGCCCCGTTCGCCCGACGTCGTCCGGGCCAGGGGCATACGCCACGTGAGGTGGAACGGGAGTGCCGTCGGGTCGGAAATATCCGAACTACGGCATTTGCGACGCTACGCTCGGTAGACGCCGGCAGCCGCCGGGAAGGACCTAATGCGAGGACCCAATGCCCAATGACGCCATCGAGTTGCTGACGGCTGAGCACGACAAGATGCGGAAGCTGTTCCAAGCCTTCGAGGAGAGCGGGGACGGCAGCACGAAGAAGCGGGGGGAGGTTGTCCAGCAGATCGTCCAAGCGCTCACCGCACACTCCTACATCGAAGAGGAATGCATGTACCCGGCGACGCGGATGATGCTGCCCGACTTGGAGGCAGACGTGCTGCAAGCCTTCGAGGAGCATCACCTAGTCGACGTCCTCTGCTTCGAACTCGCCGGCATGACCCCGCAGGACGAGAATTTCGACGCCAAGGCCATGGTCCTGATCACGACGACGCTGCAACACATCGAGGAGGAAGAGCAAGTGTTCTTCCCGGCCGTGCGGGAAGGGCTGACCGGCGAGCAGTTGCAGGACCTTGGCAACCAGCTGGCGGAACTCAGGCGGAACGCCCCCACCAAGCCCAGTCAGCCCCGAGTACTCAAGGGCGCCTAGCTGTCCGGCGCCGAGGTTCGTCACACAAGTACTCCTCCCCTACCTGGATCGAATGAGCTATCGGTCACGGGCCTGCCACCTCCGACCGATACCTTGACACTGGGCGCGCTCCAACAGATAACCCAGGTAGGACGGCGACTGCACGAGATCGGTGCGGGCGAGGTTCTGAGAGAAGTGTTGTCGATCGAGTTGAGGTACCGGTGACCCGCTCTACTCGAGAGGTCGTGGAGGACCATCTGCGCCGCCGCCGGGTCGGCGACCTCGAGGGCGACCTGGCCCACAACTACCACCCCCACGTCCGGCTGATGTCTGCCGAAGGGGTCAACCATGGCCACGACGGCGTACGCAAACTCGCCCAGATCCTCAACAGCTACCTGCCCGAGAGCGAATACCGGTACCACCAGGTACTCCACGACGGTGACGTGGCGATGCTGGCCTGGACCGGCCGCAGCGTCGACACCAAGGTGCACGACGGCGCTGACACCTATGTCGTCCGCGAGGGTTTGATCGTCGCCCAGACCATCCACTACTCGACAGCCCCGAACCATTGAGCCTTTTCCAAGCTGATCTTGCAGCTCAGGGCGGATGCGGCGAGCCCGGAGATCAATGAGGGCGAGGCTCCAGGTAAGACAGCAGTCGACCAAGATCCGATGCCCCGACCGGGAGCCTCGCCTGTGCCGTCTTACCCCTCCACGATCTCGCTGTCCAGCCGAACTCTGAACCACCTCGCCGACCTCATCCGCCAGCACCCGTAACCAGCATCGGTCCCGGTGGCGGCGTCTCGGTCCGGGCCGACAGGCACTGCTCGCCCTGACCCACCTGCGCAACGGTGACACCTACACCCGGCTCGCCGCCGGGTTCGCCGTCGGTGTCGCCACCGCCTGGCGCTACGTGCAGGAAGCGATCGTGCTGCTCGCAGCGGTCGCCGAGGACCTGTCCACGGCGATGCGGCGCATCCGGCAACTGGCGTACGCGATCCTGGACGGCACGCTGATTCCGATCGACCGCGTGGCAGACCAGAGGCCGTACTACTCCGGCAAGCACAAGAGGCACGGCGTGAACGTGCAGGTCATCGCCGACACCGCCGGCCGGCTCGTATGGGCCTCACCGGCACTGCCGGGCTCGACGCACGACCTCACCGCCGCCCGCATCCACGGCATCATCGACGCCCTGACCAGCACGGACGTGATGACCTTCGCCGACAAGGGCTACCAGGGCGCCCACGGCAGCGTGCGCACGCCGTTCAAGCGGCGCCGCTTCCGACCGAAGCTGTCGAGTGCGGCAAGCAGCCGACAGACTACCCACGGGGCGGCCAGTTCCACCCCAGCGCCGGTAGGACTTATCGCGCCAGGTCTGGTGGTGCGGAGGGGTGTTTGCGCTTGCGGGGTGGTCGGGGCGCGGGCGGGCGCAGCGGCGTCGCGGTCAGCAGGAGCGCGCCGAGAATCGCGGCGGCGAAGACCGCCGCGACGGCGAGAACTCCCAGCGTCAGCTGCACCAAGGTGCTGTCCATCGACGTGATCCTCCCGGGCTCAACGCGGCCGGTTCGGGTGCGCGGTCCTGTGGTTAATAAGGTGGCGCAGGCACCGCGTACGGTAACTGAGATCTTGGCGGGGTGGAGGAGTGCGACGGATGGTCTTGTGGCGGGGCGGTCAATAGGTGGGGCTTCTCGGGCCGGGGGGCTGGTGACCGCGTTGAGCCGGGTCATGCCCGCCAGGCCCACGGCGAGCGTGGCGTCGGACGACGATCGGTCGCAGAGCGGGGACGTGACGAGTTGCGCAACAGCAACCCGTGTCGGCTTGCGCGACCAGCTGGGCGCTGCCCTTACTGACTGGGCTCCCTGGCGTCGTGATGCCTAACGAGCGGCCGATGGGCGCCCGTCGGCTTCCGGTCGTGGTCACCCTCGACACGGAACGGGTTGCGCAGGCGGGTCATCGCAGCCGAACTTGCGTCAACAGCAGGTGTGTGGTCGAAAGGCGCATCTGCTCCCGGTGCATCACGGAACAGATTCGAGTCATGCGCGGTTACATCAGTCAAGAACTGCTCCAGGTTTGCGCGCCAACGCGCGACCCACCCGCTCGCACGTGCAAGCCGGGTGCGGAAAATAAGCGGGCCGCATCCCGCCGCTCGCCGGCGGGCGTTGGATCCGATTCGCTCGGCCCGTCGAACCCTAACCCAAAAAAGCCATCGTGTGGCCGGGGCGCGGGTAGATTGATCAACCAGGCCGCCCGTTCCGACCACGGCCTGCATCTGATGTCGACCACCACGCGCCGCGACCAATCGGTCAGCGCCGTGCAGGGCGACCCCTTTTACGTTCGGAGACTCCCATGGCGGCACGCCGCCCCAGCAAGACACCCCTTGTCACACCCACCTCCTTCGCCGCCCTCGGCGTGCCCGGCCGCCTGGTCGCCGCGCTCGAGCAGGCGGGCATCAGCACGCCATTCCCGATCCAGGCCGCGACGCTCCCGGATTCACTCGCCGGACGCGACGTGCTGGGTCGTGGCAGGACGGGATCGGGCAAGACATACGCCTTCGCTCTCCCGGTCCTCGCCCGGCTATCGGCCGCCACGTCTCCGCGGCTGCCCGGCCGCCCGCGCTCGCTCATCCTGGCGCCCACTCGCGAGCTGGCGACCCAGATCGAAGCGACGATCACACCGCTGGCCAACGCCCTGTCGCTGCGTACCCTGACGATCTTCGGTGGGGTGAGCGCGCGGCCACAGGTCGATGCACTGCGTGCCGGGGTCGATATCCTCATCGCCTGTCCCGGCCGGCTCGCCGACCACGTTTCGACCGGCCACGCGATCCTCGACGCCGTCGAGGTCACGGTGCTCGACGAGGCGGACCACATGGCCGACCTCGGCTTCCTGCCGGTCGTACGGCGACTCCTCGACAAGACACCGCCCCGCTCCCAGCGGCTGCTGTTCTCGGCGACGCTCGACGCGGGCGTCGACGTCCTCGTGCGGCGATACCTCTCCAACCCAATCACCCACAGCGTAGACTCGGCGATGTCCCCGGTCGCCGCGATGACCCACCACGTACTCCGGGTGCGTCACGATGACCGGCTCCCCGTCCTGATAGACCTGACGGCCGCCCCGGGGCGCACGCTCGTCTTCACCCGCACCAAGCGAGGCGCCAAGAAACTGACCAGTCAACTGGTCGCCTCGGGCGTGCCCGCCGTCGAGCTGCACGGCAACCTGGCGCAAAACGCCCGTACCCGCAATCTAGCGGCGTTCTCTGCCGGCGACGCCCGCACGCTTGTCGCGACCGACATCGCGGCGCGCGGTATCCACGTTGACGATATAGCTCTCGTGATCCACGCCGACCCGCCGGCCGAGCACAAGGCATACCTGCACCGCTCGGGGCGGACCGCGCGTGCCGGAGCGAGCGGCACCGTCGTCACCCTGATGACCGACGACCAAGTCACCGACGTGCGCGACCTCACCCGCCAGGCCGGCATCAACCCGACGATCACCCGGCTTGGGCCCGGTGACTCGCTGCTCACCGAACTCGCCCCGGGCGAGCGCCGCTTCGTGACGCCTCCCGTAGCGACGACGGCGCATCACCGGCGAGGCCACAGCGCCACGCGGCGCCCAGATCCGCGCACAGCGACGGGCGGATCGACCGCCAGCGCAGCGCGCGGGACAGGCTCGGAAAGTCGTCGGGCTAGTGCCGCGGAAACCACGTCCGCGCCACGGGGCGCCGCGGCGTTCTCTTCCGCCACGCGGGTTGGTAGCCGGCGCGGTCAGCGCTGACAGCGAAGACACGCGCGGCGCGCCCGTGCTAGCCTCACCGCGTTGCAGCCTTCGGTTTGTCGCATACTTTGCCAGCGCCTGGTGGGTATCTAACCCGCCAGGCGCTTTTTGTTCTGCCGGTGCTTCCGGACCAGCAGCGGCGACAACCGAGGGCCCGTACGTGGCTCCATCAGGTACTCAAAGGAGAAGACATGGCATTCGGCACAGTCAAGTGGTTCAACGCGGACAAGGGCTTCGGCTTCATCGCGCAGGATGGTGGCGGCCCTGACGTCTTCGCCCACTTCTCCGCCATCTCATCGAACGGGTTCCGCAGCCTGGACGAGAACCAGCGGGTCGAGTTCGACGTCGAGCAGGGGCAGAAGGGCCTTCAGGCCGCCAACATCCGTCTGGTCTGACGTTGACTCCGCCAAGCCGTGGCGACGAGGCCTCGGCCGTCGCCACGGTGGTGGCTGAGACCACGGACCGGCGAATGCCGATCCGTTCCGACACCGCGGTCCTGCCCGGCCTCGAACCGCTGGTGCTGCACGCGCTGTAAGCCCCCGAGTCGCGGCCGGGACCGCCAGCATTCGACCGGCTCCGGCTGGCCCTGGTGCCAGAGGTGCGACTGGTCATAGCCGAGGACGCGATCGTCCTCCAGGCCCGGCTCGAAGCCGAGGCAGGGCACATCCTCCCGCCGCCGCTCTGGGCGTCGGCCTGGGCCGGCGGGCAGAGACTCGCGCGTTACATCCTCAATCACCCGGACACCGTGGCCGGTCGCCATGGCCTCGACTGGTCGCAACCGGCTCCCGACTGGTCGCTATCGCCGCGGTGCCCAACGTAATGCGGATAATGTGAGCAGTGCGCTTGACCCCTGGAAACCGAAGGCGTACACCCCGTCAGCGTTCCACACCTCGGGTCCTGATCGAACCGTCGGTTCAGGACAGCACGCGGTAGGTCACATGCGTGACCCCGGTCGCCGCCCGGGACGACACCTGCTCGAGCTTCAGCGGCGGCACGCCTTCGAACAACCGTGTGCCGGCGCCGAGCGTGAGCGGCACGTAGTGCAGCCGCATCTCGGTGATCAGGCCGGCCGCGAGGTACTGGTTGACGGTGGTCGCGCCACCGTGGATGGAGATGGTGCCGTCGTCGCCCACCGCCGTGCGGGCCTGCCGGAACGCCGACTCGATGCCGTCGGTGACGAAGTGAAACGTGGTGCCGCCGTCCATCGGCTGCGGGTCGCGCGGGTGGTGGGTGAGCACGAAGACCGGGCCGTGGTACGGCGGATTGTCGCCCCACCAGCCGGTCCACGGCCGGTCCCACTCGCCGCGCACCGGGCCGAACATGTTGCGGCCCATGATGAACGCCTTCGCCTCGGTCATCTGGGCGATCTCGGCCCGGTTCTCCTCCTTGTTCTCGTACCACGCGTGCAGCTCGCTGCCCCAGCCGTCACCGCCGTCGTCGCCGAACGGGCGCTGTTCGCTCTGGTTGTGCCCGGCCGCGTACCCGTCGAGCGAGATCGTCAGGTCACAGCTCACCTTGCCGGTTCGTGTCGTCATGGCGTCAGCATCGGACCGACCGATGTATACCGTCCAATGCCAAACCGGCACCGAAAACATAGATATCGTTGATAAATGCTGAACCTGGTCCACCTCAAGGTGCTGGCTGCCGTCGCCCGGCACGGATCGGTGACCGAGGCGGCGCGAGAGCTGCACTACTCCCAGCCATCAGTGAGTCACCATCTGTCCCGCCTGGAGGCCGCCACCGGCGCCAAGCTCGTTCAGCGAATCGGCCGCGGGATCCGGCTGACGCCGGAAGGACTGCTGCTGGCCCACCGGGCCGCCGAGATCGTGGGCCGAGTCGACGCAGCGACCAGCGAGCTCGCCGCCCGGGTCGGCCTGCACGCGGGGCGGGTCCGGCTGGCCGCCAACGCGTCCACGCTGAGCACAATCGTACCGGCGGCGGCCGCCGCGCTCGCCCAGGCGCACCCGGGCATCGAACTGAGCCCCATCGAGCGGCACCCGGTCGAGGCGCTGCAGATGCTGCGGCGCGGCGAGGTCGACGTGGCGCTGGTGTTCCGGTATGCCGACGCTCCCGTGGAGGAGGAGGACATCCGCCTGCTGCACATCGGCGACGACTCGCTCAACCTGCTCAGCCGGCAGCCCGACGACCGGCTCGCGAACCATCGCGACTCCGCCTGGATCGGCGGGTGCGACCGGTGCGAGGCGGAGCTGCGCGCCGCGTGCCAGCGCGAGGGCTTCACCCCGCGCATCACCGCGCACAGCGACGACATCGTCGTCGTGCAGTCCCTCGTCGCCGCCGGCATCGGCGTGGCCACCCAGCCCGGCCTCGCGCTCCGGGCCCACCACCGGCCGGACGTGCACGCTACAGAGATACCCGGCTGCCGCCGCCGCATCCACGCCGCGACGTACGGCGACCCGCCCGACCCGCCAGCCGTCGCCGCCGTCCTCGCGGCGCTCTCCGAAGCGGGGGCGCCACCGGAGTGAACCCGTGCTCGCCCCCGCGAATGACGGCGTGCTGCCAGGCTCACCTGTGCCAGAGGAAGCGGCGCACCAAGTCGGTGCCGCCCCACCACTTGACTGCGCGTGCCGCGATCACGACGGGTGCCGAACCTGCGGCATTTTCCGGCAGGGTCCGGCCGGCGGCGCCGCGAGTGATTGGCTGGGCCGACGAGGCGCCGTCGCGGGGGGCGCGGCAGTGGGCGCCTTGCCGACCGGCATCTGCGAGCGCTGTTACGAAGCAGCCTCTTGAAGATCGGGAGTCTGACAGGCCGGCAGGCAGGACCAGATAGGCGGGTCGGACCCGCCCGGATCTCCGTGCCTTCTCAGCGGCAGATGTGCGCACTCGACCGCCAATAATCCCCCTCGAACGCGTTCTGGGGCCGCTCGAACTTCGGCGAGCCGCCTGACTGCGTACTCGTCGTCCCAGCAGACGGCGGCTTCCCATGCGGCCGACGCTTGCCCGGCGATGTCGAGCGCGCCGTCGTCGAGGCCGGCGGCGTTGTCGGGCAGCACGAGGTCGAGGTCGGGGACGTCGACGTGCGACTCGTCCCAGTCGATCAGCGCGACCTGACTCGCGGTCATGCGGACGTTGCCAGGGTTGTTGGGGTTGCCGTGGACGACGCATGTCTGACGTCCGGTGAGCCGCGCCCACGCTGCTCGGCATCGAGCAACGCTCTCAGGGGGCATCGCGCCGAGGTCAATCTTCGTCCCGGTCTCGGTGTGCAGGAGGTCGGTCGACGATCGCCAGCCTGGGCGCTGCGGCCAGCCCTGCGTCAGCCGATGCAGCTCGCGGAGCGTGCCGGCCACGCGACGCCAGTCGGCCTGCGTCTCGGGCGGTCCGCCATCCAGGTAGGTCATCACCATCAGACCGTCGGCGAACAGTCGGCCGTCCGTAGTCGGGATCGGGACCGGCACGGTCAGACCTTCACGGTCGAGGTGTTGGAGGAGCTCTGTCTCCCACGCAAGATCAGCGTCGCTTCTGGTGCCGAGACGACTGACCGCGAGGTGCCCGTTGACGCGAACGCTCCACACTTCGTTGGCGACTCCGCCAGCGAGCGGTTCGATGCGAGCGGCGTCTTCACCCCATTGCCCGAGTGCCTCCCACCCCACTGGCCATATCTTACGGGGTTCCGAACATCATTGTTCTCGGCAGATCCGGTCGTCTCGGACGCGCGCTGTCAGCGGATGACAGCGCGTTCGCTGGAGGTGTCCGTAGGGGCGGACCATGACCCCGCAGCGGTTCGTCGGGCGCCGAAGTCGCCGTCACAACAGCTCGTTGATGTCGGTCAAGGTTTGCAGGGTCTGCTCGGCATATGTGACGTCGAACGCGTCGGCCACGGCCAGCCGCAGATCGTCGAACGAGAACCAGGCGACCACCTGAGCGGCCTGCGCGTCTCGGTCCCGCCAGAACGCGTTGGTGAGGCGTCGTGTCATCCCATCCGAACGGCAACCGTCGCTCAGCAGGTACCGCAGTTGCGCCGCCGCAGTCGGTCGGGCGAGGGCTGTGGTCCACTCGGTCAGGTACGGCGTCAGATCGACCTCGGCGTTGCCGATCGCGCAGAGTATGGCGTCGATGTCGTACGCCTCGTCGGGGTGGCAGGCCAGACTGTACGACCACAGGGCGGAGAGGAAGCCTCGGACGGCGTCACGCTCATCGCTTTGCCAGGTCGTCCATTGCGCGTAGCGCAGCCTGCTAACCAGTGGCTCCATGTCCGGCCAGCCGAACCCGTCATCGCAGGCGATCTCAAAGAGGCGAGGTAGGAAGTACCGGAAGTCCGCGGAACTGCCGACCGTGAACATGACGTTTGCGGCGTACGGCTGCAGCGTCTCCGCCGGGAGTTGCCGTAACGGCGTCGGTGTCAGCAACGCATGCTCGTCCTGGGGATCGAAGCAGCAGAGGCAGTACTCGATGGCCGAGGGCCGGGGTACTTGGGCGAATGCTTCGTACAGGCGATCGAGCGCAGCAGCCAAGGACGCACTCACCGCTTCACGCTAGATCAGCCCCGGACCGGGCTGCGACTGATATCCGCGTTACACCGACGCTCGAACGGCCAGGTCTCGGCTCTCCGCTCAGGAGGTCGAACCACAACACCCGCTCGGCGGCATGACAGGACGTTGCGTGAGAGTGGTCTGCACGCCAGACGCGACACGCCCGCGTGAAGCCCGCCGTGACCCGCGGCAACCACCGGGGGTCATCCCATCAGCAGTAGCCGCCACCGACGTTGGGCACGCATCGGCGCGTGGCGCCGAGCCGGGTTGGCGGAAACCATGCGGCTCCCAGCAGGACCTTTGCGAGTAGTCTTCGGGGTAGCTGCGTCGTACCGATTCACGCAGCTCGTCGAGCCTGCAACGCCCCGCTGCATTCGGGTTGTTGCCTCCCCGGCCCCGGGCCCAGCCCCCGCCCGCTCACCAAGCAATCCCTGTAAGCAGTTGGGCCGGAGGAACACAATGTCCACCAAGTTTTCGCCCGTGACTGCGTTGGCGCAGCTACGCATCGCCACGACCTGCCCGTCGCCGACCACGGCCCGGGTCGCCGTGGTCGGAGAGGTCGACCTGGCAACCGCAACAGCCCTACGCGACAGGCTGCTCAGCGTGTTGCACGATCACACTCCCGCTGTACTCGACGTCGACCTCGCCGGGGTTACGTTCCTGGACTGCGCCGGACTCCGCGCGCTCGTCGCCGGGCGCAACGCCGCCGTCCAAGCCGGACGCCAGATGCGGGTCACCCACCCGCAACCCATCGTCCGCCGGGTATTGGAAGTGACCGGGCTGCTCGGCGTCCTCACCGCCCCGATCGACCAGCCGGAGCCCCTGCCCACAAGATCCGAATACCCGTCGCGGACTGGACCCACCCCCGCGACCGTCACGGAGCCGCCCGCCGTGATGGTTGCCACCTGACGGAAGCCGGAAGTGGACGTCGCCGACCTGATCGCCGCCGCCCTGCGACCGAAAGTGGTCGCTCGCCCAGGCGATGGACTCGGCTGTCTCGGCGGGCCGCTAGTCGCGGGCGCGCCAGCCGGCGCAACTGTGATGCGAGCCGCGCCACTTTCACCGCGCCAGGACAGCCAGCGCCGTTCTTTGCGGAGTTTCGGCCATGGCGAAACGCACGCTCATCGGCAGATCCGTACGCTCACGCTCCGCCGACCTGCCGCTAGGCCCTAAGAGATCGTTCAGTTTGAGTTCGGCGTGTCGCTTGTGGACGATAGCGGCGGGCGGTAGATCGGTGGGCTGTGCGTGAGAGGGAGATCTTTGACGGGTTGTGGGAGCGGATCGCGCCGCTGATCCCGGCTCGTAGCCGCCGGTTCCGCTGCCCGGGGCGGTTGGCTCGTGACGATCGGGCGGCGCTGGCGGGGATCTTGTTCGTGCTGCGGACCGGGATCCCGTGGCAGCAACTGCCGACCTCGGCATTCGGGGTGTCCGGATCGACCTGCTGGCGGCGGCTTGCCCGCTCCCAGGAGCAGGGCGTGTGGCAGCGTCTGCACAAAGTGCTCCTGGCCGAACTGCGTGCCGCCGGGACCCTGGACCTGGCCTACGCGGTGGTCGACGCCTCCCACGTGCGCGCGCTCAAAGGGGGGACCATGTCAGGCCGAGCCCGGTCGATCGCGGCCGGCCCGGCAGCAAGCATCACCTGATCACCGACACCGACGGCACACCCCTGGCGGTGACTCTGACCGGCGGAAACCGCAACGACGTCACCCAGCTCATCCCCCTGATCGACGCCATCCCACCCATCCGCGGCCGCCGCGGCCGACCGCTCCGGCGACCCGGCAAGATCTACGCCGACCGCGGCTACGACCACGACAAGTACCGCCACCTCGTCCGCGCCCGTGGAATCACCCCCGTCATCGCCCGCCGCGGCACAGGCCACGGCTCCGGACTCGGCCAACGGCGCTGGGTCGTCGAACGCAGCTTCGCCTGGCTGCACGCCTTCAAACGACTCCGCACCCGCTACGAACGCCGCGCCGACATCCACCAAGCCCTGCTCAGCCTGGCCCTGCGCAGCCATCTGCCTCCGGAGACTCCGCAACTCAAACTGAAACGATCTCTTAACGCATAGGGGGTGCCGCCTGGCACACTCCCGGGGTGGAAAAGATCGAAGCGGCCATGCACGACCTCGGGTCGGCGTTTGCCGCGGGGCTCATCCAGGACGGTTCGATGCAGGTCGCCTTGACCGACATCAGCCGGACGAGCCAGACGTACGACGCGGCGGGCAACCGGGCGCTGATCGGCCGCTGGGACGACGACCTGGACCGCGGGCTGTCGACTCTGATGGGGCTGGTCAAGGCCGGCGAGGGCGTCACCGGTGAGTTCGTCGTGGAGCTCGCCGCGTCCCGGGCGGGTGACTACGTGGTCAGCTACTCCGGGGACCTGCCGTCGCTGCCGGCCCGTGTCGTCCTCGATACCGCCTACCGCTACCCGAACCATCCGAAGCCCGGCATGAGCAAGCCGGCGGCTGCGGTCAACGACGGGCGGCCCACAGATCCAGCCGTGCTCGACGAGGTGCAGGCCCTCGTCGCGGAGTTCGTCGAGCGGTACACCCGGCTGCGTGGCGAACCGCCGCGGTTCGCTCCCGGCTACAGCGAGGCGGAGATCCTCGCGGTCGAGGAACAGCTCGGGGTACGCCTGCCGGAGGACGTGCGTGCCCTCTACCGGACGATTCACGACGACAGGCAGGAGTCGGGTCTGCTGGGCCGGTTCAGCCCGGCTCCACTGGAGGAGGTCGTCCGGTGGTACCACGAAGGCGATCCTGGCTCGTACGGCTGGGACGACGGCCTGTTCGAGTACGACCCGGTGGTCTTCGAGACTCACCCGTTCGGGCACGTCCGGCGGTTGTCGCGCAACGACTGGTGGGTGACCTTCGCGCCGGACTACGCCATGAACTACGCCGCGGTGGATCTCGACCCAGCCAACCTCGACAGTTACGGCCAGTTGCTCACCTTCGGCCGGGACGTGTACGGCCCGATCCAGTACGTCGCGCCCTCGATCCGGCACATCATGCGGTCCGTCGTCGCCTCGATGCGCGACAACGCGGGCTGGGACGATGGCAGGTGGACCACCCCTAATCACGAGTGGGAGACCGACGTCGGCGGTAGGACGCTCGTCGACACGATGGCCATGGTTCGCGACCCGTCGGCGATCCAGTCGGCCCACCTCCGGGCGGTCGCACAGGTACGCCTCGCGGACCTAGCCGGCTTCCCACATCTCCGCTCGATCCGGATCCTCGACGTACGGCAGAAAGCCGAGTACGTGGACCTGTCGATCCCGCCCGGACTGCCGGTCGAGCAGATTCACGTCGTGGCTGAACGGTTCGAGCCGGAGCGACTGGCCGCAACGCCGACGATCGGATACGTGACGCTGGCTGGCAACACCCAGCCGGTATCGGTCGCCGCGCTCGCGGAACTGCCCAACCTGGTGCGGCTGGACCTCGCCGAGGCTGCAGTCACGGACGTCGCCACCGTCGCCGGGCTCCCGGCGCTACGCGTCCTCAGCCTCAACACCCAGCAATGGGAGGAACTCCTGGCCAGCGGTTGGACACCGGATCCGTTGGCCTCCGTCGAACTCGGCGGACACGCGAGCGTCCCCGAAGCGACCGCCTGGCTGACCGCGATCCGCACCCTCGCCGAGGGCCGACCTGGCGCCGACCAGGCGGTGGCACGGCACCACACCGTCCGCGGACCCCGCTGAGGGTAGACAGGATCACTCGTCCACCCAGACAGACTCCTGGTCGTCGGGTGCCCCCGACATCCATTGGCCTAGTACCGGCGTCGGGGAGCACCCGGAGCCCAAGACCGACACGACCTCTCCTCATTCGCCGTGACTTGCTGCACCAGCCGGGAAGCGCGAAACGTTGATCGCACGTTGCCACTCCCGGTAGTCACGTTCCGGCTCTGGCCAGCGCGGTAGGCACGTCTTCGTAGGTCGTGGGAATGCCACTCTCTGTCGCACAGCATGACAACCGATGGCAGCGGATGTGCGCTGCATCGACGTTCACACCGAACCGTCCGCCACTTGCCCGGTCAGACCGGGTACATGCCGGCGTAGGGGTCGGGCTTGCCGGTCCACGGGTCCAGGCCGACCCGCAGCAGCCGCTTCTCCTCGCGTGGGGTCAGGAACTTAGTTGAGCTAATGCCCCAGAGGTTCAGGCCCCCCAGGGGACACTCGTCGAAGTCCGACCGGAGTACGCGGACGAGGAACTCCACCATCCCGCATTCGTAGCGCCGCCAAATCATGTCGTCCCGGTTGAACACCAGAACCGGCCAGGCATCCGGGTCCTCATCCGAGCCGTCCCAGCAGAGAATGTCCGCGCTGGCGTCCACCCCCCACGCGATGAGGACGGGGTTGGCGCCCGCCAGCTCCGGGGACCCTTGGACCTCTGCCCACGTGAGTTCTGCCGTTGCCGTCTCCCGAACCATGCCGCCGGTCCCGGGGCCTGGCCCGTCCGCTCGTGGCTGGGGCTCGAGGATCGCGAGGTAGTTCCCGACAGTCCCGGCGCTGTAGAGCGCCACGAACTGCTGATAGTCGGCGGGAAAGTTCCTGCCCCAGGACTCCTCCAGCCGTGTCCAATCGGCAAGGGTATCGATCTCGGCCGGAGGCGGCATTAGCCGCCGGAGGGTCTCGACGTCAGCCACGCCGATGACGTTCTCAGCTGGCACTCATGGGCACAAGTTGTTCGTCGTCGAGGTACAGGCTCACGGGAGGCCAGGAACCATGACCGTGGTCGAGCGGGAGCCTCCGAATCCGCCCGCCCGATGGATGCGGGTGATCGAGCCCGGCAGTTCCACCTGGTGCTTCAGGAGCCGTAGCCGGGGTTCCACGCTTCCCCGCGGATGGCGTCCTGTTTCGCACCGGGTTTGATGGAGACATCGAAACCTGGGAGGAACACCAGTAATGCCCGCACCGAAGAAGTACAACG
>NZ_JBRIQN010000086.1:0-14567 GCF_052981855.1 Micromonospora sp. LZ34
CGACGTACCCGGCTGGGACCGGTCGGTGCGCGGGTTCGTGGCCCTCGCGTTGCACCGGCTCGGTCTCGGCTGACTTGGACACCATCGAGGATGGTGGGGTTGGCTGACGGTTCACTCGCGGATCTCCAGCACCTAGAGTGCCGATCCCCGGATCGCGGGGGAATCTGACATGCGGCTGCGGCTCCTTGAGTCTTGGGCCACGAGCCATTCGTAGTCGATCGCTGACACGCCGTCGCAGGCCTGTTGCGGCTCCCCTCACAGCGTCGGGGTTGCTGCTCGCAGGCGCTCTCGATGTGCCCGCTGTCGGCGCTGGCCCCGGCCCCCGCCAGTGAGAGCCGTCGATCAGCGGCTCCGGGCCGGGGGCCGCCCTCGGAGTCGGCCGGCTGCAGTGCGGTAACGGGGTAGCCCCCTGGCGCTGTCTCGCGGTCACCTCGGCGACCACTGCCATCCCGGGCGCCCTGGCCGCGCTCCAGGTCCGGCTGGGTAGGGTGGGTGGCTGTTCGCGTCCCGTGGGAGGAAAACGATGACCGCGCAGCCATCCAGGCCCACGTTTGGCCTGGACGACTTCGGGCTGGACGACCGGATGCGACTGTTCGGATACGTCACGGCGGAGAACCGCTTCGCCTACCTGTGGTTGCTGCGGGCCTTCGACTCGGCGCGGTCCAGCTACCACGTCGTGCTGCACACCTCTGACGTGGCCGCGGCGCTGGCGGCGCTGCACGAGGCGAACGGGGACTGCCCGGATCCGGCGCGGTTGGACCTGCCGCGGCTCCTCGACGCCCTGGTGGACTGGGGGGTGCTCGACCGGGGGCAGGACGGTTCCCGGGCTGCGACGTTGGCGGAGTACCGCAACCGGCACTCGGTGTATCAGTTCACCGAGGCCGGGTACCGGGCGCACCGGGCGGTGGAGGCGGTGTTGTCGGCGAGCATGGACGACTCGACGCTGTCCCGGCTGGTCTTCGCCGATCTTCTGGCGGACCTCAACGCGCTCGCATCGGCCAACGAGGCCGGGGACGCGGAGGAGGTCTACCGCAAGTTCAACCGGCTGGACCGGGCGTTGGCGGACATCGCCGAGCGGGCCGCCCGCTTCTACCACATGCTGGGCGATCTGGGACGGACCAACGACGTACGGCCGGAGGCGTTCCTCGCCCACAAGGACGCGCTGCTGGCTCACCTGCGGGACTTCCACGACGAATTGCAGCGCTACACCCCCCGGCTGCGCGCGGCGGTGCACGAGGTGGAGGCGACCGGGCTGGACCGGCTGATCGAGGCGGCCGCCGAGGCAGACGAGCGGCTGTTCCACACCCCGGTGCAGCGGCTGGATGACTGGCGGCGGCGGTGGGCGGGGCTGCGGTCCTGGTTGGCGCCGCCGGGTCCGGAGCAGCTCAGCGAGGCGGACAGGTTGTCGGACGCCACCATCGCCGCGATCGGTGACGTCCTCGCCCTGTTGCGCCGAGTCACCGAGGCGCGCCGTGGCGGGGTGAGCCGGGAGTCGCAGCTGCGGCACCTGGCCGCGTGGTTCACCCACGCCGGCACCCAGGAGGCCGCGCACGCCCTGTTCGACGTCGTGTTCGGTCTCGGCGCTCCTCGCCACGTCGGGGTGGCGCACCCGGATCCGGAGGCGATCGCGAGCCGGCTGTCGTGGTGGGAGGCGCCGGCGGTGGAGCTGTCCCGCACTCTGGTGGCCACCGGTCGGGCACCCGGGCAGGGTCGGGGACGGCCGGCTCGGCTGGACCGGGTCGACGACCGCCGGCACCGGCTGCGCGGCGACCAGCTCGCCCGGGAGCGCCGGTTGGCCGACGCGGCGACGGCGCTGGCTGCCGAGGGGGTCGCCGACGGCCGGTTGGACGGGTCGCAGACCCAGGTCCTGCTGCGCCTGCTCGACATCGCGTTCGCCGCCCGGGTCGGTGGTGCGACGGCGGTGCCGCTCGCGGCCGCCGCGCACGGCGTCCGGCTGACCCTGACCCCGACGCCGGGACGGTTCACCACGGTGCGCACCGCCGAGGGCCGGCTGCATCTGGATGGTTACGCGCTGACGGTCACTGCCGCGCAGCACACCGCGGTCCGCCGGGCCGAGTTGGTGCCGGCGTGACCGCGGAATCGAGCGCGCTCCGGCCTGCGGTCCACCGATTCGCCGTCGATGTTCCGGAGTTGGAGTTGGCGGACTACCAGCGGGCCGTCCGGATGGTTCTGCGCCACCCTTTGATCACGGCGACCTGGCCCGACGAGCGGGCGCTGCCCCGAGTGCGGCGGTTCGCGGCCACCCTGCGACGGGATCTCGCGGAGGCGTTCGGGTACCGGCTGGAGCTGCACGGTGCGACGGCCCGGCTGGTGCGGGCGAAGGACCAGCTCGACGGCACCCAGCCGGCCGTGTCCCGTACCGGGCGGCCGTTCGACCGGCAGCGCTACGCGTATCTGGCGTTGTGCCTGGCGGTGCTGGGTCGGGCCGGGATCCAGATCAGCCTCAGCGAGTTGGCCGAATCGGTGGCCGGCGACGCGAACCGGATCACCGGCCTGGGGCTGGACCCGGACCACGGCCCGGATCGGCGGGCGTTCGTGGACGCGGTCGGGTGGTTGGAGGAGCGTGGCGTGCTCCGGCTGGCCGACGGCTCCAGTGCCGCCTGGGCCAGTGATCCCGGGGCCGGTGAGGCGTTGTACGACGTCGCGCGGGACGTGGTGTTCGCGTTGTTCCGGCCGACCCGGGTGGTGCAGCACGTCGAGTCGGTGTCGGCGCTGCTCGGCCGGGCGATGACCAGCAGCGGCAACGCCGAGCGCCGGCAGGCAGCTCAGGCGGCCCGGCGGGCGGTGGTGGAGTCGCCGGTCGTCTACCACGCCGACGTCGATCCGGTGGTCGCCAACCATCTGCGCGGGTCTGCGCTCGCCGCCGACGTAACCCGGTTGACCGGTTTGCGGGTGGAACGGCGGGCCGAGGGGGTGCTGCTGGTGGACACCGCCGGGTTCACCGGGGAGCGGTTCCCGGGGACCGGCTCGGTGGCGCAGGCCGCGGTGCTGCTGGCGGTGGAGATGGCTGACCGCGTGGTGGATCCGGACGGCCGTCGGGTCAAGCGGCTTGTCCCGCCTGACGGGTACGGCCGGCAGCAGGCGCTGGTGGGTCAGATCGACGCCGGCCTGCCCACGGCCACCCTGGTGCGCCTCGACGACACCGGCCCGGCCGAGCCATGGACCTCCGAGGACGGGGGCGGCGCCGACGAGACCGACGGCGCCGGCCGGTTGCCGTTCATCACCGACAGTTTCCTGCGTACCGCCGTCGGCGAGATCCTTGAGCGGTACGGGACCGCGTTCGGGGCCCAGTGGCACGCCGATCCGGACCGGCTGCGCGCCGAGGCGGTGGCGCTGCTGGAACGGTTCAACGCGGTCACCGCCGTGCCGGGCGGGGTCCTCGTCCGGCCGCTGGTCGGCCGCTACCGCCACACCGTCGCCGCGGTCAAACCCCGCGCCGCCACCGAAACCCTCTTCTGACCTGACCTCGGGAAGTTGATCGTGATCGAGCAACGTGCCGTCCGCCGGTTCGCCCCGACCCGGGCCGGGATCATCAACCTGTGGGACTACCGGGACGAGGAGTTCCTGTTCGTCGACGGGTGGCTGGTGCTGCGCGGGCCAAACGGCTCCGGCAAGACCAAGGCGCTGGAGGTGCTGTTCCCGTTCGTTCTCGACGGGCGGATCGAGCCTCGCCGGCTGAACCCGTTCGCCAGCGAGGACCGGACGATGAAGTCGAACCTGCTCTACCGGGGGCAGGAGGTCACCCACGCGTACGTGTGGATGGAGTTCGGCGACGGCGAGCAGTACGTGACCGTCGGCATCGGGTTGCGGGCGCACCGGCACGTCGATCGGGTGACCCGCTGGCACTTCGTGGTCGACGGCCGGGTGGGGGTGGACTTCTCCCTGCTGGACGCCGACGACCGGCCGCTGAACCGCCGCGACCTGATCGACCGGTTGGGTGCCGACGCGGTGCGGGACTCGGCGGAGGACTACCGGCACCTCGTCGACGCCCGGCTGTTCGGCCTCGGTCCGGCCCGCTACGAGCAGCTGCTGGATCTGGTGTTGACCCTGCGGAAGCCGCAGCTGGCCAAGGACCTCAACCCGGTCGAGCTGTCCCGCACCCTGCAGCGCGGGCTGCGTCCGGTCGAGGACCACCTGCTGGTGGAGGCCGCCCGCTCGTTCGACGACATGGAGGCGGTCGCGCGTACCCTCGAAGGGCTGGTGGCGGCGGACGCGGCGACGGCCGCGTTCCTGACGGTCTACTCGACCTACCTGCGCACCCATGCCCGGGCGGCCGCCGACACCCTGACCGCCCGCCGCGACGCGGTCGCCACCCAGTCGGCCGCACTGACCGACGCGCGTCGTGCGGCCAACGCGGCGGCCGAGGCGGAATCGGAGGCCGGCACCCGGCTGCGGGCCGTCGAGGGTGAGCCCGGACGGCTCCGCGCCCACCTGGACAGCCTGAAGGCCTCGGCGGCATACCAGTCCCACGAGCAGCTCGCCGACCTGGAACGGCACGTGCACGACCTGGCCGAGGCGGTCGAGCGCGCCGACGACGCCGCCGGCGCCGAGGAGACGGCGGTGGCCCGGCGGTGTACCGAATGGGAACGGGCGATGGTGGCGACCCGGGACGCGCGGGCGGCGGCCGACCGGCTCGCCGCCGAACTTCTGCTCGATGCCGAGACGGCCGGGATCACCTGGAGCGCCGACGACGTCGCCCCGGACGACCTGGCGGCCCGGATCACCGCACGGGCCGCCGCGCGCCGCGACGACGTGCGCGCCATCCGGGCGCAGGTGGCGCGGCATGACCAGGCCGAACGTGACCACTCCCGGTCCGCCGCCGACGCGGCCGGCGCCACGGCCGCCGCCGCCGACGCCGAGCAGGCCGAGCGACGCGCCGAGGACGCCGTCACGCAGGCTCGCGCGCGGCTGCGTGCCCAGATCGGGCAGTGGGCGCAGGGCAACGCCGGGCTGCTGGCCGACGTCGCGTGTCCGGAGCTGGCCAATGCGCTGGCCGCCGCCGTGGACGCGACCGGCGAGCCGGGCGCGCAGACCCTGCGGGAGGTGTACGCGGAGGCCACCGCCGCCGCGGTGACCCGGCGGCGGGACCGGCTCGCGGCGCTGGCGGCGCACCGCGCGGCGTTGGCCGACCGGCGGGCCGAGGTGGCCGCCGAACGGGATCGGATCGCAGCCGAGCACGACGACGCGCCGCCCGTCCCGGTGACCCGGCCGGCGACGCGCACCGGCCGACCCGGCGCGCCGCTGTGGCGACTGGTCCGCTTCGCCGACGGGGTAAGCGGCGCGGACGCGGCGGCCGTCGAGGCGGCCCTGCACGCCGCCGGGCTGCTGGACGCCTGGCTGCACCCGGACTCCGGCACCGCGGCGACCGCGCTGGCCGGCGACGACCTGGACGGCTACCTGCTGCCGCTCCCGCCGCACCGACGGCCGACCGGGATCACCCTCGCCGACGTGCTGGTCGCAGAGGAGCAGGACGACGTGCCCACCGGGCGGATCAACGAGGTGCTCGCCTCGGTGGCGCTGGCCGACCTGACCACCCCGCAGGCATCCGACGAGGTGGGCAGCACGCCGGTGACGGTCGGAATCGACGGCCGGTACGCCCAGGGCGTCGGCGTCGGCCGATTCGCCAAGGCCTCCTGCGAGTACATCGGCGCGACCGCCCGGGCGGCCCGCCGCGCCGCGCGGGTCGCCGAATGTGACCAGCTGCTGGCGGTCATCGACGCCGACCTCGCCGCGGTGGACCGCGACCGCGTGTCCGTCGAGGCGCTGCTGGCGGCGGTGGACGCCGCCGCCGCGCAGCTGCCGCCACCCGCGCCGATCCACGCGGCGCTGCGTGAGCTGGACCGGGCGGCGGCGACGCTGCGCGCCCGTCAGGAGGCCAGCGCGGCCGCCGCCGCCCGGCTCGACCAGACCCTGGCCGAGCGGGCCGCCGCGGCGGCCGCCCTGCGCCGGACGGCGGCGGAGCGGTCGCTGCCGGTGGACCGCGTCGATGACATTGCCGAGGCGGTGGACCGCTTCGAGAAACGGGGTGTACGCCTGGAGAGCTCGCGGCCGGCCGCCGCGCGCGCCGCCGAGCACGAGGACCAGGCGCGGCAGCGGTACGACGAGGCGGTCGACCGGTTCACCGCCGCGCAGGACACCGCGCGCACAGCCCGTTACCGGCACCGGGACAAGGCGGAGGCGTACCGGACGCTGCGCGACAGCGTGGGCGCCGACGCGGAGCGGGTGCTGGCCGACGTGGCCCGGACCGCCGACGGGATCACCGAGGCGGAGGAGGCCGTCGAGCAGGCCCGCACCCAGCTCGGTGCCGCCCGGGAGCGGCGGGTCGCCGCGCTGACCCGGGTGGAGCTGGGCGAGCAGGCCGTGACCGCCGCCGTCGCCGAGGCGCAGCACGATGCCCAGCGACTGCGCCCGTACGCCCAGCCGGACCTGCTGGGCCTGCTGCGCTGCCCCACCGACCTGCGCTGGCCGGTCGAGGCGCCCGGCGACCAATCCGGCTCGGAACTGCATCCGCAGGTGGCAGCCCTGCACGAGGCGATCCTCGCCGCCACCCGGGAGTTGAGCCCCACCGAGACGTCGCTCAAGCAGAGCGCCACCCGGCTGACCACCGCGCTGACCGAGCTGCAGGCACAACTGCCGGCCGCCGGCCTTGACCACCGACCCGAGTGGGACACCGACGACGGGGTGATCGTGGTCCGGGTCGCCGACGAACAGGGCCTGACACCGGTCGCCCACTTCGCGGACCGGATCGCCCGCGAGCGCCGCGACCAGGAGCAACTGCTGACCGACTCCGAGCAGCGGGTGCTGGAGGACGCCCTGCTCGGGCAACTTGCCCGGCAGATCCATCATCGGACCATCGAGGCCCGCGACCTGGTGGCGGCGATGGACAGCCAGATGCGGGCCCGCCGGATGTCCTCGGGGCTCACCGTCGGCGTCGGCTGGCGGCTCGCCGATGACCTCGACGCCGAACAACGCGACGTCTGCAAGCTGCTCGAACGCGATCCGGCCCGGCTCGGGCCTGCCCAGCTCACCGCCATGCGCCGGCACTTCGCTGCTCGGATCAAGACGGCGCGGGCGGCAGCGCCCGAGCGGCCGTACCGGGAACTGCTCGGCGACGTACTCGATTACCGGCAGTGGCGAACTTTCGCGTTCGCCCTGCACCGACCCGGTGGCGGCACGGAGGCACTGACCCGAGCACGGCACAGCCAGCTCTCCGGCGGCGAGCAGTCAGTCTCCCTGCACCTGCCGCTCTTCGCCGCCGCCAACGCGCTGTTCGGCTCGGCACGGCCGGACGCACCCCGGCTGCTCGGCCTCGACGAGGCGTTCGCCGGCGTGGACGACACCGGCCGAGGTGAACTGATGGCCCTGGCCAAACAGTTCGACCTGGACCTGTTCATGACCGGCTACGATCTCTGGGCCACCCACCCGGCGGTCAGCGGCGCCGCCCACTACGACCTGTCCCACTCCGCCGTGGAACACGCCGTATCCACCGTGCTGCTGGTCTGGGACGGCTCGACCAACGTCGCCGACTTCGACGGAACGCTGGCTCGCGCGCTCGGCTCCCCGGAGACCCGCCGCGCCCCGGACGGTCGCGGAGAACCCGAGCGGGCCGGCGTCCTGCTCGACCTCACGGACGAATGACCGGCGGGCGCGACGACCGGCCGTCGGACCGGTCCGGTCGAGAGACGTTGTCCGCGCAGCCGGGTCGGGACCGGCCGGGCGGGCACGGCAGCCCGGCGGAACTGGTCGAGCAGCCTGGCTGGCGGCGGTTGCTGACGGCGGCACGACGCAGCCTGGAACGCACCGGCGGCCGGCTCGACGCCACCGTGACGCTGGCCGCCCCCACCGACGACGAACGTCTCGTGATCATCGGCATCACCGGTACCCACCGCTCCGCCGCAGCGGTCCGCCTCAGCGTCCGACTCACCGAGGTGGACGAGCACCTGCGGGCGGCACACGGAGTCGACCTGACCGACGTGCTCACCGCGACGGCCCCGCTGCGCAACCGGCCGGCCGACCTGAAACGCGAGGCGGTGGCCCGCGACGCCGTCCTCGCCGTGGCCCACGACAGCCGGCACGCCAGCACCGCCTGGTACGCCGAATGGCTCGGCGGCCTGCGCCGCGACGGCACCCTGACCCGCGTCGTCCGAACCGGACTGCCGTTCGAGGACGTGGTCCGCGTACTGGACGCGCTGCCCGCGGCCGACGAACCGATGCCGGTCTTCGCCGACCGGGTGCTGGACGACACGAAGGCCCTCACCGAGGGGCCACTGCGTGGGCTCGTTCTCCGTGCCGTCGCCGCGTGGCAGCAGACGGCGCTACCGGTCGACGGCGAGCGGGAGCGGGCGTTGTGGGAATCGGTCGGGCTGGTCCTGGATGACCTTGCCAGCCAGGTGCTGGTGCTCAACGTGCCGGCCACCGGCGGCCTGGTCGGGCGATGGCTGACCGAGGCCACCCAGGCGGGCGTGCCGATGCGGGTCACCCTGCATCAACTGCGCCTGGCACCGCTGACCGTGACCTGCGACGAGGTCTACGTCTGCGAGAACCCCGCCGTGCTACGTGCGGCCACCGCCGCGCTCGGGGCCCAGGCCCCGCCGCTGATCTGCACCGAAGGGGTGCCGTCGGTCGCCGTCCACACACTGCTGCGCGCCGCTCCTCGAGCAGTGATCCGGTGGCGCAACGACTTCGACTGGACCGGCGTACGACTGACGGCGGCGGCTCTCCAGCGGTACCCGCGCGCGATTCCGTGGCGGATGACAACCGCCGACTACCTGCCTGCGGCGGGCACCGGCACGGCCCTGCTCGGTACGCCCGCCGGGACCCCGTGGGACGAGTCGCTGGGCGAGTCGATGCGGCGCACCGGCCGAGCGGTGATGGAGGAACGCCTGCTCGACCGGCTCATCGCCGACCTGCGCACGGCCGGAGCCAGATGACGGTCCGGCGATGGCGACGACGTTACGGCGTCGGCGCCAAGTCGCGTGGGAGACGATTTCGATTTTCATCGTCGATGGCCGCAAATCGAACACCGATACCCCGCATACCGCATACGGATTCGCCGCAAATCGAAAGCGAGTCCCCTCGCAAATCGAAACCTCCACCGGCTAGGATGACATGTGCCCACACCGCACCTGATTCCACGCCGCGCCGCCGCGCAGGTCAACGCCGCCCTGGCCGACACCCGCGTCGTTCTGATCAGCGGAGCACGCCAAGTAGGCAAGAGCACCCTGGTTCGCATCGTCGCCGGCGACCGGCTCGCCGAGCGCCGCGATCTCGACCGGGCGCAGGACCGGGCCGCAGCGATCGCCGACCCGGTCGGCTTCGTGGACTCCTCCGAACTCCTGGTCGTTGACGAGATCCAGCGCGCTCCGGAACTGCTGCTGGCCATCAAGGCGGCCGTCGACGAGGACCCTCGTCCCGGCCGTTATCTGCTCACCGGATCATCGCGGCTGTTCGGCATGGTGGCTGCCCCGGACGCGTTGCCCGGCCGGATGGAAACCGTCGAGCTCTGGCCGTTCTCCCAAGGCGAACTCGACGGCGAGCCGGACGGATTCGTCGACGCCATCTTCGCGCTCGGCCCCGAACTTCGACACGAGTCGGACGTGACCCGCACCGACTACGCGGCCAGAATCGTGCGAGGCGGCCTGCCCGAGGCCACGACCCGCGCCGACTCGCGGCGCCGCCAACGGTTCCTCGACGCGTACGTCCAGGCGCTCATCGATCGCGATGTCCGGCATCTGTCCGACATCCAGCACAAGGGCGAGCTACGCAAGCTGGTACGCCTACTCGCGGCGAGATCCGCGACCATCATCGCCGCCAACTCCCTCGAATCCGCACTCGGACTGAGCCGGCCAACGATCGCACGCTACCTCCAGGCCCTGGAAGAGATCTTCCTGGTCAAGCGGATCCCCGGTTGGTCCCGCAACCTGGGCACCCGCGCCACCGCCGCTCCAAAATTGATCTTTGTCGACTCGGGCATCGCCGCCAACGAGATTGCGATCGACGCCCGGGCGCTGCTCCGGCCGGGCGCACCGTTCGGCCCGCTGCTCGAGTCATTTGTCCTGTCCGAGCTGTCCCGCCAGCTCACCTGGTCGCAGTTCGCCGATCTGTCCCACTACCGCGACCAGAGCAGGTACGAAGTCGACGCGGTGCTCGAGAACAGATCCGGGCATGTCGTCGGGATCGAAGTCAAAGCAGCCACAACCGTCGGACCCGACGACTTCCGCGGGCTACGCCGACTCGCCGATCGCCTCGGCGACGACTTCATCGCCGGCATCGTCTTCTACACCGGAACATCCACGCTGGCGTTCGGCGACAGACTCCGCGCCATGCCAGTCAGTGCCTTGTGGCAGGTTTCCGCCCCGCCAGCAGACTGACCTCGCTCTCTTCGCAGGTCGCTCCCCTCAGGTGAGGGCTCATCGATCACCGAGCTACCTGGCCTGCTGATCTCTAGCAAGCGAGCACAAGCAACGCACCATTGCGACCGGCATCCAACAGAGGAAAATGAGAAAGCCGCAGGCAGAATGCTGCGGAGGCGGATCGAGCACCGTCTTAGGAAACCGATGCTCTATCCCTTGAGCTACGAGGGCGCGAGGGCCCAGCCTACCTGCCAGCGGATAGCCGCGAGTGCCCAGGAGTGCCCTCCCGTGCCCACCAGTGTCCGCCGCCCGCTGCTCCAACCCACGGAGCACACATGGAGCATCTGGTCCTCTCTCGGCAGGGCTCGTGCCCGCCACTGCCCGACAGTCACCAAAGCTGGCCGGGAATGACCACGACTCACGGAGCAAGTTCGCCATCCCGCTCGGGCGGATCTGCGACGAGATGGGCATCCTCACCGCCGACGGCAAGCCCGCCATCCACCCCCACCGGTTCCGGCACACCCTGGGTACCCAGCTCGCCGAGAAAGGCGCCCGGACCCAGACCATCATGAAGATCCTCGGCCACCTCAGCGCCGGCATGTCCATGACCTACTCCCAGGTCTCCGACCCGACGGTGCTGGCCGACTACCAGGCCGTCCTACAACCCGGCGCCACCATCGCCGGACCCCTCGCAGACACCCTGCGCCGCGGTGAACTGGACCAGACCGCCCTCGACTGGCTGCAGACCAACTTCTACAAGACCGAGCTGGAACTCGGCCGCTGCCTGCGCCTGCCCCAAGAAGGCCCGTGCGAGTGCGACATCTATCTGACCTGCCCCAAGTTCGTCACCACACCGCAGTACATCCCCCGGCTGCAGGAACGGCTTCGCACCGAGGAACAGCTCATCGCCGACGCCACCGAACGTGGCTGGGCCCGCGAGGTCGAACGACACCGCTGCACCGCCGACCGCATCCGCGGCCTCCTCGACGAACTCAGCCCCGCCGCACCAGCCAACTCATGAAACGACGAGGAGGCAGCTGCACACCAAGAGTGACGACCCGCGCAGAGGGCTCCGCGCGTTGTCAGCGGCAGAAGTGCGCGCTAGATGATCTTGGTCATCTAGAACGTGGCGGTGCCGTCGGTCGTCGCGGTGGGGGTGCATAGGACCGCGTCGAACGTCTGTGCGACGGGCAGATCCATGACGGCGCCCTGCGACCTCATGCGTTCCAGCGACGTCACCGCCGGGTCTGGCGAGCGGAGGTCCGTCAGGGTGATCTCGGCGTCGAGTCCGGCGTCAGCGAGCGCCCTCTCCAGGCTGCCCGCAGGCGGGGCGTCCAGCTTGACGGTCTCGACACGGAACCCGACGGGGGAGTCCTCGGCGGGCCACACCATGTCCGGTACCTGGCCGGCGGTGTGGGTGAGGCCCACGGCGCGGTAGTTCCCCCCGAGGCCGCGGGCGAGGTGGTAGCCCATCGGTAACGCCGTGGGGTAGCCCTCGTAGGTGACCAAACTCTTCTGGATGTGGTTGTTGTGCGCGATCACCACCACCCGAGCGTCGGGGGCGAGGCGGTCGAGGTGCCACCGCATACAGGTGGCCATATAAAGGTCGCGCACCGAGGTGTCGTCGGGCAGGCCAGTCCCGTACAGCAGGTTGTTCATCGCCCGCAGCATGTAGTCGGTGTGCAGGACCGCCTCCAGGCGCCGCTGGGCGACGTCGTAGCGGTGCTGGTCGCTGCGCGCCACGTAGAGCGGCTCGAGCGCGCGCATCCGCAGTGACAGCCGGTACAGGCCGGCCGTCAGGGCATCCTGGGCGGCCGGGTCGAGGCGTCCCCACTGCGGGGCGGAGGCGGCGGCCGAACCGCCGGTGATCTCGGCGGCCGCCCGCTGGATGCCCGCCACCTGGTCGGCGATCCCCTCGTCGACGACCCGCAGGTAGTCGGCGACCGGGTCGAGCTCCGGCCGCAGGTGAGGGCGTTGGGCAGGTCGATCCCGATGATCTCGATGGGTTGCGACCTGCCGCGGTTGTAGCGCCGCAGCCAGTGCAGCAACTCACCGAACAGGTTGCGGGTGTGCAGGCCAGCCACATGGTCGAGATCGCCCTCGCCGCCGGCGAGCCACGGATTGATGGCCTCGGCGTCGGCGGCTCCCATCTCGAGGGCCACGACGGTAAACCCGCAGCGTTCGACTAGGTAGCGCAGCAGCCGCGCGCGGCCGAGCATGAACTCGTGCACGAAGTGCGCCCCCTCGCCGATCGCCAGGACCCGGGCGTCCTGGGCGACGGCGTGCAGGGTGTTGAGCTCGTCCAGGAGCGGCGCGTCGGGGTCGAGGGTGGCCAGCACGGTGACGTGATCGGCCAGGCGCCCTGTGAAGGCAGTCATGGTATGTGCTCGTTTCTCTGTCATTTGATGAATGACCGTGCTCGGAACGCACGGCCAAGCCGCGGGACGCCGCGGGATCAGGCGTGCGCCCGCTCAACTCACGAGCGTAGGGCCGAGCCCAATCCGAACTTCGGAACCTGTCAAGTCCAGCGAGACAAGTAGTTGATTTTGGTTAGCTTGCTGGTAGTGGTTCAGCTCGGCTGGGCTGGTGATCCCGCTGTTCAGCAGGCTTCGTGGAAGGCGATGCGGGTGCGCAGCCATTCGGCGAGGTGAGCGTGCAGCGGGTTCGCGGCGGGCAGCGCCCCGTGCAGGGGCTCGAGCTCGCGCAGGGCGCTGGCGGCGAGATCGGCGCGTGCCTGGTGGCCGTCCGGACTGTAGTCGGTGAGCCCATTGACCTCCTGCTCACCGGCCTCGGTCATTTGCCGCGCAGGGGTCGAGGCGGGCCACGTCTCGCAGGAGCCGGCTGGCGGAAGTCATCGATCACGGAGGCAAACGTTAGCGCCTTATTTACTCGGCACGCAGGGGCTTGCAACGATGTAACCAAAGCAGCTGACAACTCCCGCTCATCGGCCAGATCAGCACACCTCCGCTGCGACCGGTTCCATGATCAGCGTTACGCGCAGTGACTCGGTTCTTGGCCTACAGGTGGTGCTGCTTCCCTCCGATGCATCCTGTGATCTCCACCACCACGATCTGAAAGTGTCCAGATGCAGATAAAGCAGGAACAGCCGGTCGCGGCGATGCGGGGCGCCGATGTCGGATGCGCGTAGGCATATCCAGCTCGTGTCGTACCCGAGCGCGGCCAGGTCGGTGGCGACGACGTCGAAGCCTCGGCGGAGGAGGGCGGCGACGTTTTCCACAAACACGAGTGGCGGTCGAAGTGCGCGAACAGCGTCGACGACGCTTGTCCACAGGCTGCTGTGGATACCGGTGATGCCGGCTCGCTTGCCGGCGTTGGAGATGTCCTGTCGCTCCAATGTCAAGCTTCGGCTTCTGGCCACCCCGGCCGACACTGAGGGCAGTGCTGCCGGTAGCGTCGTTTGCGCAGCTGGTGACGGAGGCGGTGCGGTGGCGCGGACTTGGTTGTCGATCCGGGTCGAGTTGGTGTCCGGCCGTGGCGAGGACTTCTGGCCACGCCCAGGGCGGATCTTCGCCGTAGCGCGGACGCACACGTTTGAGCAGCTCGGTGCGGCGATCGACGACGCTTTCGCCCGATGGGACCTGGCCCACCTGCGGCTGTTCACCCTGGCGGATGAGACGCCGGTCTGCTCGTTCCAGGTGTGGGAAGAACCCCCGGACGGTGCGGTCGACAGCGACAAGACCAAGCTGAGTCGGCTTACCCCGGGTGAGCAGTTCGCCTACGTCTTCGACATGGGTGACGACTGGGCGCACCTGTGCACGATCGACAAGGAGCGGATCGATCCGCTGGAACAGCTCGGGTTCGTGCCGACGGAGCCGACGCCCTACTGGGGCTGGGGAAATCTTCCCGACCAGTACGGTCGACGGTGGGACGGCGACGACGGTGAGTCGCCGATGCCGAAACCTCCGAAAAACCCGCTGCGGGACCTTCCACCCATCCTGCCGTGGTGGGGGCCGAGGCGCCGCGGATAGCGCGAACGCTGACCACCACGGATGTTCAGGTCGCCGCTGGCACCATGTCCTGCCGCGTGGCGACAACCTCGCCGGACAGTCGCCTGGCGGTGGTCAGCAGTCCGTAGACGTGTCGGGCGAGGTGGCGCTTGAGAGCGCGGATCGCCTCCGTGCGGCTGTTGCCCATCGCCTTGCGGTTGTCCAGGTAGCGGCGGGCCCTCTCATC
>NZ_JBRIQN010000087.1:0-14301 GCF_052981855.1 Micromonospora sp. LZ34
CTGAACAAGATCTTTCGTCACGACGCCAGACGGAAGACGGCTTGACAGCTGAAGATCGAAAGCTGTGCGACAGCCTCCCGGCGTTGGCGCGTAGGTGCCGAAACCCGCGGCGGACACGGGCCGGGGTGAGTCGCTCCTGTTTGACCATGCGGAAGGTGTGCTCGATGTCGAAGCGGCGCAGGAAAGCGTCCCCGTCACCGACGGGCGCGAGCTGGCCGCCAACGTCGGCTGGTCGCCGGACGGCCGGGTTTCTCGCCACCGTGCCGTGGGTCTGGGACGGGCCGTCCGCCGGTATCACCGGCGGCACCACCAACCACGGCGCGTTCCTGTCGAACGCCGGCGACGTCGAGTTCGTCCCCGTCAGCGACGGTGGCGCGCTTCCGCCGGCGCCGCTCCAGGACGTCGTGCAGCTCCTTGGCTGGCGCTCGGCGGGCAGCGTGGTCGCCGCGACCACGAACGCCGCGGGACAGCTGTCGCTGACCGAGATGCAGCTCGGCGCCGGCACCCGCCGGATCCTGTCCCGCTTCGACACCGGCTCCACCTGCGAACTGGGCACCCAGACCTGTCAGGTGTCCGACCTGCGGCTCGCCACCGGCCTGCTGCCCGACCTGACCGTCCGGCCCGCCGGCCGCCCGCAGCGCGGTCCCTGGCCGCTTGCCCTGACGATCCCCGTCGCCACGGTTTTCCTCGGCACCGCCCTGCTGCTGGGGCGCCGGCTGCGCCGGGACACCGGCGGGCGTCCCCGGTCGGCTCTTGACCGCGGAATGTGATCGGCTTGGCTTCATCAATCAGAAAGGTCTCTTTACTATTCTGCTCCATCCTCGTGGGAGTGCCGATGCGACCATTCCGCCACCGCCGCCTCACCGCCGTCGCCGCCCTGGCGACCCTGCTGGTCACCGCCGCCCCGCCAGCCGCCGCGAGCGCGGGTGACAGCCCCGACCGCCGCGCCGGCTACCACCGGGTCGGCTACTTCACCCAGTGGGGCATCTACGGTCGGGCCTTCCCGGTCAAGAAGCTCGACACCTCCGGGGCGGCGAGCCGCCTCACCCACGTCAACTACGCCTTCGGCAACGTGAGCGAGGACGGCCGCTGCTACGTGGACGGCGGGCCGGGCGAGGGTGACGCCTGGGCCGACTACCAGCGTCCCGTCCCGGCGGAGGAGAGCGTGGACGGCGTGGCCGACGCCTGGGGCGAGCCGCTCAACGGCAACTTCGGCCAGCTGGCCAAGCTCAAGGCCAAGCACCCCGGCCTGAAGGTGATGATCTCGCTGGGTGGCTGGAGCTGGTCGACGTACTTCTCGAACGCCGCCCGCACCGACGCCTCCCGCAAGGCGTTCGTCGCCTCCTGCATCGACCTCTACCTCAAGGGAAACCTCCCCGTCCTGGACGGCGGCAGTGGCGGCCCGGGCGCCGCGGCCGGGGTCTTCGACGGCGTCGATCTGGACTGGGAGTGGCCGAACTGGCCGGGTGAGCCGGGCAACGTGGTACGCCCCGAGGACCGGGAGAACTTCACCAAGCTGCTCGCCGAGTTCCGCCGGCAACTCGACGCGTACGGCCGGCAGACCCGCAAGCACTACCCGCTGACCGCCTTCCTGCCGGCCAACCCGGCGACCATGGACGCCGGATACGAGGGACGCAAGATCTTCCAGTACCTGGACTTCGCCACGGTCCAGGGGTACGACTTCCACGGCGGCTGGGACGCGGTGACCAACCAGCAGTCGGCGCTTCGGGTGCCGGCGGGAGCGCCGGACAGCCCGGACTTCTCCGCCGAGGTGGCGATCGACGGCTGGATCGCCCGCGGCGCGCCGCGTGGCAAGCTCGTCCTGGGCATCCCGTACTACGGTCGGGGCTGGACCGGCGTAACCGGGGGCGGCACCGGCCTGTTCCAGCCCGCGACCGGGCCCGCGCCGGCCACCTTCGAGGCCGGCTACGAGGACTACCGGCAGCTCAAGACCCTGGCCGGCAACGGCTTCACCGTCCACCGCGACCTTCGTGCCGGGCACGCCTGGTTGTTCGACGGCACGACCTTCTGGACGTACGACGATCCGGCGGTCGTGCTGCAGAAGACGCTGTACATCCGGCGGGCCGGCCTGGCCGGAGCGATGGTCTGGTCGCTGGACGGCGACGACGACAACGCCACGTTGACCAAGACGATCGGCTTCGGGCTGGCGACGGGGTAGCCGTACCCCTGCCCTGCCGGCCTACCGGCCGTCGCCGACCGATTCCTCGGCCGGCGGCGGGCCGGTAGGCCGTGGCGGCGGAGCGCTTCAGCGCTCAATCGAGGCTGCACACGGCGACGTGATCAGCGTGCCCGCCGGTTGGCGCGCAGGGCGCCGAGGATCACGCCGGGCGTGGCCAACGAGCTCGGATGCGCACGCATGGAGACCACCTCGTTGAACCGCCGCGCGATCGCCACGTCCGTGACGGTCGCCGTGACGATCTGCCGGCTGACCCAGCTGGAGAACCGGTAGCCGCGCGGGTAGGGCGCATCGACGTGCGGCAGCGCCAGGTCGGCGGAGGTCGACGTCGACCAGGCGGCGTCGACCACCACCTGCTGCAGGTCGAGGAAATGGCGAGCGGTCACGCCCAGATCCGGACCTGATCGCAGGTACGTCGACAGGCAGGCCGCGTGCAGGGCCGCCGCCGTGATCCCCTGCCCGTAGACGGGGTTGAACGACGCGACCGCGTCACCGACGCTGACCAGCCCGGCCGGAAACCGCTTCAGCGCGTGGAAGTCCCGCCGCCGGCTGTCGGCATGGCGGTAGGTCTGGACGTCGCCGAGCATCTCGTTCCCGGCCAGTTCGCCGAACTCGGGCGGGAACTGGTCCCGCAGCCGGCGGACGAAATCCTCCGCGGTGCGCCCCGGACGGTTATCCCCGTAACCGGCCATCATGGCCATCCACCGGCCGTCCTCGACTGCGAAGAACGCGGCACCGGCCACGTCCGCCGCCATTCTCGGCGTGTGCAGCGCCAGGACGACCGCGAACTCCGGGTTCGCCTCACGGCGTCGGAACAGGGCCGTCGCGTAGTTCAGGTGCACGGTCATCCGCCGCATGGCGGGCCGGTCCCAGCCGGCCTGCTCCAGCCACTCCGACAGCCTGCTCGACCGCCCCATCGCGTCCACCACGAAGTCGCCGCTCTCGACGCCGGGCGCCCCACCGACGTCGCAGCGGACCCCGGTGGTCACGTCACCGTCGAACACGAGACCCGTGGCGCGGGCAGTGATCGTCTTGACGTTGGGCAGTCGAAGCACCTGCTGGCGGATCAGCCCTTCCAGCAGCGGCCGGCTGCCCGCCAGGCTGTCGGCGTCGTCCGGCACGACGACCTTCAGGCGGCCGTCGAGATAGTTCCGCCTGGCCGCGGGGGGCGCCTCGATCGCACCCTGCGCCAGCGCCTGTGCACGGAATCCAGGGAACAGCTGCTCGAGCTGGAGGAAGCCGCCGGGCAACAGCGCGTGCAGCTGCGTCCCCTGGGGCACGCCCGGCCGCTCGCCGGCCACGTGCAGGTCGTCCCGGTCGATGATGACGACGCTCTCCGCGTGGTCGGACAACACCCGGGCGGCCAGCAACCCGGCGACACTGCCGCCGATCACGACGGCCTTGCCCATGATCGGAGACGCCTGCTCGGGTGGTCGCACCGCGTTCAGCGCGGCGAAGACCCGAGCCGGGGAGAGGGACATCGTGCTCTCCAAGGGGTACGAGGGGTGCCTTCTCGCGTGCCTGCCGCCGACCGGCGCGCGGGCGCGGGGACGGTCCGGTGAGCATGACGCCCGACGATCGTCGCACAAGCGCCGACCGCTGCCCGAAAACGTCCGCAAGGCGACAAAGTGCCGGGTCGGGGCGCAGCTGGGGCACGACCGCCGGCCCGACCGGCACGATAGCGTCGGCGCGATGCGTACCCCCTCCGATCCGGCCACCCTGACCACGGCCGAACGCGCGATCGATGCCCGCTTCCGCGCGATCCTGGCCCGGCTGCCCCGACGCGGGCCGGTCGGCAGGCTGACCGAGTTCGTGGTCTTCGGGCTCAAACAGGGGTGGGCCTGCGTATTCGGTGGGGCCATGCTGGCGGTCATCTTCGCGGCACATCTCTGGTACCCGGAAGACACGGCGTTCGCCCGCAACGACTTCCTTACTCTCGCCGCGGTCGCCATCCAGGTCGCAATGGTGGCCGGACGCCTCGAAACCCTGCGCGAACTGCGGGTGGTGGTCCTGTTCCACCTCGTCGGCACGGCGATGGAGTTGTTCAAGACCCACGTCGGCTCGTGGTCGTACGAACCCGACGGCGTACTGCGGCTCGGCGGGGTGCCGCTCTTCAGCGGCTTCATGTACGCCGCGGTGGGCTCCTACATGGTCCGGGTCAACCGGCTGTTCGACCTGCGTTTCACGAGCTACCCGAGGCGGTGGGCGACGGCTGTCCTGGCCGCCGCGATCTATGCCAACTTCTTCACCAACCACTACGTCATGGACATGCGGTGGCCGCTCATCGCCATCGTCGCGCTCCTGTTCGGGCGCTGTGTCATGCAGTTCCGCATCTTCCGGTTCCGTTGGCGCATGCCCCTCCTGCTGGCCTTCCTCCTCGTCGCCTGCTTCATCTGGTTCGCCGAGAACATCGCCACCTGGTCGAACGCCTGGCTCTACCCCACCCAGCTGGGCGGTTGGCACCCGGTCTCGCCGGCGAAGCTCGCGTCGTGGTTCCTCCTCATGATCGTCTCGGTCGTGCTGGTCACCTGGATCTCGCCCCCGCAGCCGCCGGACGACCGACAGGCGGATGCGGCGACGGGCGCCGACGTGGCTCGTCGGACGGAGTCACGCGTCCGGTGAACCGCTATGGCGGACCGATGCCGGATGTTGGTAACGGGCCGACCGGGACGCTTGGGCAACCGCGCGGACCGCATTGACTCGATCGAGCCCCTCGTCAGGCCTCAGGCGGTCTTCGCGGCCGAGGCGCCGCGTCCCCGCACCGAACGGCTGACTTCGGAGCCGCCAGTCCAGAATTGACGTTCTCTCCGTCCTAGACGGAGATTCCCTCCGCGCTGCGCGTGGGACGCGCAGCGTTCGGGTGGATTCCTGCTTCTCGGCGCGGTGCCGGCACGGGTGCCGGGTCTTACCTGCGCTCCACAGGCGTTTAGGCTCTCGGCGCGTCCCGCCGCGAGCACGTTGATGGCCGCGTTGACGTCCCGGTCGTGAACCGTCCCGCAGGGGCAGGTCCACGACCGGACGGACAGCGGTTTCGGGCCGTCGATCCGGCCGCACGTCGAGCATGTCTGCGTGGTTGGCGCGAACCGGTTGATGCGGGCGAAGGTCCGCCCGTACCGGGTGGCCTTGTATTCCAACATCTGCACGAACTGCGACCAGCCAGCGTCGTGCACCGACTTTGCCAGCCGGGTGCGGGCGAGGCCGGTCACGCACAGGTCCTCGACGTACACCGCTGGGTTGTCGCGGATGATCGCCGTGGAGAGCTTGTGCTGCCAGTCCCGCCGCTGGTCGGCCACCCGCGCGTGCGCCTTCGCGACCTTGACGACAGCCTTCTTACGATTCGCGCTGCCTCGCTGCTTGCGCGAGAGCGCCTGTTGCCGCTTGCGGAGTTTGCGGGCGGCCCGGCGCAGAAACGTCGGCGCGGCTACCTTGGTGCCGTCGGACAGGACCACGAAATTCGTCAAACCCAGATCGATGCCGACCTCGGCGTCCGTGGGCGGCAGCGGTTCATTCGTGGCCTGCACGACGAACGAGGCGAAGTACCGTCCTGCCGCGTCCCGGATGACCGTGACCGAGGTGGGTGCCGCCGGCAGTCGCCGGGACCAGCGCACCGCCACGTCGCCAATCTTGGGCAACCGGAGCCGGCCGTTGTCGAGGACCGTGAACCGGGCGTTCGCGGTGAATCGGATCGCCTGCCGGTTGTCCTTGCGAGACCGGAACCGAGGCGGGCCCACCTTGCGCCCCTTGCGCTTACCGCTGACCGAGGCGAAGAAGTTCCGGTACGCGGTGTTCAGGTCCGCGAGGGCCTGCTGAAGCACCACCGCCGACACCTCACCCAGCCACGCCCGCTCGGGCGTCCGCTTCGCCTGCGTAATGACCCGCTTCGACAACTCGCCGTCCGGCAGGTACGCCTCGCCGGCCTCATGGGCCTGCCGGCGTGCGCGCAGCCCATCGTTGAACACCACCCGCGCGCACCCGAACGCCCGCGCCAACGCTTCCCGCTGGCCCGACGTCGGATAGACGCGAAAGTTGTACCGAAGCTGCACATCGGACAATTTAGCGTTCGCCTATGACTGAAATCGGAAGCATCCACACTGGCAGGCATTGCTGACTCGCGCAGCGCTGCGGTCGCTCGCGTCCGTGGGTGACGATCCGCGAGCCGCCGCGTGACTCCGGCCCGGGGTGCGAGGGCGTGCAGACGTCGACCTGCATCTGCACGCCCCGCACCAGCGATCCGATGCTTGTTGGTGGATCCAGGCCAGGGAAAGCTCAGCCGCAGTTGCCCCAGCTGTACCGGCCAGCGCTCTGCCAGCTGGTGGCGTACAGAACCTCGCCGCTGTACATCACACACTTGTCCCGGGCGGAGCGCTGGATCGCGGCGTAGTACTTGTAGCTGCCGGAGTCGTAGGCCCAGGATGCGCCCTCCACCCGGATCCCGGCGGAAACCCCGGTCGTCGAGCCGACCGCCACCCGCTTGAGGGTGGCGACACAGTTGTACGCGGTGGCGCTGTTGTACATCAGGTAGACGTCGCCCACCTTGGTGCCGTCCGACGCGTAGATCGACCGGTGGCCGTCACTGGCGTACGCCCACGAGCCACCGAAGTCGTTGGCGCATGCCTGTGCCGCGGTGAACGGATTCGTCGCGGCCTGTGCGGGCGAAGCGAGCGTCACCGCCGCGACGGTCGCGGAGAGAATCGAGATGGCCAGTCGTCGCGCTGATCCGCGCACACGGTCCTCCAAATGCTCCGGCGCGAAGATCGCGCACACGAGCGGCCATGATCCCACAGTGGAGGGTAAGCAAGATCCGCGGCAGCGCCTGGGCAGGTCCCCCGCTACTCCCCTTCTCGTGGCGCGTCGCCGTTCTGGATGCATTCAAGAATAAAATGGAGCATACTGCGCAACGTGGCCACGACCTCGGAGTTCGAGCGCATGCTGCGCGAGGCTGGGCTCCGCGTGACCCGTCCGCGGCTGGCGGTGCTGAGCGCGGTGCACGCGCATCCGCACGCCGACACCGTCTCGATCTTCGGTGCCGTGCGTCGGGAGCATCCCGAGGTGTCCCACCAGGCCGTGTACGACGTGCTGCACGCGTTGACCACCGCGGGGCTGGTCCGGCGCATCCAGCCCGCCGGCTCGGTGGCCCGCTACGAGTCGCGGGTCGGCGACAACCACCACCACGTCGTGTGCCGGTCGTGCGGCGCGATCGCCGACGTCGACTGCGCCGTCGGCGAGACCCCCTGCCTCAACGCGTCCGACCACCAGGGCTTTTCGATCGACGAGGCCGAGGTCACCTACTGGGGGTCCTGCCCCGGGTGTGCCCCGGCACCAGGATCCAACTGACCGAACCAGCGAGTGACAGGAGAAGGAGCGACGTGCCTGAACACGGCAGCGAGAGCGAGAACCCGGCTATCCCCTCCCCGACCCCGAAGCGGAGTCGGCCGAGGGGCAACCAGGACTGGTGGCCGAACCAGCTGAACCTGCAGGTTCTGCACCAGCACTCCCCCCGGGCCAACCCGATGGGCGAGGCCTACGACTACGCGGAAGAGTTCAAGAAGCTCGACGTCGACGCGCTGAAGCGGGACATCTTCGAGGTGATGACGACGTCGCAGGACTGGTGGCCGGCCGACTACGGCCACTACGGGCCGCTCTTCATCCGGATGACCTGGCACTCCGCCGGCACGTACCGGATCGAGGACGGCCGCGGCGGTGGCGGCGACGGCGCGCAGCGCTTCGCCCCGCTCAACAGCTGGCCCGACAACGCGAACCTCGACAAGGCGCGCAGGCTGCTCTGGCCGGTCAAGCAGAAGTACGGGCGGAAGATCTCCTGGGCCGACCTCCTGGTCTTCGCCGGCAACTGTGCCCTGGAGTCGATGGGGTTCAAGACGTTCGGCTTCGGCTTCGGGCGCGAGGACATCTGGGAGCCCGAGGAGATCTTCTGGGGGCCCGAGGACACCTGGCTCGGAGACGAGCGCTACAGCGGCGACCGGGAGCTCGCCGGCCCGCTCGGCGCCGTGCAGATGGGGCTGATCTACGTGAACCCGGAGGGGCCCAACGGCACCGCGGATCCGCGGGCCGCCGCCCGGGACATCCGCGAGACCTTCCGCCGGATGGCGATGAACGACGAGGAGACGGTCGCGCTCATCGCCGGGGGCCACACGTTCGGCAAGACCCACGGCGCCGCCTCCGCCGAGTACGTCGGCCCTGAGCCCGAAGGCGCCCCGCTCGAGGCGCAGGGGCTCGGCTGGAAGAACAGCTTCGGCACCGGCAAGGGCAAGGACACGATCACCAGCGGGCTCGAGGGCGCGTGGACACCCACCCCGATCACCTGGGACAACAGCTTCTTCGAGACCCTCTTCGGGCACGAGTGGGAAGTCTGCGAGAGCCCTGCCGGCGCGAAGCAGTGGAAGCCGAAGGGCGGCGCCGCGGCGGACGCGGTGCCCGGCGCCCACGACCCTTCGGTCCGGTACGCCCCGATGATGGCGACGACGGATATCGCGTTGCGCGTCGACCCGAGCTACGAGCAGATCTCGCGGCGCTTCCTGGCGAACCCGGACCAGTTCGCGGAGGCGTTCGCCAAGGCGTGGTACAAGCTCTTGCACCGCGACATGGGGCCCGTCTCGCGCTACCTCGGCCCGTGGATCCCCGAGCCGCAGCTGTGGCAGGACCCGGTCCCGGCGGTCGACCACGAGCTGATCGCGGACGAGGACATCGTCGCCCTCAAGGGCAGGGTCCTCGCCTCGGGACTGTCCATCTCCCAGCTGACCCGGACCGCCTGGGCGTCCGCGGCGAGCTTCCGCGGCACGGACATGCGGGGCGGGGCCAACGGGGCGCGGATCCGGCTCGAGCCGCAGAAGAACTGGGAGGTCAACGAGCCGGCCGAGCTCGCCACGGTGCTGCGGACGCTGGAGCGGATCCAGCAGGAATTCAACGACGCACAGTCCGGCGGGAAGAAGGTCTCACTCGCCGACCTGATCGTCCTCGGCGGGTGCGCGGCCGTCGAGCAAGCGGCCCGAGATGCCGGGCATGACGTCACGGTCCCGTTCGCACCGGGGCGCACGGACGCCTCGCAGGAACAGACCGACGTGGAGTCGTTCGCCGTGCTCGAACCGAGGGCGGACGGGTTCCGCAACTACCTGCGGGCCGGGCAGAAGTTGTCGCCGGAGACCCTGCTGCTGGACCGGGCCAACCTGTTGACGCTGACCGCTCCCGAGATGACCGTCCTGCTCGGCGGCATGCGAGCTTTGAATGCCAACGTGGGACAGGCACCGCACGGCGTCTTCACCGACCGGCCCGAGACGTTGACGAACGACTTCTTCCGGAACCTGCTCGACATCGGCACGGAGTGGAAGGCATCCGCCACGACCGAGAACGTGTACGAGGGTCGGGACCTCGCCACGGGCGAGGTCAGGTGGACCGCCACCGCCGTCGACCTCGTCTTCGGCGCGAACTCCCAACTCCGGGCCATCGCCGAGGTCTACGGCAGTGCCGACGGCCAGGAGAAGTTCGTCCAGGACTTCGTCGCGGCCTGGGTCAAGGTCATGAACCTGGACCGGTTCGATCTCGCCTGAGGCGACGCGGGCCCCGGTCACGGCAGACGTGACCGGGGCCCTCCATCCTGCGGCCGTGATCAGTGCGTGGCCGGTGCAGGTGCGCCTGCCGAGGGGGCGGGTTGGAACAGCTCGATCAGGTTGCCGGCAGGGTCGTCGAGCAGGACTTGGCGTCCGCCGGGCCCGGCGACCACGTCGCTGCGGAACGACAGTCCTGTTCCGCGCAGTCGGTCGATTTCGGCATCCAGGTCGTCGACGACCAGGTGGATGCGGTTGCGTCCGGCGGTGGCGGCGTCGTCGGGGGTGGCGCGGGCGCCCGAGCTGGCCGGCCCGGACAGCAGCAGCCGCAGTGGGCCGCGTACCACGTCGGCGAAGGCGGGCGCGGCGCTGGTGTGCAGGGTGAAGCCGAGATGGGTGGTGTAGAAGTCGATGGCCGTCTGCACGTCATCGACGAGGTAGCGGACGCTGGCGTACTGGTCTGGTGCTGTCACGGCTGAATTCCCTTCAGGAACCGGTGGCGGTGAGGACGGGCAGCAGGTGTCTGATGCGGGTGTCGATGTCGGCCGCGGCGTGCTGGAAGGCGGGGTGGCTGGCTTGGTCGGTGTCGCCGGCCGTGGCCGGGTCGGGGATGCTCCAGTGCACCCGCCGGGAAGGGTCCGGAAAGTCAGGGCAGGCCTCGCGGGCCTTGTCGCACAGGCTGATCACGTAGTCGAACCGCCGGTCGGTCATCGTGTCCACGTGCCGAGGGAGCTGGCCGGTGACGTCGATGCCGAACTGGTCGTGCAGCACGCGTACGGCGTTGGGATGAAGGCGTGGCTTGGGCCGGCTGCCGGCGCTGGCCACCTCGACGTGGCCGCCGGTGCGGTGGCGGAGCAGAGCCTCGGCGATCGGTGAACGGGCGCTGTTGCCGGTGCACACGAAGAGCACGCCGACGCCGAGCGGGCGCCGCAGGTCCACCGGGGGGATGCGTGGCGCGGGGCTCCGGCGCAGTGCCGGGTGCAGCGCGGCGCCGGTTTCGGCCATCGCCTCCGCGCAACGGTCCAGATCCAGGTGGTAGTAGCTGTCGCGGCCGTCGAAGCTGCTGCGCGTGGCGGTGACCAGCCCGCCGGCACGCAGCAGCCGAAGGTGGTAGGAGACCAGGTTCTGCGGCTCACCCACCAGCGTCACCAACTCCCGGACCCGGTAGTCGCTGCTCGCGAGTGCGGTCAGCAGCCGCCATCGCAGCGGATGGGCGGCCAAGCGCACAAACGCCGGGGTGTCGTGGTTCGACGACGCCACGCCAGCAGGATACATCAAACTGCTTTGATGAAATAGGCGACTGGTGCGGGCGTGGCCCTGGCGTCCGAGCCGGGTCAGGGGGCGGGGAAGGAACCGTCGCCGAAGAGGATGCGGCTGGCCGCGGCCCGCCCGAACGGCGTGCGCAGCAGCGTGAACGCCGCTGCCGCGACGGCGGGGGTGCGCACCTGCGCCAGCCCCCGGCGCAGCATCAGCCTTCCCCGGAAGCGGGCACGCAGCGCGGCTCCGTCGTAGCGGGTCAACGCCTCAGGATGGCCGGAACGCAGCGCCTCGTCGAGGACGGCGGCGGCGAGTTCGGACAGCCGCAGGCACGGATCGAGGCCGCCGGCGGTCAGCGGAGAGACCGCGCCTGCCGCATCTCCGACCAGGAGGCCGTCAGCGCAGCTGATCCGGCGCAGCACCCCGCCGACCGGGATCGGGCCGCCGCGCCGCTCGACCTCCTCAGGGCGGTCGACGCCGGGCAGGCCGGGCGCCGAGGCACGGAACCGCTCCAGCGCCTGCCGAAGACCGTCGGGGAAGCGGTTGGCGTAGCCGGCGACGCCGACGTGGGCATGCCGCCCGTCGTTGACGACCCACGCCAGGTAGCCGGGGGCGAGCGAGGGGTCGAGCACGCAGTGGAACGCCGGTGGCTCCGCGCAGCCGGCGACCCTGAAGACCTCCTCGGCACCCACCAGCAGGTGGTGGTTGCGGTCCAGGGCGAGGTCCCGGGCGACCCGCGAGCGGGCGCCGTCGGCGCCGACGACAAACCGCGCCCGGACCTCGGTCGGCCCGTCACGATTGGCCAGAAGGAAGGCGTCGGCTCGCCGTCCGACATAGCGGGTGCCCAATGCTGTCCGCACGCCGGTATCGGCCGCGGCGCGGGCCGCTGCCACATACAGCGCCGCCATGTCGGCCACCCGGTACTCGTCGCGCGCACTGACAAGGGTCACCCGGCGGCGCAGCCCCGGGGAGTAGAGGGCCACCCGTCGGATGGGCGGCCCGAGGCACCCGGGAGGTAGCGAGAAGTCCTCGAGCGTACGCCGAACGAAGATCCCCGTCGTGCGGATCGCGCCGGTGAGCGTGGGTCGCCGTTCGACCAGCAGCACGTCGTGGCCGCGCTGGGCGAGCAGCGTCGCCGTGTGCAGACCGGCCAGCCCGGCCCCGACGACCAACACGTCTACGATCATCAGTTCCTCACCTGTCGGGAGTCGTGGACGGAACGCCGCCAGGAGCAGACGGCACCGGAGCCGGAGATGATCTGCCGACCGCTGGGACCGCCCGCTACCGGTTCGCGTCGTCGCGCATCAGCCGCAGCCAGCCGAGCAGGAGGACGCCGGCGGCCCAGCCGAGCAGGACCGCCGACGATGACGCCGTCGTCATCCCCGGCACCTCCCCGAGCAGGAGGAACGCCGCGCCGGACCCGGGCAGGACATCGGCCAGCGCGGACATCCACCGGTAGCCGAACTGCGGTAGCAACAGCGGCAGTACCAGCATCAGGAGGAACACCGCGACCAGGGCACCGGCGGTGTTGCGCAGCAGGAAGCCGAGCCCGACAGCGAGGGCGGTACCGGCCGCAAAGACGAAGGCGACGGTGGCGAGTACCCCAAGGCCGTCGACCAACGGCAGGCTGAGTCCCGGCCGGGCCGCGGCGAAGGCCGCCAGGGCGGACGCGAGCCCCAGCAGCACACCGAGGCCCGTGGCAGCCCCTGCCGCCACGATGGCGCGGGCGAGGTAGAGGACCGCCCGGCGCGGCGTCCACTGCAGGGTCGGAACGATCCCGCCGGTGGCGTAGTCGGACGTGACCGCGATCAGGGTGAGCGAGCAGGGCGAACTGCGCCGGCATGGCGCTGATCGTCGACACGGCCCATGCGGGATCGCCCCGGGGAGGAACGGGATCCGCGGCGGCCTCGAAGCCGGCGATGGCCCCGATCCCCACCATCGCCACGGCTGCCGCGACCAGGAACCACCAGGTGGTCTTGACCGTCCACAGCCGGGTCCATTCGGCAGCGCAGGTGCGGGCGAACAGGCGCACGGTGGAGACGTCCTCAGCAACCGCGTGCAGGTCAGGAGTGGTCGGCGGAGCGGTCATTGCTCTCCCTCCGGTGTCGCCGGAGCACCCGTCGTCCGGTGGCCGTGGTACTCGACGTGGTTGCTGGTGAGCGCGAGGTACGCGTGCTCGAGGGAATGCTGGACCTCGGACAGGTGGTGCAACGGGATGTGGCAGGAGTGGGCGACCTCGCCCACTCCTCGGCGCTGCTGCCGTCGACCTGCAACTCGTGGGTGTCGACGCGCTGTACGGTGAGGCCGCGTTCCCGGAGCCGGGTGAGCAGGAGATCCGACTGCGTGCTGAGGACTCGTATCTGAACGTGCCCCAGTCCGCGCAGGATGTCCTCGGTCGTCGCGTCGGCGATCAGGCGGCCGCGACCGATGATGATCAGACGGTCGGCGGTCTGCTGCATCTCGCTCAACAGATGGCTGGAGACCAGCACGGTGCGCTCCTGGTCGGCGAGTTGCCGGAGCAGCCCGCGAATCCAGCGGATGCCGTCCAGGTCCAACCCGTTCATCGGCTCGTCGAACAGCAGCACCCGGGGGTCGCCGAGGAGTGCTGCGGCGATCCCGAGACGCTGGCGCATTCCGAGCGAGTAGCCCTTGATCCGGCGGCCGGCCGCGCGTCCGAGTCCGACCTGTTCGATCACCTCGGCTACCCGGCGCTCGGAGATGCCGTTCGTCCGAGCGGCCACCCGGAGGTGGTTGCGTCCGGTACGACCGGGGTGAACCGACCCGGGGTCGAGCAGCGCGCCAACCTCCCGGAGCGGTTCGGTGAGCGTCGCGAACGTCCGGCCGTTCACGAGGACCTTTCCGGAGGTGGGTCGGTCGAGGCCGAGCATCATCCGCATCGTCGTGGACTTCCCCGCTCCGTTCGGCCCGAGGAACCCGGTGACTCTTCCCGGCTCGACATCGAAGCTCAGGTCGTCGACGGCCAGGACGTCGCCGTAGCGCTTCGTGAGCCCGCGGACCTCGATCACCGGCGGCCTCCGCGCGAGGCGTGCGGAACCGCCGGGCCGACGGCGGTGACGTGTGCGGCAGGTGGTGGGCCGAGGTGGTTCATTCGTCGACCCACTCGAGCAGGTCGCCGGGTTGGCAGTCGAGCACGAGGCGTGCGGAACCGCCGGGCCGACGGCGGTGACGTGTGCGGCAGGTGGTGGGCCGAGGTGGTTCATTCGTCGACCCACTCGAGCAGGTCGCCGGGTTGGCAGTCGAGCACCCGGCACATGGCTTCCAGGGTGC
>NZ_JBRIQN010000088.1:0-14261 GCF_052981855.1 Micromonospora sp. LZ34
TACACGCGATGACCCAGCCGGTCACCGCACCCCTGAAAACCAGCTAACCAACTCTCCATCAAACCCGGGGCTTGACAAACACCATCAAGTAGCGGGCCACACCCGCCCCCGCATGCCCATCCGCGATGAAGTGGACCAGCCCGGCGCCCGCCTGCGCGACGGCCACCACGAACACCAGGTCGAACAACAGCTCCAGCCGCGTGGTGGCGCGTCCGGATTCGTAGCGGCTGCGCGCGGTCATCCGCGGCAGCTGCCCCAGTAGACGACTGCGCCGCACACGTGCGGAGGACTGATCACCCATCGGCGGCGTCCCTTCGTTCGACCGGGTGATTCGTTCGACTGGTGATAGGCCAAGGAGCTGAACCCGCTCCGGCAGCCGTTGTCCGTGGCGCGGTGCGAGGGAGTACCGGCCAGGTTCGTCGCCTGCCCGGTGGGAGACGGTTCAGCGTTCGCTGTCGAGCTGGGACATCATGCTGGCCGCGTAGCGGGTGCCGGCGGCCGCCCCGACCGGCATCGCTTCTTCGATCTTGGCCAGGTCTTGGCCGGTAAGGCGGACCTCAAGCGCGCCGAGGGCCTCGGTGAGACGGTCGCGGCGTCGGGCACCGACCAGTGGCACGATGTCCTCTCCACGACTGAGCACCCACGCGATCGCCAACTGCGCGACCGTGACCCCCTTTCCCGTGGCGACGGCACGCAGCGCATCGACCAGGGCGAGGTTCTGGTCGAGGTTCTCGGCGGCAAACCGCGGGCTGATCGCCCGAAAGTCGGTCGCGGACAGTCCTCGGTCCGGGGCCCAGTGCCCGCTGATCAAGCCGCGGGACAGCACCCCATACGCAGTGATGCCAATGCCCAACTCGCGGCATACCGGTAGAATCTCCTGCTCGATGTCGCGGGACAGCAGCGAGTACTCGATCTGCAGATCGCTGATGGGGTGCACGGCGTGGGCCCGCCGGATCGTCTCCGGTCCAGCCTCGGACAGACCGACGTAGCGCACCCGGCCGCTGCCTGCCATCTCCGCGATCGCGCCGACCGTATCCTCGATCGGCACCTTCGGGTCCACCCGTGCGAGACGGTAGGTGTCGATGTAGTCCGTGCCCAACCTGCGCAGGCTGTACGCCAGCGAGGTCTTCACGGCCTCGGGGCGGCCGTCATAGCCGAGCCAATTGCCGTCCACGTCGCGCAGCGCACCGAACTTGACGCTGATGTGGACCTGCTCCCGGGCACGACCGGCAAGAGCCTGCCGGATCAGCAGCTCGTTATGCCCCATACCGTAAAAGTCGCCGGTGTCCAGCAGCGTCACCCCCGACTCCAACGCCGCCTGGATCGTCGCCACCGACTCCGACTCGTCGGCAGGCCCGTAAAGGTCCGACATGCCCATGCAGCCAAGCCCCAACCGCGAAACCGTTGGCCCCTGTTTGCCCAGTTTGCGGAGTTCCATGTCGGGATTATCGCAGGATCGCCGAGGACGGATCGGTGAACTCTGTCAACATCCCTGCGCGGACCTTTCCGAGGCATGCAGGTACAGCAACAAACAGGGTGGCGGGCGCGTTGACCAAAGTCAGCCGGCGAGCGACGCGCTCCGGACCAAGGTCCAAACCAGTCATCCATCGGTCTAGGAATCTTGAGCAGGTTTCTGACCTGAACACGTCGTCCCGTCGGATGACAGGTCATAGGCTTTGGTCCCGTATCGGGTGATCGTCGATAGGCTGGAGTCGACTCTTTGTGAGGTGCCGTGATTGAGTGCGTCAGCGCAGCCAAGACGGTTGCTGCTGCAGATCTAGCGGTGGTATGCGGCCCGCTTGCACGGTCTGTCAGGCCGTCGAGGAACGGCCTGCGCCCGCACCGCGAAGATCGACACTCAGACCCGCTGCGCGACCGCCTCGACCTGGGGGGACGTCACGACAATCGAGGAACTCAGACAAGCGAGTTCCGGGCAGTGGTTGGAGCACAACACCAGAAGCGGACACTATCGACGTGTCCGAGAACATGGTCGATCCGCTCGGCGACAAGGGTGCCGGTGGCAATCGGCACCGTCGGCGCGACGGCAGCCATCGCCAGCGCCGAACACCACGCCACCGAACGTCGGCTACGCCGCCTCCCCCTCACGACCGGGGACCTGCTCTTCCACCTCGCCTCCTTGGAGGTGCGGTGATGGCCGCTGTCCGCCGGCCCACTCCAGCCGACCCGATGCCCGACGCCGTGCCCGAGGACCAGATCCCGTGCCTGCTGATGCGCAGGTTGTCGCCGGAGTTGGGACCCAACCCGATCGCGGTGCTCGATGGCCCGTCGTTCATGTACTCCGACGCAGCCGGCGACGTGCCCAAGGACTCGATCGGTGGCCTCGTCCACCACGACACCCGGTTCCTCAACCGGTGGGAGCTCACGCTCAACGGTGCCAAGCTGCGCGTCTTGAGCTCGTCCACGGTCGACTACTACTCCGCGGCGTTTTCCCTCACCAATCCCGAACTTCCGGGCTTGGCCGCGAACGCGGTGTGCGTGCGCCGGCAGCGCTTTGTGGGGAACGGCCTGCACGAACGCATCCAGCTGGAGTGCTGGGCCCAGGACTCGGCGTCGGTTCACCTCCGCCTCGCGGTCGGCACCGACTTCGCGGACATCCTCGAGATTAAGGAGACTATTCGGGACCGGTCGCCGCAGATTACGCGTTCACACGCGCCAGACGGCTCGCGGCTCGACTTCTCGTACCGCAACGCCTCCTTCGAGGCCAGAACCGAGGTCCGCGTGGACCCGCCGGCGAGCCGGGTGGAGGGCGACGACCTCGTGTGGGACATCCAGCTGGAGCCCCGCCAGGCGTGGTGGTGCGACCTCGCCGTCCCGCTGCGTTATGGAGAGACGGAGATGGTGCCGACACGCCGCGATTTCGGCGAGGTCTCCGGCGCCCCACGGGAGGACCCGGGCAGCCGGTGGGCGGCCCACAAGCCCGTGCTGCGGGCCGACGCGGATCTGCTGTGCGAGGTCTACCACCAGTCGGCAATGGACCTGTTGTCCATGCGGATCGAGAAGCGCATCGGCGACCGGACGATCATCCTCATCTCGGCCGGCCTGCCCTGGTTTCTCACCCTCTTCGGCCGGGACACCCTGATCACCGCCTATCAGACGGTCAGCCTCGGGCCTCACCTGGCGCACGGGGTGCTGCTCGAACTCGCTCAACATCAGGGCCGCGAGTTCGACGACTTCAGCGACCAGGAGCCGGGCAAGATCCTGCACGAGTATCGCAGCGGCGAGTTGGCCAACCTCCGACTGCGGCCGTACGCCCCGTACTACGGGACCGCCGACGCCACCCAACTCTGGCTGATCCTGCTGTCGGAGTATTGGCGCTGGACCCTCGACGACGACTTCGTCCGCGGGCTGCGAGACAACGTGTACGCGGCGCTGAAGTGGATCGACGAGTACGGCGACCTCGACCACGACGGGTACATCGAGTACGCCACCCGCACTCCGCATGGTTTGGGCAACCAGTGTTGGCGCGACTCCTGGGACGGCATCCAGTTCGCGGACGGGTCGATCCCGGTACTGCCGATCGCGACCTGCGAGATTCAGGGCTACACCTACGACGCGAAGCTGCGCCTGGCCGAGCTGGCGGACGGCCCGCTGGGCGACCCGGAACTCGGGAAGCGGCTGCGGGCCGACGCCGACGAGCTACGTGAGCGGTTCAACCGGGACTTTTGGATCGATGAGCGGGGCGGCTACTACGCGATAGGTCTCGACGGCGACAAGCGCAAGATCGACTCGATGACCTCGAACATGGGCCACTTGCTGTGGAGCGGAATCGTGCCGCAAGAGCGGGCGGAGGTCGTGGCCCGGCAGCTGATGTCCGAGCACATGTTCTCCGGCTGGGGAGTACGCACCACATCTACATTGGACCGCGGTTACAACCCGATCGGCTACCACATGGGCACCGTCTGGCCGCACGACAACGCCCTGATCGCGCATGGCCTGGCCAAGTACGGTTTCCGCGACGAGGCGAACCGGATCATCATGGCGATGCTGGACGCCGCGAGGTTCTCCAACAACCGCCTGCCCGAGGCGTTCTCCGGGTACGACCGGTCCGCCGGCCGGACGCCTGTGCTGTACCCGACCGCCTGCAACCCGCAGGCCTGGGCGTCCGCGGCCCCCATGCTCTTCGTGCGCACGCTGCTCGGTTACGACGTCCGGGGCGACCGAATCATCCTCGACCCGCACATTCCCGAGCAGCTCGGCCGGATCATGCTGAGCGGCGCGCGGGCCTTCGGCCGGCGCTGGGACCTGGAGGCGATCGGAACCAACTCCCACGTCCGCCTCTCCTCGACGGCGCCGATGCCGTGACACACGCCGCTCGCGCGTGAGCACGCTGCGCTACCGGATAGGCCGGGCCGAGCAGCTAGCCGGTCGCGACCTGAACCGCCTTGAAACGGGGTCGACCTCTTCCTCGCGCTGCGCCTGCCCGGCTGAAAACCTGCCCCGATCAGGGGAACCCTCGACGTCAGGCAGCATGTTAGCCCCCGCCGATGATGGTGGCCGGACTTGTTTCGCCGCCGGCGGCGGGCGCCGCTTCGGCATGCCGAAGGCTCTCGTCCGCCAAGACGGGCAGCTGCTGGTCGATCGCCGTTCTTCGCACGGCGCGGTGCGCCCCCGTGGTCGTGGTGCTCGGCGCGGCGGCCGATGATGTCCGGGCTCGGGCCGCCCTCGACGGGGTTGCGGTCGTCGACAATCCTGACTGGACCACCGGCATGGGCTCGTCCCTGCGGGCCGGGCTGGCCGCCCTCGCGCACACCGGCGCCGCCGCGACCGTGGTGATGCTGGTCGACATGCCCGGTGTGACGGCCGCGGCGGTGCGGCGGGTCGCCGCTGGTGCCGGCCCTGCGGAGCTGGTCATGGCCGGCTACGACAACGGCCGGTACGGCCACCCCGTGCTCCTCGGACGCGACCACTGGCCGGGCGTGGCGGCCTTGGCCGTGGGGTGACACCGGCGCCCGGCCGTACCTGCGGGTGCACGCCGCCGCCGTCCGGGTGGTGCCCTGCGCCGACGTGGCCGATGACGAGGACCTGGATCTGGCGCCCCATGCGTGACGTGCTGGAGGAGTTGCTGCGCTGGTGGCGTGACAGGCAGCCGGTGGGGATGGCGACGGTGACCGGTACCTGGCGCAGCGCGCCGAGGCCGCCCGGCGCGACGATGCTGGTCGGTCCGGACGGCACCGCCGTCGGCAGCGTCTCCGGAGGTTGCGTCGAGGCCGCCGTCTATGAGCTGTGCCAGGAGGTGGTCCGGTCCGGGGAGCCACGCGTCGTGCGGCACGGCGTCAGCGACGACGACGCGTTCGGCGTCGGGTTGACCTGTGGCGGCGTTATCGAGTTGTACGTCGAGCGGGTCGACCCGGACCGGTTCCCGGACCTGCCGGAGGTGGCGGCGGCGATCGACGCGCAGCGTCCCGTGGCGACGGTGACCTGCGTGACAGGTCCGCCGGAGAGCCTCGGCCGGCGCATGGTGGTCTGGCCGGACGAGTGCCGGGGCACACTCGGTTCGCAACGGCTCGACGACGCGGTCACCGACGACGGGCGCGGCATGTTGGCCGCCGGCAGGACCGGCCTGCTGCACTACGGTGTCGACGGTCAGCGGCGGGGCAGTGGGCTGACCGTGCTGGTGAACTCGTTCGCGCCGAAGGCGTGGATGATCGTGTTCGGGGCGATCGACTTCGCCGCCGCGGTGGCCCGCATGGGCGTCTTCCTCGGCTACCGGGTCACCGTCTGCGACGCGCGGTCGGTCTTCGCCACCGCCCGCCGGTTTCCCGACGCCGACGAGGTGGTCGTCGACTGGCCACACCGCTACCTGGCCGCCGAGGCCGAGGCTGGCCGGGTCGACGAGCGCACCGTCGTCTGCGTGCTCACCCACGATCCCAAGTTCGACGTCCCGGTGCTGCGCCTCGCGCTGGACCTGCCGCTGGCGTACGTCGGCGCGATGGGCTCGCGGCGTACCCACGACGAGCGGACGACTCAGCTACACCAGGCCGGCGTGCCGGAGGAGACGTTGGCCCGGCTCGCCTCGCCGATCGGGCTGGACCTGGGCGGGCGTACGCCCGAGGAGACCGCCGTCAGCATCGCAGCCGAGATCGTCGCGACCCGGTGGGGCGGCGACGGCGCCCGCCTGTCCAGGACCACCGGCCGCATCCATCACTGACACCTGTTCGTTCGCCGTGCGGCCCCCTCGCCAACGACGGGCCCGACCCGCAGCGTCGGTCCGACGTGGCGGGCGTACGCGGGCGCGCCGGGCTCGAGAGTCGGGTTACGTCGGCTGATCTGCGGTTCCGTGTGCTCGAGGTCGGCGGGCGCGACAGTATGGAGGCCTTGAGCGCATCGGGAACAGCACCGTGCGGCAAGCGGCCTCGACTTCGCCCTCACGATGCTCTGGCAGCGCGGCGACGTCATCGACGCCGCGCTTACCCGCCTGCCCGACATCACCGCCGATCCCAGCGCGGGACGGACGGCACGAGACTTGATGCTGCCCGAGTTCGACGGCTTGGACCGCCGGATCCTCGGCCCGATCCGCAAGCCGATCTACAACGCGGTGTAGAAGAACGCCTTACACGTCGTGAGACTGGACGTCAGCGGCGGCGACGTCCTCGATTCGGAGGCAAAGCTCGCCCTCGACGAACAGTGGAAACCCGGCGGCGACACGCACCGTGCCGCAACCGCCCTTAATCACCTGCGATGGCGATCCGAGTGCCGCGACCGCAGGCGGCGACCGGGCGCGGAATCCCCGCGCTAACCCGACCGCGTGCCGATCCACCTCCGGTCGACCCGGGTGCCGGTGCGGCACGACGCGGTTCCTCCCACCCGCCGCCGCAACCGACCGTTCGGGCGCTCCGACACGGTCTATGCCCGAGCGACCTCACCACCAAAGGGCCCAGGCTCACCACCGATGTTCGAGCTTCCCCGCGGCACAGCAGCGGAACGTCGTCGGCCATGCTTGGGCGGAATGGTGGATGGCCGGCGGCGATGGTCTGGTGGGGTGTTCACCTTGTTGGCCAGCGTCGGTGCGTGTGGCCGAGTGTCGCGCCTCTATCTCGGCGGCTGATCGTTACAGTTTCGACCCGGACGCTCTGACGAAGGCGAAGGAACACACGGAGCGAGCATTGACGTCAGCAACAGCACAAACAGAGAACGGCCGGGCGGCGTCGTCGGTGGGCGCGAAGCACGGGCCCGCGACATTCTGGGCTGTTGACCTGCACGTGCATACCCCGGCGTCGCGGGATGTTGATGTCTCTACCTACGGCGCCAGCAGCGCCCATCAGATCGTAGACGCGGCGATCGCGGCGGGATTGCACGCGATCGCCGTCACCGATCACAACACCGCCGGCTGGTGTGACGCGATGGCCGAGGCCGCGAGGGACACGTCACTCGTGGTGCTGCCGGGCGTGGAACTCAGCACGGCCGAAGGACATCTCCTCGCCATCTGGGAAGAGGGGACTGCGGCCCAGTACATCGAGGACGTCCTTGTCGAACTCAAGGTCCTCCGCGCTGACCACGGCGACCTCCACAAAGCCCTGCGGACCGGCTTCGCCGAGACGGCGAAGATCATTGCCGCAAGAGGCGGCCTGGCGATCGCGGCGCATGCCGACCGCGAAAAGGGCCTGCTCAGGATTCCCGTAGCCGACCATGTCACCCAGACCCTGCTGGACCCGGCCATCGCCGCCGTCGAGATCGTCGACATCACCGAGGCCGAGCGGATCAGGACACGCCTTGACGGCAAGCGCGAACTGGCGGTCGTCCGCAGCTCCGACACCACCGCGCCCGGCGCGAGTGTCCATGTCCTGCACGGCATCGGCCACCGCCGGACCTGGATCAAGGCATCGAGGCCGGATCTGTGTGGGCTGCGGCACGCGCTGGCGGATCCGTCGCTGCGGGTCAGCCTTGTGCAGCCCGCGGGGTCGGAGCACACGGTGATCGAGTCCGTGACGGTGACCGGCGGGTTCCTCGACGGTCAGCAGTTCGAGTTCTCAGGCGATCTCAACTGCCTGCTCGGCGGGACCGGCGCGGGCAAGTCGCTGCTCATAGAGTTGGTTCGGTTCGCGCTGGACCAGCAGACCGACGCCGGGGACTTCCCTCAGGTGCGCAGAGAGGTCGAGTCCCGACTCAAGTACGCCCTCACCTCCGGCTCGACCGTCGAGGTCGTACTGACCCGCGGGCACGCGCGGTGCCTCGTCCGCCGCGCGTACTTCGAGGACGGGTCCACACAGCCGGAGTTCATCGGCGACACCGAGCATATGACGGGGCTTTCCGGCCGGATCGCGATCACCGGATTCTCGCAGAGCGAGGTGATCGAGTACGCGCGGACACCGGTCGGCCGGATGGCGCTCATCGACGCCGCCCTGGACCTGACCGAGTTCGAGATCCGCGAAACGGACGCGGTGACCCGGCTCAACGACAACGGACGTCTCATCGGCTCACTCGAGTCGAAGATCGCGCAGGCCTGCCGGAAGCTGCAGACCCTCCCGGAGGTCGAAAAGCGGCTGGAGGAGCTGTCCGGCCTGTTCGACGGCGAGACCGTCAGGATGCAGGCGAACTGGAGCGCGGAAAAGGCCCTCTTCGAACCCCTGGTCGGCATCCCCGCAGTGAAGGTCACCGCCCTGACTGACGGCGCAGACAAATTCCGGGGCCCGGCCGCCGTCGCCGACAACCACGACCTCTACCAGCGGGTGCAGGCGGCGTTCGGCCAGTTGGGTGAGGCGATCGACGCGGCGAACGCGCAGCTGTCCCAGGTCCTCCTAGCGGTCAACAAGGAGCTGGCTGCCGTCCAGCAGGAGTGGTTCGATCGATACCGGGAGTTCGACCGGCAACTCGCCGAAGCCGTCAGCCGCATCGACGCCGACAACAAGGGGCTCGCCGCGCTGCGGACCCGCCTGGTCGAACTGCAGACGGAGAAGGCGAAACTCGACGCGCAGCAGCGCCACCTGAACGACGAGTTCATGCCGAACCTGGCCACGGCCAAGGCGTACCGGGAGGAACTGATCTCAGAACTGCTGGAGGCGCGCAAGGCACGACGGCGGCGACGCGACGACCGGATCAAGGCGCTCAACAAGCTGATGGGCGGCATCGTTCGGATTAAATTGCTCCCCGAGAACGACGATGCGGCCTACCTAGCTGAACTGACGGCCATCGCTAAAGGCTCCCGGGTGCGCGGCCCGGTCCTCCAGCAGATCTGCGAGAACTCCACCCCCGTCAAGCTGGTCCGCTCGTTCCTCATCGGGGACGTCGACGGCGTGTGCGCCGCCACCGGTGCCGAGCGCAAGCACATCGAGGCCCTGTTTGAGTATGTGACCGAGAAAGGCGCCATCGAGGAATTCCTGCGGACGCAGATCCTCGACCTGCACGATGGCCTCTCCGTCGAGTTCCGCAGGCACACCAACGATGGCTACGTGCCGATCGAGCGGCTCGCTCACGGCCAGAAGTGCACCGCCATCCTCATCATCGCCCTTGCCGACGGCAACGACCCCCTGATCATTGACCAGCCCGAAGACGCACTCCACGCACCGTGGATCGAGGAATACCTCGTGGCAAAGCTCCGCGACCTGCGAGGCAGCCGGCAGTACATCTTCGCTACCCGCAGCCCCGGCCTCGTCGTCTCCGCCGACGCCGAAATGATCATCACCCTCATCTCAGATGCGAAGAGCGGCGCCGTCGAAGCCACCGGATCCCTAGAACGACATGACCTCAACGTCCTGACGCTGTACCACCTTGAAGGAGGCCCAGTGCCCTTCAAACGCCGCACCATCAAGCTGGGTTCGTCGATGAGCTAAGCCACGTCAGCACAACCGATCGAGCCTGCGGCGATCCGACCCCCGCACCTTGAACCCCCTCCCGACCCGGGACGGTCTCCACCGCAGTCGGCAAACACCTGCTGATCGCTTATGCGTGGCCACGGCAGGCACCTGCGGTGTGTCCCGGCCGGGACGCAGTTGCCGCCGGATCTCCTCGCCGGGCTTGCCGGCCTCAAGGACGAGGCGTGCGGTGGCTTCGGCCGCTTCACGCTGGGACTCGGGGAGGACGCTGGTGTAGGTGTCGGCGGTCAGCGCGATGGTCGCGTGGCCGAGCTGGTCCTGGACCGCTTTCAGGTCCGCGCCGGCGGCGCGGGCCAGGGTGGCGGCGCCGTGCCGCAGGTCATGCAGCCGGATCGGCGGCAGCCCCGCCCGTCCGACCAGCAGCCGTAGCCGTTGGGTGAGATAGCCGGGGTGGATCGGCAGCCCGTCGGGACCGGTGAACACGTAGCCGCTGTCATGGCACACCTTCCCAGAGTCACGCTCTGGCCTGCCCGTCGAGTTCCTGACCGCAGTCGTAGTCGAAGCCGGACCAGACGCTCCCCAGACCCGGCTCGCCATCGAGCAGGTCCGCGCCATGCCGGATAGCGACAGTCGGAACACGTTGCTCCTGGCACTGCTCCGGGGACCACTCAGCGGCAGCGCACCTGAATGGATGCTGCAGGCGGCGGTCGACCAGGACCTCCAAAGAGCGCCTGAGGCATACCAGATCGGCAGCCTCGACCTTACCGGCGCTGCCCTGTCCCACCCGTGCTGCACCGATACTCTGCTGCGCGACACGCTACGCCGCTGCTCCGCCACCCAACTCGCCGTCCTCGGCCGCACTGGCTGCGCTGACGGGCTCGCTGACGCAGTCGCGCGGGAGCTCCGCAACCGGGGCAAAGACCAGCAGCCGTTTACGCCGCAACTGCTTCGCGAACCCGGGCCTGCCCAGCTTGTCCTGCGCGAACCGCGGTTACACGATGCAGTCTTCACTGCGGCAGTCGACTGCCTGCCCAGCATGCCCGACCTCAGGCTCGCTAAAGACCGTGTTGACTCGGATCGGTGGTGGGACGACTATTTCGCCACCAGCAAGGCGTGGAAGGCGATGTGGGAGCAGGTACTGGCCATCCACACCGATCGCCACCGCCAGCTGGTCGAATTGGCAGACGGCACGAAGGCCGATCATGTCATCCGTGAGCACCTGCTCGGCACTTTTCCGTGGAAGCTCGAACCGGCACTCCTCGAGGAAGTCGCAACGGACGATCTGGCAACGTTCTCACGCAATGTGCTGATCACTCAGATGTGCCGGTCGCTGCGCGACGGCGTCCCCAAAGCCCAGGTACTCGTGGACTACGCCGACGACCTAGCCGCGCTGCCGCCCGATGATCTCCGATACGTGGAGCAGTTCCTCGACGACACCGTCGACATCCAGGAATTTGGCTGCCGGGCCACGACCACCTGGATAGAGCAAGCAGCGGAAGGGTCCTGGCGATACCTCCTCGCACCCGAGGAGGCAAAGGACCGGATCGGGCGACCCCATGACTGGGACGCCTCCAGCGAACTGCTGCGAACTCTCGGCCGGCGTTTTGCAGCAGCAGCCGTGCAAGCGCTGAAACTCTGGGAGCCCCAACCCCCCAAAACCTATCCGGATCCGCCTCTCCTGCGGTGGCTCCATCTCATGCTGCTGCATCTGCCGACCGTCACCGATGACATCATCCAGCGCGTCCGAGCTGTGCTCACAGCCAACGGTCCCGCCCCCGCAAGTCGGTGGTCAGTGACCAGCCATGCCGAATCGGAGCGCCAGCGACACGCGGCCGAAATGCGCGCGTCAATCGAACGAATTATCGGGGACCCCGCAGCTGCGACTCGCGCAGTGCCCCTGGGTGATCCTCGCCAGGTCACGGCTCGACGTCTAGCCGAAGCATCCGATGACGTCCTCAACGACTACCTGCACCGGCATCGCCAGGACGACGACCTGGTTGAGAAAGCCCTGCTGTCTTTCGCCTGGTGTACCCACCGGCCGCGGCTCTCGTTCACCGACGTACTCGCCCGGCACTCGACACCGCAGACCGCCTTGCTACGCATCACCACCGACCTGCGCCGACGGCTTGGCGGCAGCCCAAACTATAGGGAAGCGTGGACACGGCAGATCCTGGCGCTGCCCGACTGCGAGGACGACCTGATCCGCGCCCTTCCGGCATGGGCCGCCCTCACGCTCGCTGGCGCATACCGGTATCGGGCCGGCAACCAGGTCGTCACCTCGGTCGTCACAACGGCGCTCGGCGAGAGCGGCGAGGCATGGGCGCGTTTTGCCACCAACCCAGCATCCCCAACCGGGTCGAACGCTTGGCTCCGGCTCGGCGACCTCCTCGATGCCGCCGTTAGCGGCTCTGCCTGGCCCTCACCGCCCAATTCCAAGTGAACCCGCCCACCGCCTCTTCTTGGACCTGGTTCCCCGCCCGAGACCGGCGCGCCAGACTCGAGTCCTCAGGTCATCGGCCATGGTCCGCGCGCCGAGTTCCGGCAGCCAGTCGGTGCCCGGGAGCGTGATGTTGACCCGCCGAGGTGGAGCCTGCTGGGTGCTCCGTGGGTGCTCGGACGTCGGGGAACTAGCCCGGACGGACTGGACTGAGCCGGATTCTGACTCTGTTTTCAATTGAAGCATAGATAGACAGTTATCGAGCAAGCTTCGGACCTGCAATAACATGTTCGGATTGTGTTGGACGCGACTGGACTGAATTAGACAGATGACCTTACGCATTGAAGGATTTGACTACGGATCAGAAGGTTAGGGGTTCGAGTCCCTTCGGGCGCGCAAGATCAAGAGGCGTTTGACCTGCTGCAACAGGGTCAGGCGCCTCTTTCCGTTCGTCACCTACGGCCGCATTAGTGCTCGAATGGTGCTCGTACGACGAGGCTGCCCTACGTCCCGGCCTGTCCGTCTCGTTGGTAGGGGGCGTCGACGAGGTGGTCGCGGAGGCTCTGGCGAACGCCCCCCGATCTCACAGACCTCTCACAAGCCCTCACAAGTGCCACACAGGCCTGTTCGGCGCGGTTGAGCAGGGCTGCGGATCCTCCCGGTGCATGATCGGCGACCGGCGCTGTCACACCGCCGGCACGTCAAAGAGACAGTGACGCGTCCAAGTCCAGGCGACGGCGCTGTCAAGTGATGGGGGCGAGGTCAATCCGGCTCGCCTGTCAGCCGCGGTGTCCGGTCCGGTCACGGGAGCCTGACTCGGCCGTCATGCCCGACGCGCACACCGGCCGGACGCCAATCGATGCTCCTGGGATCCGCGTGTCCGTGTCAAATCCCAGCTCACCCTTGGCCTGTGAGAGTCATGCCAAAAGTGCGCGCCGATGGGGAGTTGTCGGTCAGGCCACGGTGTCAGCCGCGCCGAGAGGCAGGCGGTGCGGGTGCCGCTGTCATAAAAGGTTGGGGTAAGACACGGCCCGGTGCCGGCTGCGCGGCGCTGACGTGTCAACCGGAGCCATGACACTCGATCGCCACGCGGTCGATCATGACACCCGCCCGTTCGGACATGGCATTTCCGGCGCCGCACGATGCCACCCACGGTTCTACATCGACCGCCACCCGGGACGGCCGGAAGAGCCCCAACCTGATGCGCGACCGCCACGAGCAGCCGGAGGCACCGACTGTCTCCGACCTGTCACAGGTACCTTGCGCTCTGACAGACCTGCTCGACGAACCGCCTACCCTTGCTGACTCGCGGAAACCCACCAGCGGCACCGCCTGCAGCCATGTCCGTGCGCCGCGGGTAGCCGCCCCCGTCAGCTGCACTCACGGACCGCCGACGAGCTGACAGCCAGTTCCGTGTCAGCCAGCGGGTGGTGGTGGGCGGCGAGAGGGCCTGCCCTGTGAGTTGCTGTGAGAACGAGGGGCGTTCGCCAAAGCACACAAACAGCGGTTAGAGGATGACGGAGAGTCGGCACCAGCGCCCTGCCACCGCGGCCGCCAGCGCCGCCTTGGCGCCAGCTGTGCCAGGCAGTCGACCAGGTTCGGCGGGTTCGCGCCGCCGCATCACCGCGGCGTGCCGGTCCCTCTCCCGCCCACAGCCGTGGTCTTGTCCCTCGTCGGGGACAGGTTCCCGGCACCGTCGTGCGCGACGGGTTGGGTCATGCGTCACCCGCGCCGGTGCGCTTCCCCGTTGCCGGGTTCGTCGGCACGCGCAGGGCGCCTGGTGTGGCAGTGGCGCGTCGCCCGTCTGCGTCGTCGGGTTCCTGTTTGCCGTCCGTGGTGCGGTCCGCGCTGGTCGACGATCCGGGGTCCGTCTTCAGATGGACGGCCACACGGACCCCCACCACGGGCTGTCAGTGCAGCACCCGGCCGGTGCGACAGCTCCGGCCGCTGCTCAGAGACACCTGCGTGTCATCTCTTCCCTACCGCAAATTCCGGAAGGAAACCGCTGTGCCTGACCAGGTCCTGCGCGTGCAGTCCGTCCTGACCGCCCGCGA
>NZ_JBRIQN010000089.1:0-13791 GCF_052981855.1 Micromonospora sp. LZ34
TGCGCGTGCGGTCTCTACCTCAACGACCCCACCGCATGGATACGACCCCCGACGAATTAACGGCGCGGGGTACTTAGGCTGCACCGGCTGCGCGGCGCCGGAACGGACGACGACTCTTCCTGATCCGTCTCGTCGACGGCGAACGGGTCCTACCCGCGGGTGTGATCGGCGCTTTGTCCACCTGGCGCGGACCCCGCAGATGCTCCGCGCCTCGGGCTGTCCGGCGTGGCGCGCGGGAGGCGGCCGGTTGTAGAGCATGCGCCGCCGGGCGGGCCGGCGCGGACGGAACCGGTTGGGCTGGCGGTTTTTAGGTGGGGACGCGATGGCCGGGCGGCGTGAAGGCGGCCAGGACGGTCGCTGTGATGAACGCCGCGGCCTGGTCGGGATCGAGGCGGCCGGCGTTGATTTCGTCGGCGGCGGTGTGCATCACATTGTGCATGACGCCGATCAGCCATGAGGTGGATAGATCGCTGCGGAACACTCCGTCGTCCTGACCGCGCTTCACGAGGCCTTCGACGCGCTCGGCCGGGCCGGCGTGCAGGTCGCGGATCCGGCTTGGCGGGAGAACTGTCTGGGCCGCGAGCAGGAGTGAGCGGGACTGGTTGACCAGCAGCCAGCTGGAGTCGATCAGCCGCGTGAGTGCCTGCCGGGTGTCGCCGGTCAGGTCGACCGCGTCGAGTGCGGCGTGGCCCTGTTCGATGGCGTGGGCGAGCGCCGCCTCGACCAGGTCGGCGCGGTTCGGGAAGTGGCCGTAGAGCGTGACCCTTCCGACGCCGGCCGCCTTCGCGATCTCGCTGACGCTGGCGTCCGGGTTACGGCTCAAGGCGTTTACGGCGGCCTCGAGTATCGCCGCGATGCTGCGCTGCGCATCCGCTCGCCTGGCCGACGACCTTCCCGACGTCGGTACCGTCACCCGATCCCCCTTGTTGAACAGTGGTGTACGAGTTACTGTACCCGACACAAGTCAAACACTGCTGTTCGAATTGGAGGCGACGCCGTGTCCGCTCAGGCCGTCGACCAACCGGAAACCACTGCCACCGACCCACGCCGCTGGCGCCTGCTGGCACTGCTGGGCGTCGCCCAGTTCATGCTCATCCTCGACGTCACCGTGGTGGCGATCGCGCTACCGCACATCGGCGCGGATCTCGGCCTGCAACGCGACACGCTGACCTGGGTGGTCAGTGCGTACACGTTGATGTTCGGCGGCCTGATGCTGCTTGGAGGGCGAGCCGCGGATCTACTCGGTTCCCGGCGTGTGGTGCTGCTCGGCCTGCTCGTGTTCACCGTCGCGTCGCTGGTCACCGGTCTGGCCGCAGGTGCCGCGATGCTGATCGGCGGCCGCGTCGCGCAGGGCGTCGGTGCGGCGATGCTGTCGCCCGCCGCGCTGTCGGTGGTGACGAGAATCTTCCACGGAGAGGAGCGCAACAAGGCGCTCGGTATCTGGTCGGCGCTGGGCGGTGGCGGCTCGGCGATCGGTGTCCTGCTGGGTGGTGTCCTGACCGCCGGTCCTGGCTGGCAGTGGGTGTTCTACATCAACGTGCCCATCGGCGTGGTCGTGCTGGTGGCACTGGCCCGGATGCTGCCCGCAGAGCTGCCGCAGGGGGCTCGGGCGCGCCTGGATGTGCCGGGCGCCATGCTTGTCACGGCCGCAACCGGCACGGCGATCTACGCGCTGATCAATGCGGGCGACCGGGGCTGGCTGACCGCCGCGACCCTCGGGACTCTGGCCGCTGCCGTCGTCCTCTACGTCCTGTTCGCCGTCGTGCAGCGCACGGTGCGGTCGCCGCTGATGGACCTGCGGATCCTGACCCGACGGTCGGTGGCCGGCGGCACGTTCCTGATCCTGGTGGCGACCGCGCTGATGATCGCGGTGTTCTTCCTCGGCTCGTTCTACCTGCAGCACCACAAGGGCTACGGCGCGCTGCGGACCGGTCTGCTGTTCCTGCCGGTCGCCGTGGCGACGATCATCGGCGCGCAGGTCGCCGGCCATGTCGTTGGCCGCCTCGGCGCCCGGCCCGTCGCGATGACGGGCCTTGCGGCCGCTGCCGTCGGCACCGCGGTACCCGCCTTCTGGGACGGCCCGGTCTCGGTGGTGACGGGGATCAGCGTCGGCGCAGCGGGAATCGGCGCCGCCTTCGTCGCCGCCTCCACCACCGCGCTGGGACAGGTCGCCCACCACGAGGCGGGAATCGCGTCGGGTCTCCTCAGCACCTTCCACGAGTTCGGCGCCGCCCTCGGAGTCGCCGTCGTCTCCAGTATCGCGGCGGCGAGTATCGCCGGCAGCAGCAGCACCGGCTTCAACCGCGGCTTCACCTTCGCCGCCATCGTGGCCGCGGCTTCCGCTGTCCTGGCACTGCTCATCGTCCCGGCCGTGAAACCACCTGCAAGCGCTCAGGCCCACACGCACTGAAAAAGCTCAATACTCACGCAGTGCCTGCGGGACTGTCTGCCGTAGTTACCTTCTGAACACCCATGCCCTGGCGTGGACGTCGGGTACCGACGTCCACGCCAGAGCCCGAGGTGGAAGGCAGCAGCGGCCGCTTCGATCTACCCACCGGCACCATCTACCCCGCCCTGCACCGCCTGGAAAACGCCGGACTGCTCGCCGGATTCTGGTCGAGCGCGGACGGCCGGCGTCGACGCACCTACCACCTCACCGCCGCCGGCCAACGGCGGCTGCACGCCGACCGTACCAACTGGCGTGAGTTCGCCACGCGATCACCACACTGCTGGAGACGAGGGCCGTGGCCAGCCACCAGCTGATCGACGCCCACCTCAACGCCCTGGCCCGCCGCCTGCCCCCCGACGCGGTCGACGAACTCGCCGACGGGTTGACCGAAACCTGGCAGCACCACCTCGCCGCCGGACTCCGCCGACGGACGCGGCCCGCGTGGCAATCGCCGAATTCGGCAGCCTCAACCAGATCACCGCCGCGTTCGTCTCGCAGTCCCCGAGCCGCCGGGCCGCCCGGAGGCTGCTCGCCACCGGCCCCCTCGTCGGCCTGTGCTGGGGCGCCACTCTCGTCGCCGCCCACGCCTGGAATTGGCCGGTTCCCCAACCCGCCGCCGCTCTGCTCGGGATCGCGCTGCTGGCCGTCGTCGCCACCCTGATTACCTCGGCAACCAGCCGACACAGCTATCGCCGAGCCCGCCTCGGGGACGCTGGCGGTCTCGGCCTTGTCGCGCTGGACGTTGTGATGGTGGCAGCCATCCTGCATGTCGCCCCGACCCCGGTGTGACCCATGCTCGTCGCGGTTCCGGTCAGCCTGGCTCGCGTCGGCTTGACCCTGCGATCTCTGCCGGCAGCGCGCGCACACTGAAGGGCGGCAGGCTGGGCGGCTACAGGTAGCGGCACACCTGCTCGGGCGGGCAGGTGTCCGGGTCGGCATTGGTGGCGGCGCCGTGAAGCTGGACGACGGTGGCGCGAAGGGCACGCAGATCGGCGAGCTGAGCATCGATGGCGTCAAGCTGTTGTGCGAGCAACTGGCGGACGTGGCCGCAGGGGGCGTCGCCGCTGTCGCGGACGGTGAGGATGTCGCGGATCTGGGCAAGGCTGAGCCCGGCGCTGCGGCCGCGGCGGATGAAGTCGAGCCGGGCGACCGCGTCGTCGCCGTAGTCCCGGTATCCGGTGCGGGTGCGTGGGGCAGGTGGCAGTAGCCCGCAGGCTTCATAGAACCGCAGGGTCTTGGTCGTCGTGCCGGTGGCCGCGGCCAGCTCTCCGATCCGCATCCGGCGTCCTCCAGTCGTTGCGCCCTTGACCTTCCCCTGTACTGGAAGGTCCAGTCTGGTACGGGTAGAGCCGGGACGGCCAGAAGATGTGCGATTCGCCATCGGGGCCGCTTGCTGCAAGGGGACTGCGATGACAGCAGCAGATGCTGGAGGGCCCGGGGGTCGCCAGGCCGCACGCGATTGGGCCAAGAGCCAGGGGAGCGGCGACATCGCCGTGTTCCCCGCCGACCAGGCCGCCGCCGGCCCGGGCCGCTTCATCGAGGCAATAGTCGGATCGGCTCTGCCTCGTCGGGTGGAGGTTGAACTCCGTTCCGTTCCCGAATGTCCAAACCTTGCCTCGGCCCGGCAGGCGCTGCACACCGCGCTGGCCGACCTCGGACTGCCGTCGGCGATGGTCACCGAAGTCGTGGGGGACTACCCGTCGCCATCGATCCTGGTCAACGGCGTGGACGTGATGGGCGGCAACGGCGACGGGCCGGCAGCGTGCCGTCTCGACCTGCCCACCGGGGAACGCATCCGCGCTGTCCTGCGCCAGGCAATAGGCGCCGGACTCGCTAGCGCCCGGAGGGAGCCGAGCCTGGCGGCGTGCTGCACGGACCCGGGCAACGCTATCCGGACCGACCGGCCCCGCCGCGCCGAGCAGTTGCCCGACAGGCTGCGGCAGGTGCACCGGGCGATCCTGCGCCATTTCGCCACCACCGGCACCGCCCCCAGTGCCGGCGACATCCACGCCGCCGTGAACGCCGCAGACCTGGACACGGTCAACGCTCTGTGGGACCTCGCTCAGCAGGACCTTGTCGCCGTAGACAACGCCGGGCGCCTGGTCGCGGCCTACCCGTTCTCACCGGCACCAACGCCGCACGCGGTGTCACTCGGCGGCGTCGAGGTGTTCGCGATGTGCGCCATCGACGCGTTGGGTATGCCGTTCATGCTCGGCACCGACGCGGTGATCACCTCTGCCGATCCGCACACCGGTCAACCGGTGTGTGTGACCATCACCGACGGTGTCGCGACCTACGAGCCGGCGGAGGCGGTAGTCGTGTACGCGGCAACCGGAGCGGCCGGACGCTCCGTGGACACCTGCTGCTCCACCATCAACTTCTTCACCAATCCCGCCGCTGCGCAGGAGTGGATCACGGCCCACCCCGGGTTGTCTGCCACCGTCCTCGATCAGGAGCAGGCCGTCACCCTAGGCAGGGACATCTTCGAACCACTGCTCGCCTGAGACGACGCCCCACGTCGGCCAGTCCGCCGCCCAACCAGGTGCGCAGCCTCGATCTGCCTCCGGCCCGACCAGCGGACATCGTGACCGAGCTGCCCCGGGGTGGATCACGGCCGCGCAGGCTCAGCCGAGCGTGGCGGCACCCTCATTGCCGCCTGCTCGCCGGCATTGGAGCTGCCGTTCACCGGCTCCGGGTTCGGCTGTCCCTGCCTGGCTAACCGTCACGGCTCGAATCTCGTCCAGTCATCGGTACCGGCCGTCCAGTCATCGGTACCGGCCGTCGTAGCGCACTCCGCTGCGGGTATCCGTGAAGCTGACGCCCACCCGCACTCCGTCCTCGACGATCCACCGAATCGTGTACGTCGCCCGATACGTCGGCGGCCAGAATGAAGCGAAGGTCCCGTCACCCGTAACAGACCACTCGCCGGCTGAGGGTGTGCCCCTGTCGACGTAGGTCGTTCGACCCTCCGCCGTGAATGATTGAGTCGCACCGTCTTGGAACACAAGCTGTGCAGCGGTCAGGGCGGCGATCATGTCCACCGCATCGACCGGCTGGCCATCGACAACGTTCCCACCGGAGGGAACAGGGCCCATCGAACTCTCCTGACATCGGGCAAGACACTGGCCGCCGCCATCTCGCAGCGGCGACAACATGTCGAACGACCATCTCGGAACAATCTCTAGCCGCACCCTATGGACGCTAAAGTCCATTATACCTACGCTGCGGAGGCATCCACCAGATAAGGACGCACCGCCACGGCCGTCAGGCGCGCTGCTGCTGCTAACCACCGATGGCCAGCGAGGCTTGCCGTCCGGTGCCACGCCAGCATACTCTGGACGCGATGGTCCAGTTGATATATCCCGGATTGCGGGCGACCACGTCCCCACCGCGGAGAATCTCATCACCGGGGCACTCGCTGACGATGACGTCATGGGCGGGTACCACATCGACATCCACCGGTCGGGTGGAAGCACGGGTGGCAGCGGGATCGCGGCCGCCCGGCCACATGGGGAGGGGCGCATGGCAGTGATCACACGCGGCTTCGGCGGCCGCAGGCGCGACGACACCGACCTCCCGCCCGGCCAGTACCGCACGGACGACTTCCCGGTGCTGTCGGCGGGACCGACACCGCGCATCGGCCTCGACGAGTGGGAGCTCGCCGTCGTCACCGAGACCGGCGAGCGGAGCACGTGGTCATGGGCGGAGTTCACCGCCCTTCCTGCCGACGAGCCGACTGTGGACATCCATTGCGTCACGCACTGGTCGAAGTTCGGCACGAGCTGGCGAGGCGTCTCGGTGGACACGTTGCTGGCCGACGTCGAGACTACGGCCGAGTACGTCGTCGCCCACTCCTACGGCGGCTACACCACGAACGTCCCGCTCGAGGACCTTCTCGACGGCCAGGCCTGGGTGGCGTACGAGTTCGACGGCGAGCCGCTGGTTCCGGTGCACGGCGGGCCAGCTCGTCTCCTCATTCCTCACCTGTACTTCTGGAAGAGCGCGAAATGGCTGCGCGCACTGGAACTGCGTCTCGACGACGAGCCCGGGTTCTGGGAGACGGCCGGCTACCACAACTACGGTGACCCATGGCGCGAGCAGCGGTACCGGGCAGACTGACCTGGCAGCCGGCGACCGTCGCCGCCACCCGGGCGGAGACTGCGACGGCGCGTACCCTGGTCCTCGACGTCGACGGCTGGACAGGTCACGTGCCGGGCCAGCACGTCGACGTCCGGTTGACGGCTCCCGACGGCTACACGGCGTACCGCAGCTACTCGATCTCGTCCGCCCCGGGGCCCGACCGGCTCGAGGTGACCGTCCAGGCGGTGACCGACGGTGAGGTCTCGCCGTACCTCGTCGACGTTGCAGAGCCGGGTGACCAACTCGAGATCCGTGGACCGCTCGGCGGCTGGTTCGTACGCCGACCCGCCGATCCACGCCCGGCGTTGCTGATCGGCGGCGGGTCCGGCGTGGCGCCGCTGATGTCGATGGTGCGTGCGGCGACGAATCCCACCAGGCTGCTCTACTCGACCCGATCCCCGTCCGATGCGCTGTTCACCGCGGATCTTGCGACCGCACGAGCCGCAGGCGATGGGCGCATCGCCGTCACACACGTCTACACCAGGGTCACGCCCCCCGGCTGGCGGGCCCCACCCCGACGACTGGACGCGGACGCCCTCGCCCGCGTCGCCTGGCCCCGCGATGCCGACGCTGTGGCATTCATCTGCGGGCCTACCGGATTCGTCGAGACCGTTGCCGACCTCCTCGTCGACATCGGCCACGATCCCGCGAACATCCGCACTGAACGTTTCGGACCAACCGGAGGATGACCATGTCGACCACCAACGTCGGAGCCGACGACGCACCCTGGGTGGACGGTAACGCCCTCGCCGGACCGCTCGGCGAGATCATGGGGACCGACCTCACCGTTGCCGAGCTCACCTGCGCCGGGTGCCGGACGCCCCGTCCGCTGGCTGCGATGCGCGTGTTCGACCGAGCGCCCGGCCTCGTCGCCCGATGTCCCAGCTGCGAGGACGTCGTTATGCGCGTGGTGCGCACGACCGGCCGTGTCCTGGTCGACCTGCGTGGGTCGCTCGTCCTCAGCCTCCCGGTGCCGGCTGCCTGAGCGCTAAGAATCCGGTCATTCGTGGCCGCACCCGGACGATGCCAACGTCTCCGACGTCGGTTAGGCAATAGTCCGAGGCGGGATACTCCTGCCACTTCATCCGACCTGACTGGGCACTCCCAGGCCGTTGACCAAACGCGAGATTCAGGAGACAACATGGCGGGCAACGCCGAGGACATGATCACGTTGACCAGCGTCGAGCAAGATTTGGGTGGCTCGAACCTGTCGGGAGCCATCGCGCCCGACGTGGAAGACCTCGTCATCACCGACAACAGTGAGCTCGGCATCTACGAGGCCGCGATAGGGGGCCGGACAGCCGCTGGGCTCGTCTACAGCAAGGTCGGCGGCCGCATCATACTGTCCGCGACATCCGTGTTCCCCGAGTTCCGGGGAAAGGGAGTAGGCGCCAGGCTCATCGGCGGCGTCCTCGACGAGCTGCGCATGCAAGGAAAGACCGCCACCGTCACGTGTCCGTTCGCGGCAGCATTCGTCAATGCTCATCCGGAATATGCCGACGTTCTAGACCCGGCATTCCCTCGGTCGCACACAGCCGGGCATGGGCATTGAACACGCGTCGTCGCGTCTGAACGCGCGCCGACCGCTGACAAGGTTCAGGCGTCCCCAACGGCGGGGTACATCACGTGAAGGCTATGTGGGCGCCGGCGACGAGTACCGCGATGCGCTCGGCAAGCTCGTCGACGTCACGCTGGAGCAGCGCCAGTTGGCCAGATCGCGCAAGGATTACGCGACGGCCGACGCGCTGCGGGACGGGCTGGCGGCGGCCGGGGTCGTCGTCGAGGACACGCCGAACGGGCCGCGCTGGTCGCTCGGCCGATGAGTTCGTCGTAGGCCGGGACCGTGGCTGGGCAAGGGATGTAGGCGTCCCGTGTAGTGCGCAGGCCGCGATGAGCTGCTGCTCGCCGATGTACAACTGGAAGTAGCGGCCGGGGTAGGCCTTGGCGAACTGGTCGGCATGGGTGGAGTTGCTGATCTCACCATCGAGCGCGACTATGTGCGGATCGGCCGAGCCGCGGTCTCGCCGAATTTGCTGGTGGTTTCCCCGCAGGCGCGGGCTGCGGACGCGTACGGGCACGTCCGCAGCCCCGCCGGCGTGATCCCGGCGTTACGTTAAGGGTCAGTTGCGGCCGGCCATGATGTCGAGGTCGGCGATGGCGCCGGTCATCCAGCTCGACTTGTCCGACAGCAGGAACGACACCGCGTTCGTGATGTCCTCCGGGCTGCCGGGAGCTGGTTACGCCGGGTGCCCACCCAGGTAGCGGACCAGTCCGATGACGTCTTCCGGTACGAGTCGCCCGACCTGGCCACGCCGTTGACGCTGATCCACAAGGAGGGCAGGACCGCTCGCTGTCCCCGAGTCCTTACGGACGAACGCGGATGATCGTCTTCCCGGTGATCCGCTCGGTCGGGTTGAAGGCGGCGACGGCGTCGTCGAGGGTTGCGACGTTGCCGATGTTCGTCCGCAGTCGTCCGTCCCGCACCCGCCGGACGATCTCACCCAGTTGGGCGCGATCGGACACGACGACGAAGTCAACCGCCAGGCCGTCCGCGGGCCGCGCCTCCGGCGGCCCGACGACGGACACCAGCGTTCCTCCGGCGCGAATCAGGCCTGCGGACCGCTTCCCGATGTCGCCGCCGATGACATCGAAAACCAGATCGACTCCGCCGACGTCTTCGAGGACGTCGTTCTCGAGGTCGACGAACTCCTGCGCGCCGAAGTCGAGCGCCTTCTGACGGTCGGCAGCCCGTCCGGTGCCGATGACGTAGGCGCCGGCCTCACGTGCGAGCTGCGTCACCATCGAACCGACTGCGCCGGCCGCGCCGTGCACGAGGACGCTCTGCCCCGCCTGAAGGCGGCCGTGCTCGAACAGTCCCTGCCACGCGGTCAGGCCCGAGATCGGCAGGCTCGCACCCACCGTGAAGTCGACGTCGCCGGGCAGCGGCGCGAGGTTGCGTGCCTCGACGGCCACATACTCCGCCAGGGTACCGTCGCGAGTCCAGTCCGTGAGGCCGAACACCCGCTGTCCCACAGACAGCCCCGTCGTGCCATAGCCGAGAGCGGTGACCACTCCGGCCAGCTCGTGCCCAGGGATCGACGGCGTCCGGTCACGGCCGAGGCGATCGGTCCAGGTCGAGGGCCAGGCCATCTCAGTCGGGACGAATCCCGACGCATGAACCTGAACGACGACGTCGTCCAGCGCCGGTTCCGGCTCGGGCCGCTCCACCAGCGTCATCCCGGCCGTTCCCGCAGCCTGGTCCGTCACCACAATCGCTTTCATGGGAATTGTCTCCTCGGTCATTTGTCTCTTTGGTGGAAATGTTGCAGGGATGGAAAGCCCGTTCGACATCTAATGCCAGGGGCCATAGCACGCAGCCGGCCGATCTGGACAGCGCCGGCCGGCCGCGTGCATCGATGGGCGCCTGTCGCTCACGGACGAACGCGGATGATCGTCTTCCCGGTGATCCGCTCGGTCGGGTTGAAGGCGGCGACGGCGTCGTCGAGGGTTGCGACGTTGCCGATGTTCGTCCGCAGTCGTCCGTCCCGCACCCGCCGGACGATCTCACCCACTTGGTGGGCTGTGGCGAGGCCCATGCCGCTGGTGCCGCCGACGACCACGACCTTACGGCCCTCGAAACTCTCACTCATGACAGTTGTTCCTTCCCCACCGAATCGCGATTTGTGTTGGCGGCACCCGGTTGCCCGGGAGCGGCGCGACGTCCGTTAGAACTCGGCACCGGTGGACAAGTCGGAGAGTCCCTCGCTAGCGGAGGCGCCCAGTCGGACGTCCCGAACCTAGTAGCGGTAGAACTGGTCGGTCAAGTCCACTCTTGAGGTCAAGCGGGTGCTACTGTGGCGGCGACGTACCCCAGGCCACCCACCGTAACGGTGGCACCCGGCCGACCACTTCCGGAAACCTCTTCGGACTTGATGGTCCACAAAAGGTACGGGCCGCGGGACTACAATCGGCCCGTAGGGTGTCCGTATTTTCGCATGTCCAGGTGCGTTTCGCCTGGTTCCTCAGCTTCACGCCGAAAGGCCGGGAAGGGAGAGCTGTGCCCCAGCAGACCCACTACCACAAGAACCCGGAGGCCGTTTCGCGGCTCGACCCGGAGCAGTACCGCGTGACCCAGCAGGACGGCACCGAGCGCCCGTTCGCCAACGCCTACTGGGACAACCACGAGCCCGGCATCTACGTCGACGTCGTGTCCGGCGAGCCGCTGTTCGCATCCGTCGACAAGTACGACAGCAACTCCGGCTGGCCGAGCTTCACGAAGCCGATCGCCAAGACGAACGTCGTCGAGCGCGAAGACTCCAGCCACGGGATGATCCGGATTGAGGCCCGCTCGCTGCACGGGGACAGCCACCTCGGCCACGTCTTCAACGACGGTCCCCCCGACAAGGGTGGAGTGCGCTATTGCATCAACTCCGCGTCGTTGCGGTTCATCCACCTCGACGACCTGGAGAACGCAGGGTACGGCGAATACCGCACCCTGTTCACGAGTGACACCAACACTGACATCGACGACAAGTAAGGAGACGAGGTGACCACCGAAAAGGCGATCCTCGCCGGCGGCTGCTTCTGGGGCATGGAGGAGCTGTTCCGCCACCAGCCCGGCGTCGTGTCCACGCGCGTCGGCTACAGCGGCGGCGACGTCCCGAACGCCACCTACCGCAACCACGGCACCCACGCGGAGTCCATCGAGGTCGTCTACGACCCCGAGAAGACCGACTTCCGCGCGCTGCTCGAGTTCTTCTTCCAGGTCCACGACCCCTCGACGAAGAACCGCCAGGGCAACGACATCGGCACCAGCTACCGCTCGGCGATCTTCTACACCAGTGACGAGCAGAAGCGGGTCGCCGAGGACACGATCGCCGACGTCGACGCCTCGGGCCTGTGGCCCGGCAAGGTCGTCACCGAGGTCACCCCGGCAGGCGACTTCTGGGAAGCTGAGCCCGAGCACCAGAACTACCTGCAGACCTACCCCAACGGTTACACCTGCCACTTCCCCCGCCCCGGGTGGAAGCTCCCGAAGCGGGCGACGGCCTGACACCTCCGGCGCGCGGACCCCGGGTCCGCGCGCCGGCGCGGGGCCGAGGTGGTCGGCCTGGACGAGGAGTCAGCCGGGTGGGTGCAGGCTCTCTCCGGGACCGCTGCCGAGCGAGACGTGGCATTCGATCGGCGCACGGGATGCTGGTGCGCGTGGCGTTGCGGGGGGTGCGCCGGCGCTCGACGCTCTCCCCGGTGACTCAACCACCATGCCGACCACCCGCGAGCGTCAGACCGCCTGGACCACTCACCTACGCCGCCGCGGAAGCCGTACGGGCCCATGACCAAGGCCGAGCAGGAGATCGAGAAGATCAGGCGTTTGAGGTGTACGCGTCCGACTACAAGGCCAAGCTGATCAAGCAGCAACGTGGCGGCCTGGAGCAGGCCACCAACGCGCTGCTCGACCGGGACACGAGGCCGCCGGGGCCTGATAGATCACTGGTGGCGGCCCAACAGGCGGCGTCGAACTGATCAGGCGCTGGGATCCGTAGCCGACACAGCTTCATCATCGCGCTGCCGATCGCCGCGGCGCAGATGCCACCGTCTGTCGGAGGACGACCCGAGGTGGCTCACCATCACTCAGTTGGCCGAGTGCTCCGGGCCTCCGCGGAGTGGGTGAAGCGGCGGGCTGCCGGCCTGGAGATCCCGCACCACCGCGTAGGCCGGCAGATCGGCTTCACCCCCAAAAGGACGTTGCCGAGCGTCGCGTCAAGGCAAGTTCGCGCGGCAGGATCTGACGGCCGACCGGCGTGCTGTCGAGTCCACGGAACCCGCTTATTTACGGGTCGCTGGTACCTCGCGGCCGAGGCGGGCCCGGGCTCGGGCCATACGAATGGCGGCGGTCAGGGCCGTGATGTCGTAGGCGCCATAGTGGCGGCGGCCGTTGATGAAGAACGTCGGGGTGCCGGACACTCCGCTGTTGTCGGCCGAGTCGATGTCGCTTTCAATGCGGCCGGCGTGGGCCGGGCTTATCAGATCGTCGTGGAAGCTTTTCTGATCCAGACCGAGGTCGGCGGCGTATTTGAGCAGATCAGTGATGTTCAGCTTGTCCTGGTGGTCGAGCAGCAGGTCGTGCATCTGCCAGAACTTGCCCTGAGCGGCCGCTGCTTCGGCGGCCTCGGCTGCTAGTGCGGTGTCCACTAACGTTCGCCGGGTGTCCGGTGGGCGTGTTGTGGATCCTCACCGTGAGGGGTGAGCGACTCCCCACCGTTGGGTGGTGGGGCGGGCCTCCGCGGGCCAACTGATCCTCGCGCCGCCTGGTGTGGGCGGCGGGGGTCACGTCGGGACTGGCCGGCGCCGGGGAGGTGCCGGCCGGCTCGACGGTGCGTGACCACCTCCGGCAGCACGACGGCTGCGGTGGGGGTGGTGGGTCCGCCGCCCGGGGTGCGGGCGGCGATGCTGGCAGCCGCGACGAGGTCACGGTGCCCGGAGAACGCGCAGTGCGGGCAGGTCAAGGTCCGCCCACGAGGCTTGGATATCCGTTTGCGGCAGGCGGGGCAGGTCGAGGATGTGCCGCGTTCGTCGACGAGGCGGACGGTGATGCCCGCTTGGGTGGCCTTGTCGGTGAGGACCTGCAGGAGCCGGCCGATCTGCCACTGCCGCAGTCGCAGATTGTGCCGCCGCCCCGCCGGCAGGTCGAGCACACCACGCGGATCACCGACGCGCAGCACACCCACGCGCTGCTGCTGCGCCCAGGTGACGACCGTGCGGGCGGCTTCGTGCTGGGCCTGGCGGACCCGCCGCCGATGCCGACCCTCCACCAACCAGGCACGAGCGATACTTCCGCCACCGCCGTGACCCCCGCTGACCCGGCTTCGGGGCCCGGCCGGATACGGCGCGGCGGCGGGCTTTGCTGTCGGCCAGGTGCATGCGATGCTCAGCGCAGATCGCCCGCCCCGACACCAACAGCCCCTCACCGCCGGGACCGGCCACCGCGTACGGGTGAATGATCCCCAGATCCACCCCGGCCACCCGACCCGGATCCGGCTCCTCACCCGGCGGGTAGGTGACGACGGGGACTTCGGCGGTGACGTCGAGAAACAGCCGCCCACCCTCGCACAACAAGGTGATCGACCGAACCTGCTCCACCGCATACGGCATATCCCGGGCCAGCCGCACCCACAACGGCGCGTTGCCCGTGGCGGTCGGAA
>NZ_JBRIQN010000090.1:0-13494 GCF_052981855.1 Micromonospora sp. LZ34
CGCCGTGCGCTACGAAGCCACCGTGCACGTCGCCGCGATCAGCGAGTGGCTGTGACCGACTTCGACACAGGCCCTAGGGGCACCTTCTCGGTGGCTCGCATGCGCCAACCTCCCGCCGGGGCTATTTCCTATAGGATATTGCGCGGTAGAGTGTTTACTCGTTCAGGGCGAGCCAAGTCAAGGGGGCAGAAAGAAGTGATGGGGCACCAGGCCGGAGACCGGATCCGCCCCGTCCGGCGGCTCACCCTGTCCGAGGACGTCCACGAGGCCGTCAAGAGACTGATCATGGATCACACGCTGCCTCCGGGCGAGCGGGTGACCATCGACGTTCTCGCCCGGCAGCTAGACGTCTCCCCCACCCCCGTCCGGGAGGCCCTGGCCCGCCTCGAGTCCGACGGGCTGGTCCGCAAGCGGCCGTTGTCCGGATACACCACGACTCCGCTGTTGAGCAGGGCCGAGTTCGAGGATCTGTTCGACATGCGCATCCTGCTCGAGGGCGCGGCGGCCGGCCGGGCGGCGGTGCACGCGGGTACCGCGGACCGCGAGCGGATCGGCACGGAGGCCGGGGCGACGATCGGCGTGGAGGCGGGCGAGGACTACCGCCGCCACGCCGACTTCACCGCCCTCGACGCGCGGTTCCACGACCTCGTCGCGGAGGCCGCCGGCAGTCCCCTGCTGCGCGACGCGATCACCCGTCTGCACGCGCACCTGCACCTGCACCGCCTCTACTTCCCCGCCGCGACCGCCTCGGAGACGGCCGCCGAGCACCAGCGCATCGCCGCCGCCATCGCCGCTGGCGACCCCGAGGGCGCCACCGAAGCGATGCGGGACCACCTGGCCGCGGCCCGCCGCCGCCACCTGCCCGCGTTCGACCGGCTGCCGGCGTCGGGCGCGGGCAGCCCGCCCTGACTCTTCCGCGTCTGCTGGCCGGCGTCGACCGGCTCGCGGTGCCCGACGACATCCCCGGGCACTGGCTGATCGGCTTCGCCGGGCAGGTCCGCCGGGATACACCCCCGCTGTCGGCGGCCGAGCTCGACAGCATGGACGCCGCGCTGACCGGCTGCGCGGTGGCGGTGGCCGACACCGGCACCATCGTGCTGGACGTCGGTTCCACCCAGGGGCGCCGGATGCTGACGCTCGTCTCCGACCCGCACATCTGTGTGGTCCGAACCGGCCAGATCGTGGGCCTGGTGCCCGAAGCCGTCGCCCGGCTCGACCCACGCGCACCGCAGACCTGGATCTCCGGCCCGTCGGCGACCAGCGACATCGAGCTGAATCGGGTGGAGTGGGTGCACGGGCCCGCCGACTGGATGTCGCCAAACGACGCCGCCACCGCAACCGGCCGCTGACCGGGCGGCGGCGCCGGACCGACCGATCGGGACCCGGCCGCGCTTCAGGTCCGGTTCTCCACCAGCCGACGGACAGCCGAGGCTGCGGCCCCGCGTGCCCAGTCCTCGAAGGTGTGCGGGCGCGTAACGATCCTGCAGCGGCCCGCCGCACCGAAGGCGTGCTCGGCGAAGGCGGCACGCAGGTGCGCCTCGAAGAGGTCGAAGTCGCTCACCGCCTCGCCACCGATGATGACGAGTTCGGGCCCGGCAAGGTTGACCAGTGTCGCGATCGCAGTGCCGATTACGGTCGCAGCCTGCTCGAACGCCCGTACGGCGATGGAGTCACCGCGGTGCGCCAGGTCGAGGACCTCGTCGATCGACAGTTCCCTGCCGTGTCCGCACGAGACCTCGGCGACGATGGCGGGGGTGCCGGCGACCGCCTCGACGCAGCCGCGGCGGCCGCAGGGGCAGATCCGGTCGGGTGAGGTCAGCGGGAGGTGTCCGATCTCGCCCGCGACGCTGTAGGCGCCTTCGACGACCTCGCCATTGACGTGCAGTCCGCTGCCGATGCCGCGACCGATCGTGACGATCGCGAACGAGGCGGTGCCGACGCCCACGCCGAACCAGTGCTCGCCGATCGTGAGGGCCCGGACGTCGTTCTCGACCAGGACGTCGCGGTCGAGGCGGCCGGTCAGGATCTTCGCGAGGGGCACATCGGTCCAGCTCATGATCGCGGACTCGCGGACGACGCCGCTGTGCGCGTCGACGTCGCCGGAGACGGTGACCGCGACGGCGCAGATGCGTTCAGCTCGCCTGCGGAGCGTGTCCACGAGTTTGGTCGTGGTCGCCTCGATGGCGTCGACGACGACGTCGAGCTTGGTGGCGTGCAGCGGGCGCCGGTCGCTGGCGAGGATGCTCGTCGTCAGATCGGTCGCGACGCCGACGATCTCGTCGGAATTGACCTTGATGCCGATGAAGACCAGCGCGTCGGCAACGACCATGAGAGGGTTCGCCGGCCGCCCCGGCTGCCCGTCGCGCTGCGACTCGAGCCGGTTAGAGACGAGCCCGGCCCCGATGAGTGGTGCGACCGCCTTCGTGACCGCGGCCTGCGAGAGTCCGGTGAGCCGGGCGATGTCGATGCGGCTGATCGGGCCCCGCGTGAGGATGCTCCTGAAGACCTCGGCCGCCGCCGACGACGCCCCTTGGAGCAGCGAGACCGCGGCGTCTGCGTCGTTCATCGCGGGATTCCTCTTGGTTGGACGCCGGTCAGGGCGTGGTAGCGCGTCGTCCGGGCACCATCGTAGTCAGCGAGCGGGGCGGAGCCGGCATGCGCCGACTCCGCCCGGGCGTCGGTGTTACTCGGCGAGGATCTTCTCGGTCTTCGTGGCCATCTCCGGGAACACATCCTTGTCACGTCCGCCGCTGAAATACGCCCCGAACATCGGCTGGATCGTGTCGGAGAGCTCCTGGCCGTTGGCCGTCGGCGGCGCCGGGTACAACTCGCCGTTGTTAAGTGCGCCGACGAAGCCCGACAGGTCGAGCCCCTGCGCCTTCTGGGCGTCGACCGCGACCTAGAGCGACTTGGCGATCGACGGCAGGAACGTCGCGTCCGCGCCAGCGGCCGATTGGCAGGCCTCCGAGCCCATGTACGTGACCCACTTCCAGGTCGCGTCGAGGTTCTTCGTGCCGGCGTAGATGTTGTTGGCGTTCGAGTTGCTGATCATCGAGCGGCCCTTGGGGCCCTTGACCGTCGGCGCGATGCCCACCTTGGCGCCCGGGATCTTCGTGATCGAGGTGGCGTCCCACGTGCCGCCCTGCACCATCGCGACCGAACCCGAGCCGATCTGCTGGCTGCCCGCGACCGTCAGCTGCCCGAACTTGGGCATCAGGCCGCGCTCGCCGAGACCGCGCACGTACTCCAGGGTCTTGACGAAGTCGGGGTTGTCGTACGGGAGCCGGGTCGGCCAGGCAGGCTTGTCACCGAGCCGCCAGCCGAGGGTCGAGACGAACGGGTTCCACGAGGTCTGCCCGTTGAAGTCGTTGGCGGCGAGGCTGCCGATGCCGTAGGTGGCGACCTTGGTCTTGTCGAATCCGGGCTGGTCGCCGCGGACGCCGTTCTTGTCAACGGTGAGGCGCGCGACGACGTCGTCGAAGGTGCCGCCGTCGTCGGGGTTCCACGTCATGCCCATGATGTCGGCATCGGTGAGGCCGGCAGCGGCGACCTTGTCCTTGTTGAAGTAGATCGCGGCGGCCGCCCAGTCCAGCGGGATGCCGTACTGCTTGCCGTCGGTGTACTTCCACGAGTCGACGCCGAAGTCGAAGACCGACAGGTCGTACCCGGTCTTCTTGATCTGGTCGTCGAGGGCCAGGATCTGCTTCTGACCGGCGTAGGCGCCCAGCAGCGGGACGCTGTTCTGGAACGCGTCGGGCGCCGCGCCCGAGACGAAGCCGGCGGTGAGCTTCGTGAAGTAGTCCTCCACGCCGTACTGGGAGATCTTGACGGTGATGCCGGGGTTGGCCTGCTGGAAGCCGGGCAGGCACTTCTGGTACGAGGCGGCCTGCCGCTCGTCCCAGGTCCACAGTTGACCGTGCCGCCGCTGCTGCTGCTGCTGCCGGAGTCTTCGCCGTTCGAGCAGGCGGTGAGTGTGACGGTCATGGCGACGAGCGCCAGCACCGCCGCGATCCGCTTCGGTTTCACGAGTTCCTCACTATCGGTGGCGGGGCGCCGTCCCTGACGCCCTGTTGGGTGGGTGTGGGTGTGGTGGGTCTGCGGCGCCGGCGCGTTCGTGCGCCTGGCGACCAGTGCCGGCGGCCGCGATGCTGCGGGCGGCCTCGATGCGATGTCAGATCGGCGCGGGATGGTCGGCGGGCCGTAGCGAGACCTCGCTGTGTGCCGGGACCTCGAGTTCGAGCAGCCGGTCGCCGTGCTCGACGACGACTCGGTGGGGGGCGCCGCGAACGTCGCGGATCACAGCGCTGTCGACGGCGCCGTCGGCCCAGGCGAGATCGACCTCGAGCCCGCCGCGTGCCCGCAACCCGGCTACCCAGCCGCTCGGCCATTGCGCGGGCAGTGCGGGCAGCAGCCGGATGCGGCCGTTATGGCTCTGCACGAGCAGCTCGGCGATCGCCGCCGTGAACCCGTAGTTGCCGTCGATCTGGAAGGGCGGGTGGGTGTTGAACAGGTTCGGCAGGAGCCCGCCCCACTCGGATCCGTCGACGGGGGCGAGCCGGCGGTGGTCGCGGTCGAACGCGGTGCTCGCCTCGAGCAGTAGCGCTCGGGCTTCGGCGGCGTCGCCGAGCCGGGCTCGGAGCGCGATCTTCCACGCCCACGACCAGCCCATCGCCCCGGGTCCGCGGGCGTCGAGGAAGCGGCGCGCCGCCTTTGCGAGCTCGGGCGTGCGGACGGGGTCGATGAGATCGAGTGGGTAGAGCGCGACGAGCGGAGACAGGTGCCGATGGTGCGGGTCCTCGTCCGCGACATCCGTCGACCATTCGCGCAGCCGGCCGTCAGGGCCGGCCTCGAGCTCGGGAAGCCGTTCGAGGGCGGCGGCGAGGTCGCCGAAGAGCGGGTCGTCGAGGCCGAGCACGGCGATGGCCGAGCGGGCCCGCTCGAACAGCGCTCGGATGAGGGCGATGTCCGTCGTCGTCGAGACGCTGAGCGCTTCGGGCCGTCCATCGGGGCCGACGAACAGGTTCTCGGGCGAGGTCGAGGGGATGGTGCGCAGCTGGCCGGTCGCGGGGTCGTCGACGAGCCAGTCGAGGCAGAACGCGCTGCCCCGCGCATGAGCGGCCATACGGTGCGCTCAAGGAGCTTGAGGTCGCCAGTGAACTCGTAGCGGTCCCAGAGGTTGTGGGTGAGCCAGACGCCGCCCATCATCCAGATCGCCCAGCTCGGGGCGCCGTGCCCCATGCCGACCGGCAGGCTCCAGCCCCAGAGGTCGCTGTTGTGGTGGGCGACCCAGCCACGGGCGCCGTAGAGGCGGGCGGCGACGTCGGAGCCGGTGCTCGCGATTCGCCGTACGAGTGCGGTCAGCGGCTCGGTCGAATCGTCGAGTCCGACGATCGGTGCGGCCCAGTAGTTCATTTGGGTGTTGATGTTGATCGTGTAGTTGGCCGACCACGGCGGTCTGAGCTCGTCGTTCCAGATCCCCTGCAGGTTCGCGGCGGGGCTGCCCGAGCGCGACGACGCGGCGAGCAGGTAGCGGCCGTACTCGGCGAGCACGGTGGCCCGGAGGCCTTCGTCGTCGCCGTGCAGGATGTCGCGCTCGACGTCCCAGGTGCCGGCGCGCCGACCGCCGATCGCGAAGCGCGCCCCCGAGGCATGCTCCCGCACGTCGGCGAGATGCTCGGCGAACCGCTCGTGCGCCGTCTGCCGCAGGGCGGCCGTGACGGTCGAGCGGGCGCGCTCCCGGATCTCCTCCGGGGAGGAGCTCCGCCAGCCGGCGCCGTCAGGGTCGGCCCACCACAGTCCGGCCCTGCTCGACGTCGACAGTGCGATCAGCAGCCGGCTCGCCCCGCGGATCCGCAGGGTGTCGCCGGCGGAACCCACGGCTCCGTCGCTTCGCAGCGCGAGCGCGGCGGCCGCGAAGTGGTCGAAGCCGTCAGCTTCCGGGGACAGGTAGCGATGAGCCGGCTCCACCGCGGGCTCGTGCAGGGGGACACCGTCGATCGGCGCAACCACGTCGAGCGTGACGCCGGTCGGGGCGGTGTCGCGGCCCGCCTCGCGCAGGCGCGTCGACAGGCGGAGGTCGACGTCGAGCACCGGCCGGTCGGCGAGGTACTCGACGAAGAGGCAGCCGGCGGGCGCGGAGGCGAAGGTGCGGCGCGTGACGGCGGCGCCGTCGATCACGAGCGGTTCGGTCACGTACGCCTCGTCGAGGTCGAGGACGCGGGCGGGCCGGCCTTCCGCGACGGCCGCGCCGCGCGTTTCGAGTTCCAGGTCGACGAACGGCAGGAACTCCTGGGAGTACGGGCCCTCGAAAGTCATCAGGAGCGCTTCGGCGCGTCGGAGGTCCCCGGCGTCGATCGCCCACCGGATCTCGGCGAGGCGTTCGGGTCCGGCTCCGCGCGCGACGAGGTCGGCGAGGGCGTCGGCCGGCCCGTCGGGATGACCCGACCAGATGGTCGCGTCGTTGATCTGGATGCGGGTTCGGGCGCCACCGAAGACCATCGCGCCGAGGCGGCCGTTGCCCAGCGGCGTGGCCTCGACGCAGTCGCGTGCGGGTTGCCGCGAGGCGACGCGGAGGGTCCCGGCCGTCACTTGATCCCCGAGAAGCCGATGGAGTTGACGATGCGCCTGCCGAAGACCATGAACAGCCCGAGCATCGGCAGGGCTGCGACGAGCGTCGCCGCCATCAGCCCCGCCCAGTCGGGTTGGGCCTGCGGCGACGACTGCTTGAACACGGCCAGCGCGAGGGTGAGCGGTTGCACGGACTCGTCACTCGTCACGAGCAGCGGCCAGAAGTAGTCGTTCCACATCCCGATGAACCCGAGGATCGACAGGGTGATCATGGGCCCACTCGTCATCGGGAGGGTGATGCCGAAGAGGATCCTGATGCGGCCGGCGCCGTCGAGCAGGGCCGCCTCCTCGGTCTCGGTCGGGAGGCCGAGCATGAACTGCCGGAGGAAGAAGATGTTGAAAGCCGAGAAGAGCGCCCCGGGCAGGATCATCCCGGCGAAGGTGTCGAGCAGGCCGAGCTCCTTCACCAGCACGAAGTTCGGCAGCAGGGTGAGGATGCCGGGCACCATGAGCGCGGTGAGGAAGAGGCTGAACATGAAGTCGCGGCCCCGCCATTGCAGGCGCGCGAAGGCGTACGCGGCGATCGTAGAGAAGAACACGGTGAGCGCCGTCGAGATCGTGGCGTAGATGAGGGAGTTGACGAGGAAGTGGCCGATCTCGACCGATGCACCCGAGCCGCCCTCGGTGATGGACTCCTCGGTCGACGCGAGCCCGAGCACCCGCTTGAAGGGTCCGAAGGTGAAGCCGACGGGCAGGATCGAGGCCGGGTTGGCCATGAGCGCGTAGTTGTCGGAGAGCGCGGTGCGCAGGATCCAGTAGAACGGGAAGATCGTCACGAAGAGGATGCCGATGAGGTACGCCCAGGCGAGGGCGCGACCGGTGGTGAAGCGGCGTCGACGGGTGGCGGAGATGCTCATGCGCTGGTGTCCGATTCGCTCGCGCGCAGCAGGCGCATCTGCAGGAAGGTGATGACGACGAGGATCGCGAAGAGGGCGAACGACATCGCGGAGGCGTAGCCGAAGTCGAACTGGCCGAACGCCTTGCTGTAGATATACATCTGCAGGACGTTCGAGGCGTTGGCCGGGCCGCCCTTCGTCGTGACCTGGACGATGTCGAAGACCTGGAACGCACCGATGACGTTGAGCACGAGCACCAGGGCGAGGATCGGGCGCAGCAGGGGCAGCGTGAGTCGGCGGAACATCTGCAGCTCGCTCGCCCCGTCGATGCGTCCGGCCTCGTAGACCGTGGCCGGGATGGTCTGCAGGCCGGCGAAGATGATGATCGAGGTGTAGCCCATCTGCTTCCACACGTTGATGAGCGCGATCGACGGGATCGCCCATCCGCGGAAGGTCAGGAACTGCACGCCGTCGCCGCCGAGCGCCTCGATGAGGATGTTGACGATCCCGAGCTGGGTGTCGAGCAGCCACGACCATACGGTCGCGGCGACGACCGCGGAGATGAGGAAGGGCAGGATGATGAGGCCGCGGACGACGGTCGAGGACGTGAGGCGGTGCAGCACCGCCGCGGTGACGACCGACACGGCCATGCTGAGGGTCACCGAGAGCAGGACGAAGTAGACGGTGACTGTCGTTCCGGCTCGTCGCGTCGCTCACGGCGCACCCTGGTATCGAGCAGGACCTCACCGTCGCGAGCGACAGCGAACTCGCGACGATCGCCGCGTGGTCGCGGCTGTACCGGGGGATCCGGCCACTCCTCCACACGGGACGGGCCGTCAACGTCGACCTCGCTGACGACGCGACCGCGCTCTATGGCTCCGTCGCCCGCGACGGCTCGAGGGCCTTGTTCACCTGGGTGCGGTTCCAGACCTCCGCGGCCGGTCAATCCGGCCGGGTCCGCTTCCCCGGACTCGACCGCACCGCCCGCTACCGCGTCACCGTTCGAGAGGAACTCGGCGCGGCGAGCCGGCACCAGGGGCGAGACCCCGAGTGGGTGGCCCGCGCCGCCGAACACCCGATCGAACTCTCCGGCGCCGTGCTCGCGGGCGCCGGCGTCCCCATGCCGACGCTCAACCCGCAGCAGGCGATGCTCATCGACATCGAAAGGATCTCATGAACAAGCCGACCATCCTCTTCGCCGGCGACAGCGTCACCGACTGCGGGCGGCGTGAAGACCCAGCCGGGCTCGGCGACGGATACGTCCTCCGGATCGCCGAGACCCTGGGGAGCGAGGCGCACTGGCTCAACCGCGGGATCAGCGGCGATCGGAGCCGCGATCTCCGCGAAAGGTGGGACCGAGATGTGCTGGCGGCACGACCGACGCTCGTGAGCGTGGTCGTCGGCGTCAACGACACGTGGCGACGCTACGACAGCGTCGATCCCACCCCGGCGGCGGACTTCGAGACGAACTGTCGCGCGCTGCTCGAGCCACTCGCTGCCGACCGCATCGGACTCGTGCTCATCGAGCCATTCCTGCTCCCGGTTCGGGCGGAGCAGATCGCCTGGCGCGACGACCTCGAACCGAAGATCGCAATCGTACGGAGCCTCGCGCAGGAGTTCGACGCCGCGCTCGTGCCGGCGGACACAGCCCTCAACACCCTCGGCGACGCAGTCGGCCTCGCGCTCGACAGCGTACACCCAAGTCATCGCGGTCACGAAGTGCTTGCGGCGCTGTGGCTGGAACACGCGACTTCCCGGTTGACGGCGGTGCTCCGACGTTGAGGTGACGCGCCGCCGCCCCGTGGCCGAAGCTTCAAGGTTGGTGGAGGCGTTCGGTCAGCAGGGGTAGGCCTGAACCGGCCTGGGTTCTGTAGGGCGCTGGGTCGCGTCCGCATCCTGGGCGCCACTGCCCATCCCACCGCCGCCTGGGTCGCTCAGGCCGCGCGGAATCTCGCCAAGGACCTGCAGGAGCGCCGGCTGCCCGGCGCGCTACATCATCCGATCGTGACGGCAAGCTCCCCGCACTGTTCGGCGCGATCCTCGCCGACGCCGGTACCAGGGTCGTGCTCAACGGCGTCCAGCTGCCCCGCATGAACTCGATCATGGAACGGTGTATCCAAAGCTGCCGCCACGAGCTGCTGGACCGGACTCTGGTCCGGAACCAGCGCCATCTGCTGCACGCCCTGCACGAATACGAGCGGCGTCACAACGCCCACCGACCCCACCGGGGTTTTCGGGGGTAAACGCGGGCTACCGCCCAGACTTCCCAGCATCACCGCACCCACTCCCACCACAAGAGTGCACCCGCACCGGCGTCGATCAGACGACGAGCTTGCACCTACCCATCGCGATGTGCTTGCCGTCCACGTGGGGGTTTGTGTCCGTGGGCGACGTCGACCACGAATCCATTATCGTTGTTCATGGCGAACCAACAACTCACGCCAAGGTAACCGCATCAGCCGACTGCTGGCGCCGCTGTCCCGGCTCGTGTTCGAGGGGCGACTTCGACCGCATGCCCATGGTCGTCATTCGGAAAGAGCTGGTGCTGGCACCGTAGACGGTAGACGCATTTGAGCGGCCTCGTTCGGGAAGTGGCGTCGGTGGCCATTGGGACCGCCGGCGTCTCCTGCGCGGTGACCATCCTCAGTTCATCTGCGCGAACCATCCGCGCAAGGCCGACCGGCTCGCACCGATCAGGTGCGGCTGGGTCGCGCCCGGTATGCGGCGAGGCAGCCGTAGCGACAGCGCGAACACCGCTGCGGCACGCTCGCGAAACAGGCACGGCCCCGGGATGCCGCACTCCAAGCACCGGCCGTCCGCGCTGGACACCGTGTGCCGTGCCAGCAGCTCCTGCGCGTGGTCTACCTGCTCGCCACCGTGATAGGTCGTCACGATCCCATTCCTCTACGGTGGCGGGGCGCGCGCTGCCCAACGGCGCAGGCCAAGCCAAACAGCCCGCGGACCTCGCGCGCCCCGCCGGTCACCCACCGCCGCATCGATCGCACCGTCATGCGGTAGCGGGGAGTCAACACCGCTATGGCACCGACCACTGCCAGCCGCTCGTCGGCCCTGTAGCAACAGTGCGGGCACTCGGCCAAGGTCTCGTTACCCGCACCACGGCTTCCTTTCTTGGCCCGATCAACACCACTGGTGAGGAGGGCATCGCAGTCGTGATCGAGCGCGGCGGCAATGATCTGGCCGGGGGCGTAGGTGTGCGCGCCGAGCGGGTCAGGCGCGCGAACGAGGGGCAGCCCTGCGGCGGTGGCGCGGTCGACGGCGGTGGTGCCGTCGGGCAGGAACAGAACACCGGCCGTCCACTGGGCGGTTGTCGGGGCCATGCACCCCCTTCGGCTACGTGGCAAGTCGCACCAGCGGTGGCCGAGGCGATGACGCCGATGCCTTCGCCGTCGCCGGCCGGCGGGAGCACGGTGAGTAGGTCGTGGGGGCGCACTTCGCGCCGTCCTTCGACGATGGCATCCGCCGCCGGGTGCGCAGCGACCGTTCCCCTTGAAGGAGCCCGGTGCGATGATGATGATGCGAATCATGCGGAGCAGCCCTTGCCGATCAAGGTGCGATGAACTGGGCTGGTGTTCCCAGTTCGGGTCGCTCGCGTAGGTCAACGGCCGGCAGCGCTGGCGCTCCGTCGAGCTCAAGCACGATGATCTCGTTGGCTCCAGCGCGGAGCACCGGCCAGGGCACGTAGAGCGTCGTCTGTGGGCCCTTGTGCCAGTATCGGCCGAGGTTGAAGCCGTTGACCCATAGGTAGCCCTTGTGCCAGCCGGGCAGGGCGAGGAAGGTGTCGCGCACCTCGTCAAGGTTCAGGTGGCCACGGTGAAACGAGGGCCCGGGTGAGCGGGTCTCGCGTCCCCACGGCAGGGCGGTAAGGTCCGCGAGGGGTACGGGGCTGGTCTGCCAGCCCTGGAGCCGCTGCTGGCCGTGGTAGACGCCCCCGGTGAGTCCCTTGCGCTCCCCTACCAGTGGCCCGTAGTTGACGCGACCCATCGCTTCGACGACGAGCGTAAGGTCGGTGCCGGAGCCGGGGGGTGCGACCGGTATCGATGTGATGTGATCGCGTTCGAGTACACCCATGACGGCACCGCCGACGAGGACCTGTGCCCGGTCGCGCAGGCCGGTGACGCGTAGCGGGTGAGCGACCCGGGGGCTGGGGATGCGCGTGCGGTAGACGGCGATCCCGTGCGCCTGGCCGAGTTCCTCGAAGGTCGGTGGCGCGGCGGTGGCGACCGAACCGGCCGAGAGTCGGTCCAGGCAGTCCAACAGCGAAAGCCGCTCGTCAAGATGGACGGTCGTGGCGGCGAGGACCGGTGGGTCCTCCGGTGCTGGCGGGCCGGGCAGTTCGCTGTGGCGACCGAGCACCTCCCGGTATGCCCAGAACTTGGGGGTCAAGGCGCCGTGCTCGGCAACGGGTGCGTCGTAGTCGTAGGAGGTGACGTTGGGCTGATAGACGCCGTCGTGGTGATCGCCGCCGGCGTTGGCTCCGGCAGAGAAGCCGAAACTTGTGCCGCCGTGGGCCATGTAGATGTTGACCGAGGCGCCGCGGGTGAGGATTTGGTCCAGGGTGAGCGCCGCCTCGGCGGCGTCGCGGACCGAGTGGTCCTCGCCGTAGTGGTCGAACCAGCCGTTCCAATACTCCATGCAAAACTCTGGGCCCGGCCGCAGCCGGGCCATCGCGTCAAACTGGTCGGCGACGCGGCTGCCGAAGTTGGCCGTGGCGTACACGCCGTCGAGCGTTCCGCCGCTGAGCATCAGGTCCGTCGGCCCGTCGGAGGTGAATAGCGGCACGTCTATGCCTCGCCGTACCAGCCCGTCGGCCAGGTGGCGTAGGTACTGCGGGTCGCTGCCGTAGGAGCCGAACTCGTTCTCGACCTGCACCATGATCACATTTCCCCCGCGGGTGATCTGGTGGGCGGCGACGCGGGGGATCAACTGATCGAAGTACCGGTCCACCGGGGCCAGGAAGCGCGGGTCGTGGCAGCGCAGCGGGATCTCGCCCTCGGCGCGCAGCCAGGCTGGCAATCCCCCGTTGTCCCATTCGGCGCAGATGTAAGGGCCTGGGCGGACGATCGCGTAGAGCCCGGCGTGGGCCGCGGCGGACAGGAAGCCCTCGATGTCGGCTGGACCGTCGAAGGTGATCTTTCCCGGTATCGGCTCGTGCAGGTTCCATGGCACGTAGGTCTCGATGGTGTTCAGGCCCATCGCGCGGAGTTTGCCGAGGCGGTCGGCCCACTGCCGGGGGTGTACACGGAAGTAGTGGATGGCGCCTGACAGGACCTGGAACGGCCGTCCATGCAGTTCGAGGGCACCCGGTAGCACGCGGAAGGACATGGCCGCGAATGTAACAGAATACGGTTACTATCGCATCCAACAAGTCTTTACATCCGACCCCCGGCCGCGGGCCTATGGAACTGGCCGAGGCACGTGAGCCACCAGCGAGGATGGGTCGCCCTATCAGGCCGGTGCGGCGTGTTGGCAACCACTGCCACCTGCCAACGACCGGCCGAACGACCCGTTGGCAGCCGCGTTGGCAGGAGTAGAAACCGGTTGCATAGTGAGCATTCCGCAGGGTTCTGCCGAGATGCCTACCCCGGCTACCATGCACGGCCGTCCGACACGGAACGGCTACGCCGGGAAGCCGGCGAACCTGCCCTTATTCAGCCCCTCATCGACGAGTTGCCCACCGATGCGCGCGTGGGCGAGGCTCCGCTCCCCCTCAGCCATGGTCGGGCGTACCGGCAGTTCGCCGCAACCGGCGGCCGGAAGTCCTATGGAGATGGCTTTTTCGACCGCCGAGTCCTGCTCAGCGCCCGCCCGCCGGCCGGCGACGACGAAGCGCCCACCGCACTTGCGGACGCCCCTCGGGAGATTTGCGACGAGCACACCTGGGCGCTGCCCGCGCACGACTACCACAGCATCGGCAGCGCAACTCAGCCGGAGACGCGGCCGACCGAGACCCGGCAGGTGAGCACGTGCTCGCCTGCCGGGAGCAGTTTCCGCAGCGTGGGCAGCACCGTAC
>NZ_JBRIQN010000091.1:0-13131 GCF_052981855.1 Micromonospora sp. LZ34
GATGATCACTGATGGGCTGCGAGCCCTTCACGTCCGGGTCACCGCCAGCCGCGAACCCCGCTCAAGTTCGAAGAGCCATCAAACGTGGGTTGGAGGCCGAGGGGTTCGCCGTTGACGTCGCCCTCGACGGTATCGACGGTCTCTGGCGGGCCAGTGAGGGCGACTACGATGTCGTCGTCCTCGACATCATGCTCCCCGGCAAGAGCGGCTACCGGGTATGTGCCGAGTTGCGCGAGGCCGGAAACTGGACGCCGATAATAATGCTCACGGCGAAGGATGGCGAACTCGACGAGGCGGAGGCCCTCGACACGGGAGCCGACGACTATCTGTCCAAGCCGTTCTCCTACCTGGTCCTGGTCGCCCGGATCCGGGCGCTGCTGCGCCGGGGCTCGCGGGAGCGCCCGGCCACGCTGAACGTCGGCGACCTGCGGCTCGACCCGGCCGCCCACCGTGCCTGGCGCGGGGACACGGAGCTGTCACTCACCCCTCGCCAGTTCGCCCTCCTTGAGTTCTTCATGCGACGGGCGGGCGAGGTGCTGTCCAAGAGCACCATCCTCGACCACGTGTGGGACTTCGCGTTCGACGGCGACCCCAACATCATCGAGGTCTACGTCCGGCATCTGCGCAAGAAGATCGACGAGCCGTTCGGGCGTCGCGCGATCCAGACCATCCGTCTCGTCGGCTACCGGATGGACCCCGATGGCGGCTGATCGCAACCGACGCCGCGTCCGCCTGACCACGGTGCGGGCCCGCACCACCGTTGCCGCGACCATGGTGGTCGGTGCCGCTCTCGTGGTCACCGCCGTCAGCCTGGTCGTGTTCGTACGCGGTTCGCTCGTAGAGCGGGTCGATGCCATTGCGACGGTGCGTGCCCAGGATGTGGCGGCCCTGGCCCGCCAGGGGTCACTCCCCGCGGAGCTGGCTGTCGAGGCCAGCGATGACGGCAGCGCCAGCCAGGTCGTGGACGGTTCCGGCCGGGTCGTCGCCGCCACCGCGGGGTTGCGCCGCGACCAGTCTCTCGCCCGGTTCCGTCCGTCCGGGCAAGGGCCGGAGGTCCGTACGGTCGACGGCCTCCCGTTCGCCGAAGGCGGCAGCTACCGGCTCATTGCGATGTCGACCGACACGCCGACCGGGCCGGTGACCGTCTACGTGGCGGCGAGTCTCTCCCCGGTCGATGACGCCGCCGACGCTCTGCAGGGCGCCCTCGCCATCGGCGCTCCACTGCTGCTGGCCCTCGTCGCGTTCACCACCTGGACCGTCACGGGTCGCACCCTGCGGCCGGTGGACGCCATCCGGGCCGAGGTAGCCGACATCTCGGAACGGTCACTCGGCCGGCGCGTCTCCGTGCCACCGACCGACGACGAGATCAGTCGCCTCGCGGACACCATGAACATGATGCTCGACCGGTTGGACGCGGCCGCCGAGCGTCAACGCCGCTTCGTCGCGGACGCCTCGCACGAACTGCAGACGCCGCTGGCCGCGGCGCGCACCGACCTGGAGGTCGCGCTCGCCCACCCGGAGAGCACCAGTTGGAACGACATCGCCGCCGACCTGCTCGTGGCGAACCGTCGCATGGAACGACTGGTCCGGGACCTGCTGTTCGTCGCCAGGGCGGACGCCGGCGCCCCGCTGGCCCCGGCCCGTCCCGTCGACCTCGACGACATCGTGGTCTCCGAGGCGGCCCGGATTCGCGCCGGCGGCACGGTGCGGGTCGATACGAAAGCGGTCTCGGCAGCTGCCGTGGTCGGCCGTCCCGACGACCTGACGCGGGCGGTACGTAACGTGCTCGACAACGCCGAGCAACATGCTTCCGCCCTGGTCCACGTGGAGCTTTCCAGCGACGACCGCAGCGTCACGCTGGTCGTCCAAGACGATGGGCCGGGGATCCCGCCCGAGGACCGCACGCGCATCTTCGAGCGATTCACGCGACTCGACGACGATCGGAGCCGTCGAACCGGGGGCACCGGTCTCGGGCTGGCCATCGCCATGGAGATCATCGAGGCGCACGGCGGGTCGATGGTGGTCGAGGACTCGGTGCGCGGTGCGCGATTCGTTATCCGCATGCCCGCGTCCTGAGTCGACCGCCCTCCCGGTTCATCTCGCCGATTCGGAAATATCGGATGCGCCCTGAGCAGCCAATTAACCAGAACTGAGCCGCCGGTCGCGAACCGGGTCATTGACAGCCGAGCACTAACTCTGTTAGTGCTCGTTTAGGCGCGTTAGACCATATTGCCAGCGCTTGCCAAGTTTCCGCCATGGCTGGCGGAATATGGAGAACATGAAGAATTGTCGGATGAAACGGTTGTCCGGCGTATCAACGGCGTGAATTTGAGACCCTGCGCGGCGCGGCGGAGGAGGTGCGCACCATCAGGCACGGGGGGTGAGGTCTTGGAGTTCCGGCTCTTGGGCGTTGTGGAGGCATGGGCGGGGGATCGGCAGCTGGATCTCGGGCCGCGCCAACAGAGACTTCTGCTGGCGGTGCTCGCGTTGCAGGTGAACCAGCTCGTGACGGTCGACCGTCTGGTCGACCTGACGTGGCCCGAGTCGCCCCCGCAGACCGCCCGCCATGCGATCCACGTCCGCGTCTCCCAGTTGCGCACCATCCTGGCCATGGCTGGAGCGGATGCCGATGGCGTCAAGATCGCCACCCGTGGCCCCATGTACGTCCTGCGGGCCGACCCGATGTACGTCGACGCGCACCGCTTCCGCGCTCTGGTCGCCGCGGCTCGTGCCCAGAAGGATGACGAGGAGAAGTCCAGGTTGCTGCGGCATGCTCTCGACCTGTGGCGGGGAAGCCCATTTGCCGATGTGGCGACACCGCGCGTCGAAGAGTTGTCCCGGCGACTGCAGGAAGCGCGGTTGACGGCCCTGGAGGAATGGCTGAGCGTGGAGTTGCGGCTCGGGCGGCACGACGAGGCCATCGACGAGGCCGGCGAGTTCGTCGTGCAGCACCCGTACCGCGAACGATTGCTCGCGCAGCTCATGCTGGCCCTGTATCGTGCCGGCCGCGCCCCCGAGGCGCTGGTGGCTTACCGGCGTACGCGGAACCGGCTCGCCGACGAACTCGGGCTGGAGCCCGGGCCGGAGCTGCAGAAGCTGGAACGAGCCATCCTTCGCGGCGATCCTGCGCTCGACCTTCCGCCGGAGCACGCGACGTGAAGCCGGTCCGCCGCTCAGGTCAACGACCTGTCGGGAGGCCAGGCCCCGAGCCAGCGGAGCGCTGCAACCGCAGGTCGCCGAAGCGTGAGCGATCCGTCGTGCCGGCCGAAGCGCAGGTAGAGGGGCGGCAGGACGAACAGGTTCAGCAGCGTTGAGGTGACCAGGCCACCCAGAATCACGACCGCCATCGGGTGTTCGATCTCGTGCCCGGGAAGGTCGCCGTAGATGACCAGGGGAACGAGGGCGAGCCCGGCCGCCAACGAGGTCATGAGGATCGGCGAAAGCCGCTCCATCGCGCCGCGAAGGACGAGAGCGGTGCCGAACTGCTCGCCTTCCTCCCGTTCCAGATGCTGGAAGTGATTGATCATCAGGATGCCGTTGCGCGCGGCGATGCCCAGCACCGTGAAGAACCCCACCAGCGAGCCGAGCGAGAGGATGCCGCCGCCGACGTACGCCGCCAGGACGCCGCCGACCAGAGCCATCGGCAGCGTGAGGAGAACGAGGAGCGCCAGCTTCCAGCTGTTGAAGGCGGTCGCCAGAAGGAAGAGGATCCCGATCACCGCGACGCCGGCGTAGAGCAGCAGCCGATCCTGGGCGCTGGTCGCCTCCTTGTACTCACCGAGCAGCTGCGGGTGATAGCCGGGCGGGAAGGCCACGGTGGCGAGGCGTCGCTCGACCTCGGCCGCGACGTCGCCCAGCGCCTTGCCCGCGGCCACGTTGGCGCCCACGTTGATGTACCGCGACCCATTCTCCCGAAGGATCTGGTTCGGTGTGGGGACCACCTTGACGTCGGCCAGCTCACCGATGGGGACCTTGCTCCCGTCCGCTGCGTCCATGAGCAGGTTGCGGACGCTCTCGATGCTGTATCGCGCCTGCGGCACACTCCACACGTGCACCTCGGTGTTCTTGCCGTTGCGCCAGATGTCGCCCGCCTCCTCGCTGGCGATGAAGGTGGCGGCCGTTCGGCGTACGTCGCCCGGCTTGATCCCGTACTGTGCCGCCTTGGCCAGGTCGACCTCGACCTGGACCTGAGGGATGTTGGTCTGGAGCGTCACGTGCTCCTCGATGATGCCGTCGATCCCCGCGATGAGGTCCTTGACCTCGTTGGCCTTGTCGCGGAGGACGTCGAGGTCGTCGCCGGAGATACGGACGATGATGGCGTCGCTGGAGCCGGTGAGCACCTCCTTGGTGCGCTCCTTCAGGTACGTCTGCACGTCGCGCTGCAGCCCGGGGTAACCGTCAACCACCCGCTGGACCTCGGCGACCGTCTTGTCGTAGTCGACGTCCGGGTCGATGCTGATCCAGTTCTCGCCGAAGTTCATGCCGACGACCTCGTCCGAGAGGGTTCCCTGCCCGATGTGGGCGCCGAAGTTGCGGACCCCTGGGATCGCCCGGAGTTCCTTGCTGGCCTGGATGGCGATGCGGACGCTCTCCTCGCGGGACGCACCGGGCTGAAGCACCCAGTGCATCAGGAAGTCGCGCTCCTTGAACGCGGGGAACAGGTTCTGCCCGAGTTGCGGCACCACCAGGGCGCCGCCAGCCACGACGAGGACGACGGTCCCATAGGCCAGGCCGGCACGGGGGATGATGCGCGCCAGCTGCGCCGTGTAGCCCCGCTGGAGCCAGCGCACCAGAGGTGACTCGCGTTGCTCGATCGACGACCTGGCCAGCAGCATCAGGGCGAGCGCCGGGACGACGGTCAGCGCGACCAGCAGGGAGGCCAGGATCGCCAGCCCGTAGGCGAATGCCATGGGCCGGAAGAACGAGCCGGTGAGCCCCGTGAGCATGAAGATCGGGATCGTGGAGACCAGGATGATCAGTGTGGCCTGGACGATCGGGCCCCGCACCTCCAGCGAAGCCTCGAGGACGATGGAGGCGGTCGACTCGGTGCTGCCCGCCCGCCGGCGCCCGCGGATGCGGCGCACGATGTTCTCGACGTCGATGATGGCGTCGTCGACGAGTACGCCGAGCGCGATCACGAGCCCAGCCAGGATCATCGTATTTATGGTGGCCCCGGTCCAGTGGAGCACCAGTCCCGCCGCGACGAGCGAGAGTGGGATCGAAATGGCGCTGATCAGCGCCACGCGCCATTCGAAGAGGAAGAGCACGAGAATCAGGACCACCAGGATGAACCCGATGACCATCGCGCGGCCGAGGTTGTCGATCGAGGTTTCGATGAAGGTGGCCGGCCGGAAGATCTCGGTGTCGACCTGCAGGCCCTGCATACCCGGAGCGAAGTCCTTCAGTGCTGCCTCGACACCGCGGGTCACCTCGAGGGTGTTGCCCCAGGGCAACTTCTCCACGATGAGCATGAGGCCCGGGCCGTCGTTGATGACCGCGTCGCCGATGAGCAGGGACGGCGGCATGATGTTGTCGGTGATGTAGGCGACGTCCTTGAGGTGGACCGGCTTGGCGCCCTTCGGCACCTCGATGGGAATTTCGGCCAGCTGCTGCCCGGTCAGGGCGGGCAGCTGGTGCTGCACCTGGAACCGGTGATTGGCGGTGTCGATGAACCCGCCGGTGCCGATCTCGAACCCGCCGCGGAACTTCAGCTGGCCCACGTCCACCGCGTCGCCGGCGGCCTCCATCACCTGGGCCAGCGTGACGTTGTGCTTCTTCATCAGCTCTGGGTCGACGAGGGCCTGCTTGACGTGCCAGCGGTCGCCCCAGATGCCGACGTTCGCCACACCGGGCACCCGCATGATGCGGGGGCGCAGCGTCCAGTAGGCCTGCAGCGCCATCTCGACGTGGGCGGCGTCGGACTTGTCCGCCTGGGAAATCCCGATCTTCATGACCCGGCTGGTCGACGACAACGGTTGGATCATGAAGGGCGCATTGGCCCAGCGGGGAAGCCGTGGCGTGATGGCGGTGATCCGCTCCTGCACCAGCAGGCGCGCCTTCATAATGTTGGTTCCCGGCTTGAAGATCATCAGTATCGAGGAGAGCTGGGAGACCGACTTGGAGCGCATCACGTCCAGGCCCTCGATCCCGTTGAGGCCCTGTTCGAGCGGGACGGATACGAGTTCCTCGACATCCTTGGCGGACAGCCCGATGCAGACCGTCTGGATCTCCACCCGCGGTGGTGCGAACTCCGGGAAGGCGTCGATCGGCATGTCGCGAATCTGCACGACGCCGAAGAACATCATCATCGAGGCCCCGACGACCACGAGGAATCGGAGCTTCAGGCTCGTTCCGATGATCCAACGCATCATGGCCAGGGTCCCTGTCCTCGTACCGACCGAAGGATTACTTGCCGACTCCGAGTTCGGCGCCGTAGAGCTCCATCACGCCCACCGTCACGACCGCCGTTCCCACCGGCGGCCCCTCCGAAAGCACCGCCTCGTTCCCGTCGGGCCCGCCTACCGTCGCGACCACGACCTTCTCCCGGATGTGAGTCAAGGGTCGGGACTCCCGGTAGACCCAGGTGGTGCCGTCCGGGGTGTACAGCACCGCGGAGTACGGCACGACGGTCGCCACCACGTTGGCCCTCTGGCCGCCCGCCGTGGGCGAGGCGCCCGGAGACGATCCCATCCCCCCCGATTCGCGGAGCTGGACCGTCTCGATGCCGAGGCGATCGGCGGCCTCCCGGGTCAACCGCACGCTCCGGACTCCGTTTGCATCGGCTTCGCCGATCACGGCGGGCGCCTGCTGGTGAAGTCCGCTCGGCGGAGCCGTCTGACATGCGGACAGGACCAGGCCTGTGGTGATCAGTACCGCTGCCGCCCATCGACCATTGTTTCGCATGTGGTCGCCTCCTTGTCGTGCATGGAGCTCTTCTGCGTCCGATCGGGCTCACGCGGGGCTCGTACCTGTCTGTTGGCCCGCCGCATCCGTTTGTGGCCGGGGCGTGGGGAGCGACCTGGGCGGTGGTTGAGGCCCGGCCGGACGTGAGGACGGGGTTGCGAAGCGCAGGTAAAGGCCGGGCAGGACGACCAGATTGAGCAGCGCCGTGGTGATCAGGCCGCCCACGACGACCAATGCGAGCGGGCTCACGATCTCGAGACCCGAGACACTGCCGTAGAGCGCCAGCGGCACCAGAGCCAGCCCGGACGCCAGGAGACCCGCCAGTGTGGGGACGAACCGCTGCCGTGAGCCCAGCTCGACCAGTTCGGCGCCGGGCGGGTGGCCTTCCTCGGCAAGCCGCTGGTACTGCCGGATCTGCAGTACGCCGTGCCTGACGGCTATCGCTGACACGGTGAGCAGGCCCAGCAGCGATACCGTCGAGAGCGCACCCCGGTTGACGGCCGCCAGCAGCAGCCCTCCCGCCAGCGCCGCCGGCAGGAGCAGGAAGTACAGCGTCGCCAGCCGCCAGCTGTCGAATCCGGCCTGCAGCAGGAAGAAGATCAGGATCACGGCGCCGATCACGAAGGTCCACACCCGGAACTCGGAGCTGGCCTGTGCCTGACCCTCGCCGAGCACCTCAAGGTGGTGCTCACGGGGGAACGTCACCTGCTGGAGGCGGTTCCTGACCTCGCTGGTGACCGCGCCCAGACCGCGCCCGCGAACGTTCGCGACGACGTCGATGCTGCGGGAGACCTGGTCGTGCGTGATGATCTCGGGCTTCGCGACGATTCGAACATCGGCGACATCACCCAGGCGCACCTGCGTCGGGCCGCCGCCCGGGCCGCCGACCGGCGCGTCGATCCGAAGCTCCTGGATGGTGGACAGGTTCTGCCGCACCGCGGGGACGCCCCACACGACGACCTCGAACACCTTCTGATCGTCGAAGAGGTTGCCGGCGACCGTCGCCGCCACGAGGGTGGCTGCCGCCCGGCGCACATCGCCCGGCTTCAGGCCGTACTGTGCCGCCTTGGCGACCGAGACCTCGATCTCCACCGTTGGCGCGACCTGATGCGTCCGGATCCGTGGGTCGGCCACGCCTTTGACGCCGGCGATGATCCCGCGCACCTCCTGCGCCTTCTCATTGAGGACGTTGTAGTCGTTGCCGTAGATGCGTACGACGAGGTCCTCCGCCACACCCCGGGTCACCACCTCGCCGATCCGCTTGTCCGAGTACGTGATCAGGTCGCTCTGCACGCCGGGATAGCCGTCGACCACCCGCTGCACCGCGGACAGCGTCGTGCCGTAGTCGGCCGCCGGATCGATGCTGAGCCACACCTCGCCGGCGTTTATGCTGACGATCTGGTCCGACGCCATGGCGCGCCCGGTGTGGGCTCCGACGTTGCGGACCCCTGGCACGGCCCGCAACTCGGTGGTGAGCGCGGAGGTGATCCGATTCATCTCCGGTCGGGACGTACCGGGCACCGCCTCCCAGCTGATCAGCAGGTCCCGCTCCTGCAACGTCGGCGACAGCGGCCGTCCGCGCAGGAACGGCAGGGCGAGCAGGCTCGCCACCACGAGCAGGCCGACCAGCGCGTACGACCAGGCCGGCCGGCGGAGCAGGTTGGGCAGCAGCCCGGCGTAGGCCCGTTCCAGCCGCCCGGCGAGCGGTGATCCGCGGTGCGGCAGGGACGGACGGGAGAGCAGGAGCGTCGCCAGCACCGGCGCGATGGTGAGCGCGATCACCAGCGAGACCGTCGTGGCCACCAGGAAGCCCTGTGCGACCGGCGTGAGGAACGCGCCGCGCACTCCGTCCAGGATGAAGAGCGGCACCACCGAGACCACGACGATCACCGCGGCGACGAAGAGCGGGCCGCGCACCTCGAAAATCGCGGTACGGATGGTGTCGGCTGCCGAAACGTCGGAGGACTCGTCGCGGCGCTGGCGCAGCCGCTGCCGGACGTTGTCGACACCGACCACCGCGTCATCCACGACGATGGCGAGGGCCATCACCAGCCCCGCCAGGGACATCATGTTGAGGCCGACGCCGAACCACCCCAGGACGAGCACCGTCACGGCTACCGACGCCGCGATCGTCACGAGGCTGACCAGCGCGGCGCGCCAGTCGAACAGGAGCGCACCGAGCACCAGCACCAGCAGAATGGCGCCGAGGATCAGCGTGATGGTCAGGTTGTCGACCATCTTCTCGATGAAGGTGGCTGGGCGGTAGACCGTCGTGTCGATCTGCACGCCCGGCATTGCGGGTCGCATCTGGTCGAGAGCGGCCTCCACGTCCCGGGTCACGTCCGCGACCTTCGCGCCCGGGAACCGCTCCACCACGAGCATGAGGCTCGGGGTGTCCTCGACGAGGGCGTCCCCGATGAGGAGTTGATGATCTTCGACGATCTGGGCGACGTCACCGAGGAGCACCCCTCGGTCCTCCGCGCCCTGGACGGTGACCTTGGCCAGATCCTCGGCAGTCTTGATCGGCTGGTTGTGCTGGATCTCGATCCGCTGGTTAGCGGTGTCGATGAAGCCGCCCAGCCCGGGGGTCGATGCCTCCACGAAGGTCAGGGGCGAAGTCCACAACGCGTTCGCCGACGTACGCAGCACCTGGTCCAGCGTGACACCGTTCTGCATGAGCTTGGAGGGATCGACCTGCACCTGCAGCTGACGGTCACGGAACCCCCAGATGGTCACGTTGGCCACGCCGGGGACGCTCAGCAGGCGGGGCACGATCGTCCAGCGGGAGAGCATCGACATGTCGATCAGCGAGCGCTCCTGGGACGAGAGGCCGATCATCATGAGTCGGCCGGTCGACGACAGTGGCTGCACCACCAGCGGCGGCTTCGACGAAGCCGCGGGCAGCATCGCGACCATGGTGAGTCGCTCCTGCACAACCTGCCTCGCCCGGATCGGGTCGGTGCCGGGCTCGAAGGTCATTTCCATCGACGACAGTCCGGGGATGGTGCGTGACTCCAGCTTGGCCAGCCACGGGATTCCGTTGAAGAACTCGTTCTCCATCGGATTGGTGATCAGGTTTTCGACCTCTTCTGCGGAGAGCCCGAGCGCCTCGACCTGTACGTCGACCCGCACCGGCCCGAACTCTGGCAGAGCCTCAACCGAGCTGGTACGAAGCTGGACGAAGCCGAAGGCCAGCAGGGCCACGGCGACGGCAAGCACCAGACGCTGGTACTTGATGCTCGATCCGACGATCCATCGCATCATGGCCGAAGACCTCCAACCGGAAACCTCTCGGTTGCCACTGGCCAATCAATAGTGAATCTCGGATACCGCGCTCACGGCCCGCTCACGGCCGGCTCACAGCCGGCTCACAGTGCCGCCGAAAAGTTGACAGTTGTCGATGGCCAGCGCTCGCCGAGGGTTGGTCGGATCGGCTCGACACCGAACGGCGTGGTGAGCGGCTAAGCGGGACAGGCCGCCTCCACTCGCCGCCCCGTGGCCAATCTGCCACGACCTCGGTCATGGCCAGGCCTGCGACATCAACGCCGGCTCGCACACGCACGCGTCACGCGACTCGGCGTCCACGACGCCGTGAGGGTGGGCAAGGGGCTGCTCCCGCCTTCGCTGCTTGATCTTCAGAGCCAGGGTGACCGAAGTTCGGAGTCCGGGGTAGGAGGGGGCGTCCGGGTTGGTATGCCTGTGGAGTGGCGGAGCGTGCGAACAGGAAGCAGCCTTCGGTAGCCGGAGAGGGCCCAACCGAGGATGGTGGGGCGCCGCCTCAGACCTCGCTGGCGGGTCGCCCGACGGCGGGCTTGGGACTGCTGCTGGGTGCGTTGGGGGTGGTTTACGGCGACATCGGCACCAGCCCGCTGTACGCGCTGAAGACCGTCTTCACCCTCGACCGCAGCCTGACACCGGACGCTCCCGACGTGTTGGGCGTGATCTCGTGGGTCTTCTGGTCGATCATCCTGATCGTGTCGGTCAAGTACGTCATCTTCATCCTGCGGGCCGACAACGAGGGCGAAGGCGGGGTGATGGCCCTGGCCGCCCTCGCCCGGAGGGCGCTGGTCAAGGCCAGCGAAAGGCGCGGCGCTGCAGTGCTGGGGCTCGGGGCGCTGGGTGCTGCCCTGTTCTACGGCGACAGTGTGATCACCCCCGCGATCTCGGTGTTGTCGGCGGTGGAGGGTCTCGAGGTCATCTCCCCGGCGTGGGAGGTGGTGGTGCTGCCGGCGTCCGCGGTGATCATCACCTTGCTGTTCGCCATCCAGAGATGGGGCACCGGACGGGTCGGGGCGGTGTTCGGGCCGATCATGCTGCTCTGGTTCGCCAGTCTGGCCGTGGCCGGCGCGGCCGAGGTGATACGTCACCCGAGCGTTCTGGCCGGGCTGTCACCGACGTATGCGGCTCTGTTCGTCGTGGACCACCCCGTCATCGCGTTCATCGCGATGGGCGCGGTGGTACTGGCGATCACCGGGGCCGAAGCGCTCTACGCCGACATGGGGCACTTCGGCCGCGCCCCGATCCGCAGGGCCTGGTTCGCGATCGTGTTTCCCGCATTGACACTCAACTACCTCGGCCAGGGCGCGTTGATCCTCCGCGCACCGGACAGCCGGGAAAACCCGTTCTTCCTGCTGCTACCAGGCTGGGCACAGCTGCCGATGGTCGGCCTGGCCACCGTGGCCACCGTGATCGCGTCCCAGTCGGTGATCACCGGGGCGTTCTCGGTGTCCCGAGAGGCGATGCGGCTGGGCTTCCTGCCGCACCTGCGCATCCGGCAGACTTCCCGCCGCGAGTACGGGCAGATTTACGCGCCCGGGGTGAACTGGGCCCTGTTCGCGGCAGTCCTGCTGGTCGTGTTCGCGTTCGGCTCATCCACGAACCTTGCCGCCGCTTACGGGGTGGCGGTCACCGGCACATTCCTGATCACCACGACCCTGTTCCTGGTCGTCGCGCGAGTGCTGTGGCGCTGGACCACCTGGCGACTGGCGCTGTTCGGGGTCGTCTTCGGCAGCCTCGAGCTGACCTTCTTCACCGCGAACCTGGCCAAGGTCACCCACGGCGGTTGGCTGACGCTGCTCATCGCGATCATCCTGTTCACCACCCTGCTGACGTGGCGGCGCGGAGCCGACCTCGTCACCGCCCGGCGGATCGAACGCGAAGGCCCCCCGCGACTTCATCGACACCCTGCACGCCACGAACGTCCCGTGGGTACCGGGCATCGCCGTGTTCCCGCACCCGAACAAGGAGACCACCCCCCTGGCACTGCGGGCGAACGTCGCGCACAACCACGTTCGGCACGAGAAAATTGTCATAGTCACCGGTCGCACCGCGAACGTCCCGCACATCCCGTGGGAGCAGCGCCTGACCATCGACGATCTCGGCGACCCGAACGACGGCATCATCCACATCACCGCCGTTTTCGGCTTTCAGGACCCCACCGACTTCCCCGAGGTCCTGCGTCGCGCCGCCACCCACCCCCTCGCCGAAGGGATCACCCTCGACCAGGTCTCCTACTTCGTCTCGCGGATCACGCTGCGCTGCACCCGTCAGCCCGGAATGGCCACCTGGCGAAAACGCCTCTTCATCGCCCTCGCCCACAACGCCGCCAGCCACGCCGAATTCCTTCACCTGCCCGAGGAACGCACCATCGTCCTCAGCGCCGAAGTCCCCGTCTGAACCCGGCCCGATCGGCCGGGCCGAGCTGCATTGTGCGAGCCTGATTTGTGTCGCCTCGCTGGCCTGCGCAACTGGTCAGTGGGTCGACGGTATGACCGCAGGCGGTCGCAGAAGGTTTCGGGAGGGGCTGACAATGCCTACACGGCCTTACGCGACCTCACATCAGCAGGTCAGAGGCCCGCGCCGCGACCACCACAGAGGGACTCGCGGGCCTCCGGCGCGCTCGCCCATGCCCCTCTCTGACGGGTGGGAAGGGGCTGAGGCCGACGCCCGTGCTATCGCCCTCACGTCGGGTGAGCGTTACTGTGTCCGGGTGTCGACCTGCCGGTGGGGTGGTGGGCTCCTGGCGTTGCCCGACTTGAGACCGCCACACGGCGTCGCTGCGGCAGTCCGCCGATGGCCGTTCGTCGTGGCGACTGTCTGGGCGTCCCGCCCCAGACTGCCGCAGCCGGGCGCGATCAGGTCGGCGGGGGCTTAGGTCGTGTGTCGAAGTCGGCGGTGGTGGGCGAGGAGATTCCGGCGCGTCGGTGATCGATAAGTAGCGAGGTCTCC
>NZ_JBRIQN010000092.1:0-12730 GCF_052981855.1 Micromonospora sp. LZ34
ACAACGTGTGCGCCGAGGGCCAGCCACCTCCGCCCCGCCTCCTGGTAGGGGCGGCCCGGGTAGATCCAGTCCAGATCATCGCCGCTGACCTTGACGACGTCGCTCAATCTGACAAAGGCGTTGATCCTCTCTCGGGCACCGATCGGGTCGCTGGTCACTGAGGGACGGCAGTTCGGGTCGAAGCTGATCATCGTCGACGGGCGTGTTCGCCGCACCAGTGCCAGCACTTTGTGCGGTCCGGCCCGTCCGGCGGCCTGACGTTCCATCACGACGTCATCCGTGAGTATCTCTTCGCCCGGTGGCTCGCCCAGCTCATCGAGGCCCACGGACGCTCGACCATCACCATCGAGTTGCTCAACGACCTCGCCGCTCGCACGAGCACGTCAGGCGACCTGCGGGGCGTCCTGGAATTCCTGTTGCAGGGCTTGGACGCGACATCGCCGGAACTGCTGGCCGCCGTCGCCCAGTCACCGTCGATCAGCATCACCGAGACGCTGCCCCTTATGCTCGAACTCACCGGTGAGAGCCCGGCGTTCACCACCGCCGAGGTGCTGCGCGTGTGCGCCTCCCGATGCCTGCACGACAATGGCCTACCGCTTGCCAGAGCCCTCCTGCACACCAACGCAGCCGCTACCGCGCTGGGCGGGGAGTACCCCCGCTGGATGCTGCGGGTGCTGCGCCGCTTCGGCCCGGCAGTATGGTCCGACATCGTGGCGTGCGTCGAGACGCAGCTGCCCGTCGCGGCCGTCCACGACTTCGTCCGCCTCGCGCAACTCGACACCGTAGAGGATGCGGTGTTCCTCGCCAGACACTTCTACGTCTTCATCGCCGCCGACGACGGCAGTTCCCAGGAGCTGAAGACACTCCTGGCCCATCCCGATTGGCGAGCCCGCGCCGCCCTCGCCGAGGGGATCCGAGCGGGCCACGCGATCCCCCAGCAGACGGTGATCTCAATCATGGAGTCGTTGACCGCGGACCGCGATTACAAAGTCCGCGCCGCCGCCGCCGAAGCCGCCGGCCAGTCGACCGCACCCGGTCTGGAACACCTATTGCCCACGCTCCTCGACGACCGCAACTGGCATGTCCGCGAACGTCTCCTCCAAGGGCTGTCCTTCAGAGTTGGAGACGCAGACTCGGCCGCCGACCTTGTCATCCGGGGCCAAGAAGCATGGCGCCATGGCCCTCGAAACGTGCGAGTCGCCGCCCATCGACTCCTACTGAAGTGCGGCAGGAAACCACTACAGGACGAGGACTCCTCCCGCAGTGCCCTGTTCGGCCTGCTCCGCGAGATCCGTACCGGCGCCCTGCGGCCACCCACGAACGTCCAGCCGGCCCTGATCCGTCAAGGCGTCGCCTCGACCGACTGGCTCGTACGCGCCGAAGCCAACCTGCTCGAACACCGTGGCACAGCCACGAGCGCAGCCGCAGGCATCAGCAAGGAAGCCTTCCGGCGCCTCCGAGGCGGACGCGCCCTCCAGGTCGCGCTCGACGTCCGCGACGTCGACCACGCGATCGCCGTCGCTCAGGCCGCCGCCAGCGTAGGTGTGCAATTCATCGAGATCGGCGACCCGCTCATCAAGAGCGTCGGCGTCCAAGCCATCAGCGCGGTCAAGCAGCGAACCCCTGGTGCGTGGATCGTCGCCGAGATGATGTCCGCAGACTGGGGACGCGACCAAGTGGTCCTCGCGACCGAAGCCGGAGCCGACGTCGTACTACTCATCGGACCCGCCAGCATCGCCAGCGTGTCCGCAGCAGCCGAAGCGAGCAGACGCTTGGGCATCCCCGTCATGATCGACGTGCCCGAGGGCCGGCTGGTCCAGGGCTGGGTGCAGGACATGGAACGCGCAGGAGTCGACGGCTTCGCCATCACCACAAACATCGACCTGGGCGTAGCCGGCTTTCACCCACTCGACCAGGCGCAACTCATCAGATCGTGGACCAAGCTGCCGGTCGCGGTCTCCGGCGGCTTCGAACCCACCGACGTCGAAGCCAGCCGACGACGCTCCTGGGACATCCTCGTCGTCGGTCGCGGAGTCACCGACTCCCTGGACCCCGCCGTCGCCGCGCGGGACCTCGCCGCATCGATCAAACTCACCGAAGGACACCACCCATGATCATCGCCCCGCTCACGGTCGATCGCATCCCCGACCTCGAGAAACTGCTGGCGTTGGGAGAGCCGTACATCAGGCTCCGGGGCTCATCGGACTACTGGCTCTACGCCACGCTGTTCGCCGACACCTGCCCACTCGCCATCATCGATGGGCAGGTCGCCGGAAGCGTGATCGCCTTCCGAAGCCAGGTCGACCCCTCGCAGATCTACCTGCAAGACGTGATGACGCACCCCGACCACCGCCGTGAGGGGATCACACGGGCGCTCGTAGAGGAAATTCACCGGCAAGGCTCTGCCTGGGGATGCCGGCGCCTCTTCCTCACGTCAGAACCCGACAACAACGCCGCGCACAGAACGTGGCTCGCTCTAGGCTTCAGCAACGTTGCCGGAGACACGACCGAGGCTGGCGTGGCCGTGATCTACGACTACAAGGGGCCGGGAAAGCACCGCGCTGTGTATGAGCGATCGATCAGCGGCTAGCGATAAGCGGCCCGCCCAAGTGCCGAAGCCTGGGCATCTCCTTGCCAGCCGTAGGATGTCTCTGAACATCGCCGAGTCCCAACGTCGGAAAGGCGGTGGCAGACCATGGGCGGCGCGACACAGGGGACCGCAGCGACGCAACGCGTGCACGATCGTTAGCGGGTGAAGCGGGCCGCGCCCACCCCCCGTGAGGGCGGGCGCAGGTCACGCGGCGCGTGGCGGTGCGGGTTGGTGCAGACGGAGCAGGCGGGCGAGGGTGGCGGCTTGGTCGACCGTCGGAAGGCCGGCTTCGGCGGCCAGGGCTTGGATCTCGGTTTCGGTGTCGGGGTCGGTCAGGTAGCGGGCCATCGACAGCGTCCCCTGCAGGAGCGGAGCGTCCGTGTCGGGGTGTGCGGTCGGGGCCTCGCCGTCGGCTGTCCGCGTGGGCGGGGTCGGCGGCGACGGGTGTGGTGTGTTCGCGCGTAATCTCTGGTCACGGCGTGTGGCCATGTCCCTCCCAGGACGGCTCGTGGCGTGAGGTCGACGTGTGGGGCCATGGGCATCTCCTCTCGAAGTTGGGAACTTGCTGAGATCGACGGCTTCCGCTGGCCGGAGTCGGCGGCGGGTCGGCGTGCGGTGGTGGGCTGCGGACGGTACCTCTGGTGGCCGTGGAAGTGAAGCGTTCGCCACTCACAGCGACTCACAGCGGCGTGCCGTCCGTGTGAATGCGCGCGCGGGCGCTGTCGCCGAGCAACGCGGCTGACAGACTCCGACAGCTCCCGTCCGACGCGCAGTCGGCTTCTGTCGCCTCGACGCGCTCCCGTACGCGGGCGACGGCTACCGGCCCGGCGGGTTGGCGGGTTCGGCGGCGTGTGGGGGCCTAAAGGCCGCCGCGCGCGCCGCGTGTTCCGCCCCCGCCTCATCAGGCAGCCCACTCATCCGGGACGGGCTGGTCGTGGGTGGGGTATTCGTCGTCGTGGCGGGTGTCGGTGTAGGGCAGGTCGATGAGGCGGTGACGGCCACCGCGCCGCCCCGGTAGTTGCCAGACCCGGTCGGCGGGGCTGGCCCCGAGTGCGGCGCGCAGTTCGGCGGTGGTGGTGGCGATGACCGTGGCCAGGTCGGGGACGGCGGCGAGGCGGTGGTGCAGGTTCACCTCCTTCGGGCGGAGGGGAGGTGGAACAGCACCGGCCATGCCCAGGTGCTCATCGTGTACAGCCGCTCGTACTTGATGACCTTGTCGATGAGGACCTGCAGGTGTTCGCCTCCGGTGTCGTACTCGAGGAAGAACGGCACGGACCGTCCGTCCTCGGTCCACACCCCGGCGCCGTCCGGGCGGGGGAAACCGGTCGCCCCGGCGATCATGATCTGCGGGTCGCCGCCTTCGCGGTAGAGGGTGCCGGGTTCGTGGTAGGCGGATGCGGGCTGCCAGCGGACCAGTTCGGTGTCGGGGTGGGTGCGGGCGTGGGCGGCGAGGTCGATGAAGACCTGGTTGCCGCCGAGCAGGTGCGGCAGGTCCGGCCGGCTGGTCAACGATTGTTTGCGGCGGCGAGCTTGGTCCCGGCGGCCTCGTGGAAGTCCGCGTTGGGCGTGGACGTGGTCGTAGCCGAGTTGGTCCAGGAGAGTGGTAGGGGTAGGAGCCTCCGTCAGGCTTGTTGGGTCGGAACCGGTCCACTGCCCGCAGGGCGGTGAGGCGGCGTAGCCGGCGTTGGGTGAAGTCCAGGGACGGGAACAGGGCGGTGGCGATCTGGTCGGTGGTGAGCACGCCGTGGTCGTAGAGCCAGCCGAGGAGGCGGTCGTCGCGGGCGGTGATGCTGGCCTGCAGCCGCAGCAGCGGATCGGCAGCCGGTGTGTGTTTACGCATGGGCAGCCCCTGGGGGGAGACCCGAGACTGGAGGGTCTGTCTGGAGCGGTCTCGAGCCGCTGACAGCGGCCCTGACCTGGGCTGTGAGCGGCTGTGGGGGGTCGTTGTGGGGGTCATGATCAAGACGGACGGTAGAACGGAGATCGACGCTGACTCCGACACGGCGGGCCGCACCGGGCCCGGGGTGGGAATGCGGTGAGAGTGTGTGTGAGTCTCGCCGGTGACGGGACAGGCGACGCTGGTGATCGCTGTACTGCGACATCATCGTTGTTGCTCCAAGGTCGAAGATGCGGGTGGGTGTGCGGTGTGCGCACCGACCGCTGCGAGGTAGCGGACGGCCGGCGGGAACGCGCTGACAGGCCTCGTCAGGTGCTGTCAGCACGTGGGCTTCCTGGTAGAGGCGGAGACTGGCCTGACAGCGACGGCGCGGTCTGACAGAAGCCTCGGGTCGGGGTTCTGTCACGCGGCCTCCCGCGGTGACAGATCCGGTGCGGGCGGGGTGGCCTCGGCGCGTAGGACGCGCACGAGCGCCGAGGCGGTGGCGTTGGACAACTGGTGCCCGTCCGCGCGGAGCTGGTGGGCGAGGGCCTTGCGGGACAGCGGGGTCCCCTCGGCGGTGAGGGTGCGGGCGGCGGTCCGGGCGGCCGGGACCAACGCGGCGACCTCCGGACCGCCCTCGTCGGTCGACGTCTCGGTGTCCGCGCGGTCCGGGACCGCCGACGGTTGGTCCGCGACGGCGGGGACCGCAGTGATGGAGCCCGGGACCGCGGCGGCGGTGACGGGGACCGGCGGGTGGGTGTCCGGGACCTGCGCGTCGACGGTCAGCGCCGGTCCACGCTCGGGCTGGTCGATCGGGTGGGGTGGGTGGGGGTCAGCGCGGCCGAGAGCGATCTTCACCATCGCCAGGAAGCCCAGGGCCGGTAGGGCGGCGGCGATCCAGCCGATCACCGACGCCTCCGCCTCCACCACCTGCGCCGCCAGCGACAGCAACACCGCCACCACCAGCACCGCAGCGGCAAAGACGACGGGCTGGCCCAGGCGCCGCTTGCGACGCAACTCCAGACCGGCGGCGATCGACATCAACTCCAGCACGATCGCGTCGGCCCAGGCCAGCCAGCCCGGCTGGCCGTGCCCGGCGGCGACGTCATGCACATGCGTGAACGACGCCGCGCCGGCCGCCCCGCCGATCAACAACATGATCGCCACCTGGACGCGGTCCTCCCACCGCTCCCGTCCGAAGCCCGGACGGACAGGTGAGCGGGCGGTTCGCCGGTCAGGTGCCGCCAACGGCCCACCACCTGGGTTCAGGCGGCGCGTGCACGGCCGCGGTCGGCGTTGTCGTGTGAGGGCGGGCCGCGACGGCAGTCGCCGCCTCCAGGGGGTTGTCGTGTGAGGTCACGTTCTGCTCCAAACAGGTGGTTGAAGGGTTCGGCTTCAGGTGGTTAGGGTTCCGTCCCAGGTCGCGCCTGCCCGGCTCGGGTCAGTTCCCGGGCAGGCGCGACCCTGCCGGGTGACGCCCGGCCGGGCGGACCCCTCGCGGGCAGGGGACGACAAAAGGCACTATGGTCGAGTCAACGAACACGCCAGACCCCGCGCAGGGGCAGGCACCAGGGCAGCAGGCGTCGCCACAACCCGCACAGCAGGCTGCGGTCAACGCGCGGACATCGGGCGGACGGCCAAGCCGAGCCACAAAGATCAGAACTCACCACTGGTATCGGCGCAGAAGCGCTCAGGTGGTGCGGCGGCTCAACTCGCCGACAGACGATCCTTCATGTGGGGCCTCCTATCTCTCCACGCCCCGCGGCGTCGGTACGAACAACGGCAGGCACCCCGGTCGTGGGGTGCCTGCCCGCTGCTGTGTGGCCGACCGCGCCGGCCGGCGCTGCGGGAACGTGTATCCAGTACGCCTCGGCAACCCCCGTCGAGTCAACCCCCAATTCGCTACGGATCGCCACCGGGTCTTGCTACCAGTCCGCCGGGGTGCTATAGAGTCCGCCCCAGTGCTCCCCGGTCCTCCTGCGTCCGCGTGGTCACAGCAGAAAACCTCGCAGCGCTATCCACCTGGCGGGACGGGCGGTCTCACCAGGCGGACCTAGAGGCGTTTGCCGCCGTCGTCGAGGCTGTCCACACCCCACGCGTGGCACACAGCCTCGATGATGGCCAATCCCCGGCCGCCGTCGCCGTCCGGGTCCCGGCGGCGCGGCACCACCGCCGAGCCGTCCACCGCCGAGATCGTCACGTCGCCGTCACGGGCGTTGAGCTGCAGACGCAGGCAGCCGCCACCGTAGCGCACCGCGTTGGCTACCAACTCGTCGGCGACCAGCACCGCATCGCCCACCCACTCCGGATGCCGGAATCCCCATCCGGTCAGCACGGTCTTGACCGCCTGCCGCGCTGCGGCCAGGGCGTCAGGACCCACCGGAAGGTCCAGGTGCGCGGTCAGCTCACTCACGGCCGTGATCCCCTTCCGCCGACCGGCGCCACCTGACGCGGTCCACCGCTACCCAAGCCGTGACCAGGGAGAACTTGCCCGCCGGCAACGACCTGCCGATCCGGCATGATGGAACGTCGGCAAGGCCACGATGGCGAATGAAAGCCACCCCTCGCGCAGCGGCTGGGGCGTTTGAGCGGGAGCAGTCGGCCGAACTCCACGAACAGCCGCCCATGTGGCCCTCAGCCTGCCGGTCGCCGAGCCCCGTCCCTCGATGGCGCACGCCGCTTCGATGACAAACGCCCCGGCGGCTGCAGAGACGAGTCCGCGATCGTCGTCCCGCATGCCGCCGGCGCGGACGTGACCCGCTCAGACCGCGGCCCTGTGGCGTAACAGATCCCGCAGCCGTGACGGCCCCTTCAGTGGAGCCGTGTCGCCGCGCGGCCCCGCCGCAGGCAGGCGGGACCACACCCCCCCCCTCGGGCCCCCTCCAGGTTCCGCCCGCCTGCGGCCACCCGCGAGAGCGCGGCGAAACCCCACGGCGATGAGCCGCCGCGATAGGCGAGCGCTATGACGCCGGTCTGGTCGTGGCGGCGTTGACCATGGCCGTTGATGTTCGGCGCTGGGCCGGTGGCGCAGCCGCACCGCAGCGACGTCGCCGACGTGACGTTCCACAGCGACCGCGGCAGCAAAAACGAGTGCACCTCGGCCGACTTCGCCCGCACCTGCGCCCGCTGCCAGGCACGCCAGGCGATGAACCAAGTCGGACCGTGCCTCGTCAACGCCGGCGCCGAGGCCACCTTCTCCACCATCAAGGTCGAGTACGCCCACCGCCACCAGTTTCCGCACCCGCACCGAGGCCCACCTGAAGACCACCGCCTGGATCACCGACTTCAACAAACGGCGCCGCCGACACTCCGTCTGCGACTGGCGCCCACCCATCGACTGGGGAGCGAACAACGGCCGACGCCCTGGAAGCCCGGGCCGCATAACCGGTCGAGGGGATTGACGTTGCGGTCGAACGCCCGCCGGAGGTTGCCCTCGACAGCCGCGGGGGAATGCGGCCGGTGTCCGTGTCGGGCTAGGCTGAGCGCCGCTCGCCCAACGACTGTCCTTTGTAGGAGGTGTCCGTGCGGCACGGTGACGAGGCTGTGGCAGATCAGCGGCAGACATCGCCGCCCAGAATCGACATCACGGTGCCGCACTCGGCGCGGATCTACGACTACTGGCTCGGCGGCAAGGACAACTTCGCCGCCGATCGCGCCGTCGCTGAAGCCCTCGTGGCGGCGATCCCGACGATCCGGTCCATGGCCGCCGAGAACCGCTACTTCGTGCACCGCGTGGCCCGCTACCTGGTCGGCCAGGCCGGTGTGCGGCAGTTCCTCGACATCGGCACCGGCATCCCGACCAGGCCGAACCTGCACGAGATCGCCCAGCAGATCGCCCCCGACACCCGAGTGGTCTACGTCGACAACGACCCCATCGTGTTGACCCACGCCCGGGCCCTGATGGTCAGCACCGAGCAGGGACGAAGTGAGTACATCCACGCCGACCTGCGCGAGCCGGAGATGATCCTCAACCACCGGACGCTGCGCGAGACACTCGATCTCGACCAGCCGGTCGCGCTGACGATGATCGCGATCCTGATGCTGCTGCGCGACGCCGACGACCCGTGGCACAAGGCACGCGTGCTGATGGACGCCCTGCCACCCGGCAGCTACGTGGCGATCACCCACCCGACCGGCGACTTCAACCCCGACGCCATGTCCGCAGCCGTCGCCGCGGCCGTTAACAGCGGCATGACCCTCGTACCCCGCACCCGCGACCAGGTAGCCCGGTTCTTCGACGGCTGGGAACTGGTCGAACCGGGAGTCGTGCCGGTGATGGAATGGCAACCCGCCGACGGCAAACCCGCCGACCCGCACGCCGCCTACTACTGGGCCGGCGTTGCCCGCAAACCCTAGCTGATCCTCCATCTGCGCGGCGTGGCTGCCGGCTGGCAGCAGACCCGAACAAACAGCACCGCACCGTCCGGGCGCAGGTCGAACACGCCCTGGCCCGCAGGCCCGGATTCCGAAAGATCGACTTCCTGCGAGCCCTGGCTCGTATGCCGCCCGTCACCGGGGTTCGGCGCATGACCAGCGCAAGCGCAGTCCCGCCCAACCACCGGCCGCTGCGGTGAACCCGCCGCCGGTGCCGCAGCGCACGTCGGCGGCGTCGCCGGCCTTCCGACGGCGTAGAGCGTCGTTGCTCGTCGTACGGGGATCGGCGGTTGGCCCGCAACTCGAGGCTGTCACTTATCGTTGGGGCCAGGACCGGTGGCTGGCGTGACGTCTGCAGCCTGGTGGTATCCGAGTTCGATCAGCCTGGTACGCAGGCGCCAGAAGCTCTCGTCTACCTGCCGTCGGGCGAGGGTCCGGAGTTTCTCCACACCAGCACGCGCGACGTAGTCCTGTTCCCACGGCTCGCCTTGGCCGAGCAGAAGCAGGAGGATCTTGGTGCTATCGCCTGACGAGGTTGCGGCCTTGCAGCGATCCGCCACCTCGATCGGCAGGTCGATGGCCCCGCCGGTGAGTTCGAGAGTCTGAACCGTTTGCTCCGTCCAGACGTCATCGGAGAGACCGGTCACGAGCGCCCACCGGCCGGATGCTTGCAGCGCCTCGGCTGGAACGACCCGACGGTCAGCTTCGAGCAACGCGCGCCAGAACGTGACGGCAGTCTCTAGCTCGGGGGTGCCCGGCTGACTGGACTGCACCAAGTACGCGATCTCGTTAGCGGCACTGGCCAGCGCCGTGGTGTCGCCGCGGAGGCCCTCGATGATCGTGTCGCTGGAGTAGCCGTCCTCCCCATTGAGCGCCCCGACAAGCAGGCAGCCAACGGCGTTGACAGCGCCTCTTCGGGCGGCGGCGAATATCTGGCTCCGGAAGTGCCTATAGAACCATGAGGTCGGTCGGGCATACTTGAGCGTCAGATCGAACGTCTCACGTCCGCGGTCATCGTCGCTGAACAACGTTGGGGTGTTCTGCTCAAGCCACGCGGGCGCGACTGCCTCGAGGAACACTCGATGTTCTACCAGAATCGCCCTGTACTGCATCCCGACACGTCCGGGCATCCGGACGAGCTCGTCGAGAAGCTGCGTGAATTCGGCCCTGATGGTCCCGGTCTGACGACGTTCCCACCCGGCGAGGGCGAGCACTGCTTGAAGTCCACGGCCTCTCGGATGGTTGATCGCATGGAACAGGGCGTCCGAATCGCCACCCGAAATCTCAACCTCGCCTGCGTCGTCGTCTGCGTCTGGTATGCAGTCGATCAGTTCGAGGGCCCATGCCCATGCCGTCTCCAGATGCCCGGTCAGGTCTGCGCTCTTGTTGGCGAGGGCCGCGAGTAGGTCCACGGCGGTGGTGTCGACGTTGTGCCAGCCGGGCTCGAAGTCGAAGTCGTCCCGCCCCAGTAGAGCGGGTTCCCATCGGGTGGTCCGCGCCAGTTCTGCTGCATTGAGGATCTGCGGCGCGCGGGGCGTGATCTCGCCGGCCAGGTCGGTGAGGGCGCGAAGGTAGTGGAGCACGTAAACCGGCTCGTGAAGGGCCGTGACGACTGCGACTGGGTCTATCGACCACCTATCGGGGTTGGCCTTCACGACAGCTTCCAGCGTTCGGGCGAGTTCCCGCGCTCCGAGCATCCTCGCGTCGCTGGCCGCGTCAGGGCGCCAGCTTGCGATCAGTTCAGCCGCTTCGATGACTGGGAGCGCAGTCAACTCGTCTTCGCTGTGGGCAGACTGGCCGGTGCGCAGCTCGAATCGTTCGCTCCTGCGGTCAAGGGCTTGCGGATCCGGCTCACCGTGCCGGGCGGTGACTTGGGCTATGGGCTCCCGCCACTCTGCGAGCAGGGATGCGGGTAGCACCATGGACCATCGCCACGCCCGCGCCCAGTCGTCTGGCAATGCAGACGCAGGATTCTCCGGCGCGGCGGAGGGCGTTCCTAGCGCCCTGTGCCAGGCGGCGAGCGCATCCGCCTCCGGATCGTCGTTGAGCACGCTGGTGACAAGGTCGCGATCGTCGCCCGTACAAGTCGAGGACGCCAAGCGCTGAGTGATGTGGTCGATCTTGTCCTGCAGGGAGACGTCGTTTGCCTCCGCCAGGATCCTGCAGGTGATCCGCTCGCCGATCGCACCGGGGATGCTCTTCGTCCAGTCGAGCAGATCTGCGGTTGGAACGCCGAGCTCACGGGCACGTGACAGCATGCGAGCCAGGTAGTGCGTGACCTTGGCGAGGTAACCGCGCTCCTCGCCCAGGTCGGCTGTCAGCCGGGCGATGTCGAGCGCGACGAACCGCATGTCGGGGTGACGCGCCAGCCGACGCACTTTGGCCGACAGCATCCGCGTGCGCTCAGCGACGTTGCCGGCGTCAAGTCCGGCTGCCAGCCGGTCGAGCACCGCACCGGCGTAGTAGTCGTCGCGGTCGAACGGCTCGCCGCTCAACATCGCATCCGCCGCCCGGAGGATTACCGGATCTGTTGGGTCGGCGCGCTTGACCACCCCGAACGTGAGCGCCCTAACGGCCCGAACGTTGGCGTGCAGCTCGACGATCCGTGCTACGACCGAGTGTCCAGCCGCCCCGATCTGCGACGCCACGCGAAGCAATTCGAACCTTGCACCCAGCCGCCGATCCTGCCGCAATGCGTTGGAGTCGGCGAGCATGCGTTCAAGCAGGCCGGCCACCTCATCTGGGGAGCTCCGTCCGAGCCCTTCCAGCAGGCTAGCTGCCGGCCAGGCCGTATCGGGCTGCGGCAGTTTCAGGAGGCCCGCGTCGTACACGGGGTTGAGCCAGGCGGGGTCGGTGAGGCGTCCGAGGAACAATCTCAGGTGGTGCGGGTTCGTGGCCAGTTCCCGCAGCTTGCCAATCTGCTCTACGCCTTGCCACGGCTCAGCGGCCAGCTCGCTGATCGCGGTGACCACCGCATCCGGCGGTGTGAACATCCGGATGAACCAAGCCACTGTCCGGTCGTACAGCGCCGTCACCGCGTCCAGCGCCGACTCCGCGTGCAAGGCCGTGTTCGCGTCGTTTCGCAGTCGGTTGTACTCGCCAATCGGGTCCGCTTCCCCTTGAAGAGGATCAACGCCAGTCTTGTCGCGTAGATAACCCAGCAGACGCGCAGCGTGGTACGAGCTTCGGTCCCGGTTCTCCGCGACGCGGTGCAGCGCATCCTCCAACGCGCTCAACGACGCGGTCATGTCCGCGTCGGGCTGGGCCACCTCCGACTGGTAACGCGCCCATGCCTCCAGGATCGCGGATAGGCCGCCGCTGACTGGGGGACGTCCAGTGACCACGGCGTCAAGTGCTTCGCGAAGGTTGTATCCGGCGCTCTCAGCCAAACGAAGCCCACGATCGTCGTCCACCGCTTGCTTGATCAACGCGGCTGCGGTTCGCAGGCACGTGACCGCCTTCTCACCTCGCGAGGACAACTCATCAACGATTCGGTCGACTACCTCAGGCGGCAGCTCAGGCAAACCCTGCTCGTCAATCCGGCTCGTCGTCACATCTCTAGTCTCCACAGAACCCGGGGCGCTTCAACGGCGACGGCCAACGCCCGAGCACCTGCTTGACAGGGAAGATCCACAACAGCGACCACAGTAGACATCGGCCGGACGGGACATCCACGAAGCCGCGCCATCAACTCTCTCCCCACCAGCGGGCGGGACGCTCACCTGGTCGAGCCATCGACATCCACAGCTTGACGCATCGCATCCCGCGCCGGCCGTCGCCGCGTGCACTTGGCTGCCAACACCACACGCCTAGGTCGTGTGTCGAAGTCGGCGGTGGTGGGCGAGGAGATTCCGGCGCGTCGGTGATCGATAAGTAGCGAGGTCTCC